>JBGPVC010000038.1:0-19589 GCA_041491485.1 Candidatus Limnocylindria bacterium
CCGGACGCTGCCCGATGGATACGCCACGGTCCTGGAGGATGAGG
Source organism: Candidatus Limnocylindria bacterium (assembly GCA_041491485.1). Lineage (GTDB taxonomy): Bacteria > Chloroflexota > Limnocylindria > Limnocylindrales > CSP1-4 > SPCO01. Next base: position 45 of record JBGPVC010000038.1, read on the forward strand.
CCACGAACGTGTCACAGGGCGAGCGTCAGCTCCTGACGATCGCGCGCGCCTTCCTCGCGGATCCGCCGATCCTCATCCTCGACGAGGCCACGAGCTCGGTCGACACGCGCACCGAGGTCCTCATCCAGCGCGCCATGGCCCGCCTGATGCACGGTCGTACGACGTTCGTCATCGCCCACCGGCTGTCGACGATCCGCGATGCCGACACGATCCTCGTAATGAACCGCGGCAGCATCGTGGAGCAGGGCACGCACGACGAGCTGCTCGACGCGCGCGGCTTCTACTACGAGCTCTACAACAGCCAGTTCGTGGAGCCGCTGGCCGAGGCCGTCTGACCGACCGCTGCGGCGAGCGGACTCGTGCCACACTTGGCCGATGGACGAATGCCCCCATCTCGCCGGGATCCAGCAGGTGACCCCGAGCGCCGACGGTTGCGAGGATTGCCAGCGGATCGGCGGTGAGTGGCTGCACCTGCGGCTGTGCCTGACGTGCGGTCACGTCGGCTGCTGCGACGAGAGCCCGAACCGCCACGCCACGGCCCACTATCGGTCGAGCGGCCATCCGATGATCCGCTCGTTCGAACCCGACGAGTCATGGCTGTGGTGCTTCGTCGACGAGCTGGGGTTCGAGCCGGCATGACGTCGGCGGCGAGGCCGTCGATCCGGGTCGTCGACGAGCCGAGCCGGCAGCGCTACGAGGCCCGGCTCGACGGCAGCGTGGTCGGCTTCCTCGAGTACCGGGCCGTGCGCGGACGCCGGATCCTCATCCATACCGAAGTGGACCCGTCGGCGGAGGGGCAGGGCGTCGGCAGCCGGCTGGCCTCGGGCGCCCTGGACGACATCCGGGCCCGCGGCCTGAAGGTCACGGTCAAGTGCCCGTTCGTGTCGGCATTCATGGAGCGGCACCCGGAGTACCGCGACCTGCTCGCGAGTCCCGCCGGCCAACGGCCCCGCGATCGCTGACCGGCCGGGCGCTCCCCGCCCGCGGCTCAGGTCCCGGTGATCAGGGGCGCGACGTCGCGTCCGAAGCGCTCCGCCTGCGCGACGAGCTGGCTCGGATCGGTCGTCCCGAAGCTCAAGGCGAGATGCGTGACACCGAGCTCGGCGAACGCCCGAACCTCGGCGGCGATCTCGTCGGGCGTGCCGCGCATGGCGTAGTCGGTGGTCGACGCTTCGAACTCCACGCGCACCCGCGCCGAGAGCCACGGCATCGGCCGTCCGGCCGCCTCGGCGGCGGCACGCACGGCCGGCAGCCGCTGACCGTACTGGCTCGGGCTGCTGGCGCTCGAGTGGTAGCCGTCACCGAGCGCGCCGGCACGCCGCAACGCGGGCTCCGATCGACCGCCGACGACGATGGGCAGCCCGCCGACCTGCACCGGCAACGGACTGAACGTGAAGTCCTCGAACACGTGGAACCGACCCTGGAATGGCTCACCCGAACCCGACCAGAGGTGCCGCCACAGGCGGATCGTCTCGTCGAGGTAGGCGCCGCGGACGTGGAAGCGGTCGGCATTGCCCAGGTTGGCGAACTCCCCTCGGCTCCAGCCGACGCCGACGCCGGCGATGACCCGGCCGCCACTCAACACGTCCAGCGTCGCCAGCTCCTTGGCCAGGACCACGGCATTACGCTGGGGAACGACGATGACGCTGGTGCCGAGGCGCACCCGAGGGTGTCGCGCCCCGACCCAGGCCAGGGTCAGGATCGCCTCGTAGATGTGGCCGTACTCGTCGGCGGCGTCGATGGGAACCATGAGGTGGTCCGTCGTCCAGACGGTGGACCAACCGAGCTGCTCGGCGACCGCCACGCCGGCCTCGATGCCCTCCGGTGTCGCGCCCGCCGGGAAGTTGGGGAGGCAGAGTCCGTAGTCCATGGCCGCGATGGTAAACGGGAGGTCGTAGCGGTGCGCGCCGATTAGACGAGCCCGATTCGTGGCGGAACCCCGCGCCATCCGCCCTCTCGGGGACGCCAACGTAGACCATCAGGAGGTCCCGCGTCTGGTCAGGTTCTAGAGGTGCTCGGGGCCCGGCGAGCTGGTGGCGCTCCACATCACGGTGCGGTTCCCGAACGCCTCGGCTTCTGAGCGGCTGCCGGCTCGACGTGTGCGATCGCGGCGAAGACCCGCGGGTCGAGCGCCTGCCGCCCGACGAACAGGCCGTCCACGCCGGGCTGCCCGAGGAGGGTGGGCGCCGCGGCCAGGCTGACGCTGCCGCCGTAGATGATGGGGACGGTTGACGTCTCCGGGCTGAGTGCCGCGAGCATCCGTCGGATCGCGCGGTGGACGCGCGCCACCCAGCCCGGCGAGGCCGGGCGAGCGCCGACGCCGATCGCCCACGAAGGTTCATAGGCGACGATCAGCCGCCGCGGGTTGGCAGGGCCGAGGCGCCGAAGCTGGCCGGCGATGACCTGGACGACAGCAACGAACGGCAGCCGTTCCTGTTCGCCGACACAAACGATGGCGGTCATTCCCCAGCGTTGCACCGCCTCGACCTTGGCCGCGATCAGCTCGTCGGTCTCGCCGTGATCGCGCCGTCGCTCGTGATGACCGACCTCGACGTAGGCGCAACCGAGATCCGCCAGCATGGGCGCCGAGACATCGCCCGTATATGCGCCGGAATCCTCCGGATGGACATCCTGCGCCCCCCAACGGACGCTCGTCTGCGCCAGCCGGTCCCGGGCGACCCAGATCGAGGTGAACGGCAACAGCACGAAGAGCTCGCGGTCGGGCAGGTCCTCGAGGAGCGGACGGAGGATGTCCAGATAGCCGGCGGCCTCCGTCGAGGTCAGGTTCATCTTGGAGCTGGTGCCGACCAGGATGGCCACGTCGCGCTACCCGCCGCCGGCACGGCCGAAATGGATGGCTTCCGCGAGCGCCCTGACGATGATGGCGAGCGAGCGCGCCCCGGCATCGGGCTGGCCGCGACTTCGCTCACCGAGGCGGCTGGCGCGACCGATCCGCGCGATCATCCCTGCCGTCTCCGCCACGCCGTCGTCGGCGGCCCGGACGGCTGCCGCCAGCGCCTCGTCGAGTGGGCGGCCGGACGTCTCGGAGGCACGCAGCGACTCCACGAGCGGATGCAGCGCGTCCAGCACGGTCTTGTCGCCGGGAGCCGCATGTCCCAGCCGCACGACCGCTCCTTCGGCAGCTTCGGCGGCGCGGCGAAGCATCGCCACGTCGGCGGCCTGGCCGGCCGCCGCACCGCCGCCTCCGTCGACCTCGGCGGCGATCGCCCCAAGCGCTGCCGCGTAGAGCGGCCCGATCGCGCCACCGACACCACCCATCGCCGTCGCCGCCGCGCGAACGAGATCAGCGGTTGTCGCATCGTCCGGAAGTGTTGCGAATCGGCGACGGGCGTTTCGCGCACCGATGCTCATGGTCATCCCGTGGTCGCCGTCGCCCGCCGCCCCATCGAGCGCGCCGAGCTCGCTCCGAGCAGCATCGACGGCATCCGCCGCGGCGAGGATCGCCTCCCGAATCGCGTCCGTCACCGGCCGAACCGCGCGGCGTGAGCTGGTGCATCCAGCAGCTCAGTGAGCTCCTCGTCCAGCGTCGTGACGGTCACGGAGGCGCCGCCCATCTCGAGCGAGGTAATGAAGTTCCCAACCAGGCTCCGACTGACGGTGTTACCGGCGGCCTCGAGCGCCCGCCGGGCCGCCCGGTACAGGATGTACAGGTCAAGCTGGGCCGTACCACCGAGCCCGTTGACCAACAACGCGAGGTCGTTGCCGGACGGCCGAGCCAGGTCACCGAGGATCGCTTTGACGAGAACCGCTGCCGTCTCGTCGGCAGTCATCAACTCCCCACGCCGCACTCCAGGCTCGCCGTGCAGACCCAGGCCGATCTCCATCTCGTCGTCGGCGAGCTCGAACGAGAGGCGACCGGCGCCCGGGACCTCGCATGGGCTGAGCGCCACGCCCATCGTCCGCGTGGCCGCGTTGGCGGCACTGGCGACCCGCTCAACCTCATCGAGCAAGGCCCCGCGTTCCGCCATGGCGCCGGCGCACTTGAACACGATGACGTCGCCCGCGATGCCACGTCGACGGTCGATCTGGTCGGGTGGAGCGGAGGCCACGTCGTCGGTCACCAGGACCGTCCGCGTCTCGATGCCCTCGGCCGCCGCCTGCTCCGCGGCCAGCCCGAAGTTGAGGATATCGCCGGCGTAGTTGCCGTAGGCGAGGAGGACACCCATGCCCGTGGAGGCCACCCGAATCGCCTCCAGGCAGACGTCCGGTGACGGGGCAGCGAAGACGTTGCCCAAGGCCGCCGCGTCGGCCAGGCCCGTTCCCACGTAGCCGAGGAAGGCGGGCTCGTGCCCGGATCCCCCGCCGATGACCATTCCGACCTTGCGCCCAGATCCCGACCGCCGGGCAACGGTCCGCTCACCGACGAGACGAACGACATCGCCATGCGCCGCGACGAAGCCCTCGACCATCTCATCGACGGCGTCAAACGGATCGTTGATCAGCTTCTTCATCCGGCTGGCTCCGTGGCGTGGCGCGACGCCTCGTCAGCTGCCTTGATCTTGGCGACCTTCCGGGCCGAGCCACCGCCTGCGAACTCCGAGCGGAGCCAGGTCCGGACGATCGTCTTCGCCAGCTCCGGCCCGATGACGCGCGCTCCGAGCGCCAGGATCTGGGCGTCATTCGACTTCCGTGCCCGCTCGGCCGAGTACGTGTCGTGCGCCTGGGCCGCCCGTACGCCGGGTACCTTGTTGGCCGCGATCGACATGCCGATCCCGGTCCCGCAGATCAGGATCCCCCGTTCGTGCTCGCCCCGAGCGACCGCCTGGGCCACCTCGAAGGCGACGTCCGGGTAGTCGACCGGATCCTCCGAATGGCAGCCGAAATCGACGACCTCGAGACCTTCCTCATGTTCGAGCAGGTCGATCAGGATCCCCTTCAGCCGGAACCCAGCCTCATCGCTGCCAACGGCGACCGCCTTGCTCACCGATCCGCCTCCATCGCGCTGTCCGCATCCCGCCGACCGGCGCCGGGAAGTCTACCTTGACCCATCGTTCGAGCGGCCGTCGCATCCGGGCCGCCCGTCGACGTCCGGCTCGACGGCCGAGAATACCCGACCCCGGATTGCCGAGGTCTAGAGTTCGGCGTTGACGATGAACCCGGCGTCCGTCAGCAGTGTCGCCGACGTGACGTAGCTGGCGTCGTCCGACAGCAGGAAGGCGATCGTCGCAGCCATCTCCTCGGGCTGCCCCGGGCGATGCAGGGCGATCCGTTCCTCGTAGTACTTGATCGCCACGGGATCGTCGAACATCGGCGCGGACATGTTCGTCACGATCCAGCCCGGCTCGACCGCATTGACCCGGATGCCGTGCGTGCCGACGACCGACCCGAGCGCCTTGGCCCACATCGAGATGCCACCCTTGGTGGCGCAGTAGGCGGTTTGGAACGGTGAGCCGACGTGCGCGGAGATCGAGCTGACACACACGATCGCGCCGCCGTGACCCTCCTTGACCATCTGCTTCGCGGCCTCGGTCGTCACCACCCACGTGCCGCGGAGATTGGTCTCGCACAGGTTGTCCCAGTCCTCGACGGTCGTCTTGTCCCACGGCATGAACGGATTGATCGCCGCGTTCGAGACCAGGTAGTCCAGCCGGCCGCCGCGCTTCGCGACCTCCTGGACCATATCCATGACTTGCTGGGGATTGCGCATGTCGGCGACGACTGGGAACCCTTCCCCGCCGACCTCCTTGATCTTCTGGAGCGTGACGCTCGGGTCACCGGTGGGCCTCTGGTTCACCCCGACCAGGGCGCCCTCGGAAGCCAGCCGCACAGCTGTCGCCTGCCCGATTCCATTCGTCGCGCCCGTGACCAGCGCGACCTTCCCGACGAACCGCTTCTCCATCACCGGGACTCCTTTCGATCTCGTGGCGCGGCAGATGTGACGCGCCAGGCGCGATGACTGGGTGACGGCACCGGGCTCAACCCCGGGGCCGGAAGGATGCGCCTAGTGCATGCCGCGCCCACCGGCGACGATCAGCAATTCGCCGGTGATGAACGCGGCCTCGTCCGAGGCCAGGAAGACGGCCGATGACGCGACGTCGTCGGGCGTGCCCCACCGGTGCAGGGCGGTCTCGTCGAGAATTCGCTGCTGGACCTCGGGCTCGATGATCTCGACCATGTCGGTCCGGATCCAGCCGGGGCAGATCGCGTTGACCGTGACATGCGGCCCGAGCGCCAGGGCCATCGCCTTGGTCAGGCCGTTCAGGCCGGCTTTCGACACGACGTATTCGGTGAAGCGCATCGCCGACGGGTGATAAAGACCCGAGTTCGACGACATGTTGATGATCGTGCCGCCCTCCTGGCGGATCATGATCGGGGCCACCGCCTTCGAGCACAGGTAGGCGCCCTTGAGGTTGATGTCGATCGTCTGGTCCCAGTCGTCCTCGGTGGTCTCGAACAGTCCTTTCGCGACCATCACGCCGGCATCGTTGACCAGCACGTCGATCCGTCCGTAGCGCGCCATGGTCTCGTCAACGAGGCGCTGGACCTCCGCTCTGCTTGAGACGTCCGCCGCGACCGCGACGGCCTCGCCACCCGCCGCCCGGATCTCCTGGACGACCGCGTCCGCCTCGGCGGTACGGTTCCGGTAGTTGGCGACGACCCTGGCGCCCTCCTGGGCATAGCGGAGCGCGATCGATCGGCCAATCCCACGGGAGGCACCTGTGACGATCGCGACCTTGCCTTCCAGCCGATGACAGGACGCCACGGTTCAGTCCTCCTTCAACAGACCTCTGGCCGTCGCCTCATCGGTCACCAGGACGTCGAGGCAGCCGGTTTCGAGCGCGCCGGCGATCGCGCCAACCTTGGTGGGTCCGGCGGCAACCGCCACGACGGTCGGGATCGCGGCCAGCTGGTCCCAGGTGAGCGCGATCGTCCGCCGTTCGAGATGGCCCACCGGACGGCCGAGCGCATCGAAGAACCGGCCGTTGAGCGTTCCCACCGCTCCCCGCTTGAGCAGTCGGTCCCGATCGCTTCGGTCGAGGTGGCCGACCCGCATCAACGTCGCGTCGTCGCCCATCGAGCCGATGCCCACCAGCGCGAACTCGCTTCGGGCCGCCGCTTCGAGCGCATCGCTCACTGATCGATCGGCGAGCATCGCCGCGCGGATCGCCTCCGTGTCCACGATCGCAGGGGCGTGCAGGTACTTCACCTTGCTGTTGGGGTAGAGCTGGGCGAGCAGCCGCACCAGCTCATGGCACTGGTTGCCGGGCTCGGCGTCGGACAGCCCTCCGGTGAGCTGCGCGATGGATAGCCCGGAAACCGATCTGGGCTGCAGGAAGCGGACCATGCCGGCCAGGGTCTGGCCCCAGGAGATGCCGAGGCGCATGCCGGTCACCAGTGAGCTGCTGACGAAGTCCGCGGCTACGGCGTACAGCGCTCCCTCGGGGTCAGGGTCTTCCGGGACGACGATTGCCCGCCGAAGCCCGAAGTGGCCCGCCAGATCGCGGCCGAGATCGACATGCTCCCGGCGCGGTGGGCGGATCTCGATGTGGACGATGCCCTCGTCCCTTGCCCGCTTGAGATAGCGCGACACCGTCGAGGGGTCGAGTCCGAGCTCCCGTGCGATCTCGATCTGGCTCTTGCCGTGGCGGTAGAACGAGGTTGCCACCTCGATGAGCTGTTCGGTTGCCTGGGCGTTGACGGCGAAGGTCGGACGCAGGCTGGATGTCACCAGAACATTCTGCGTGCCGTCGCAAGAACTTGCGCGTCATGGAGTTGACGGTCCCTGCACAATCTTTCCAGGGACCCCGACAGCCAGGAGAGGACCATGGATTCGCATGCCGCGCCGGCTCGCATCTCCCAGGTGGCGATGGTCGTCCACGACCTCGACGCGACGATGAAGATGCTCAACGAGACCCTCGGTTGGGGACCGTGGAACGTGTACGAGCACGTCCCGCCAAAGCTCCACCACACGCACCTGCGCGGCGAGGAGGTCGCCTTCTCCATGCTCGGCGCGGAGTGCGAGGTCCAGCCGGGCCTGGTCTTCGAGCTGGTCCAGCCGTTGGATGGACCGAGCATCTACAAGGAATGGCTGGAGGAGCACGGTGAGGGCGTCCAGCACATCGCCTGCATGATGCATTCGCAGGGCGACTCCGACACCTTCAAGAAGGAATGGGAGGCTCGCGGCGCCAAGGTCCTGATGGGCGGCCGGATCGGCGAGACGATCGAGTTCTACTACCTCGATACCGAACCGATGCTCAAGTTCATCCTCGAGTCCGGCAGCGGCCACGCGATCGACCTGACGCCGAGTCGCGTCTATCCGCCCCGGACCTGATCGCCCGCTGGGGATCAGCGCCTGATGCGAATCCTCGTCGCCGGCGATTCCTTCTGTCCGTCCGACGCGTTCCGTGGCGCCTTCGCGGGGTTGGCCGAGCGCCACGAGGTTCGCTTCATCGACGTCGTCGATGACTCCGCGTGGGTTCCCTCGACACCGTCGGAGCGCAAGCTCAAGGAGTACATGGGCACCCCGGCCCAGGTCATCGACGCCCTGGACGGCGCCGACGCGCTGATGGTGCAGGGCGCGGCCGTGACGGACGCGGTCCTCGCGGCCTCGCCGCATCTGAAGCTGGTCGGTTGCGCTCGCGGCGGTCCGGTCAACGTCGACCTGGCAGCCGCCTCCGCGCTTGGGATCCCGGTCGTCACCTCGCCTGGCAAGAATGCCGACGCCGTGGCCGAGCTGACCATGGCCTTCATGATCATGCTGGCCCGGCGGTTGCCAGAGGTGCTCCGCTATGTGGAAGGCGGCGGCGAGTTCGGTCACGACAACTACGAAGGGGCGCATTGGTTCGGCCACGATCTCGCGGGCCACACCCTGGGGCTCGTCGGGTTCGGGCAGATCGGCCGCCGCGTGGCCGTTCGGGCACTGGCCTTCGGCATGTCCGTGATGGTCTTTGACCCGTTCGTCGACCCGTCCGTGATCGAGGCCGACAGGTGCCGCGCGGTCGACCTGCCCATCCTCCTGGCATCGGCCGACGTGCTGTCGCTCCACGCCCGGGCGACCGCCGACAATCGAGGCTTGATCGGTCGCGCCGAGATCGCCGCCATGAAGCCGGGCGCCTACCTGATCAACACCGCGCGGGACATCCTCATCGACGAGTCCGCCCTGGCCGACGGGCTGCGATCGGAACATCTGGCGGGTGCGGCCCTCGACGTTGTGAGCCCTTCCCCAACATCGGGCCGCCACCCGCTGCTCGAGTTCCCGAACGTGGTCATCGCCACGCACGTCGGTGGCGCCACCCACGAGACGCTCCACCATGGCGCCGAGATGCTTGCGGCCGAGATCGAGCACCTGGCCGCAGGACAGCCACTCCAGAACGTCGCCAACCGCGCGGACCTGGCGGTTCGCGTCTTGAGCGGGACGGTCTGATGCGCCATCTCCTGGCCATCGACCTGGGCACCGGGAGCTGTCGGGCGATCGTGTTCGATGAGACCGGTCGACAGGTCGCAATAGGTCAGCGTGAGTGGAGGCATGCGGCAGTGCCGGGTGTTCCGGGTTCGCAATCCTTCGACACCGGGGGCAACTGGCGTCTGATCGGCGACTGCGTCCGCGAAGCATTGTCGACGGCGGATGTCCCTTCGGACGCCATCGCCGCGGTCAGCAGCACCAGCATGCGCGAAGGAATGGTCCTGTACGACGCCGGTGGGCGTGAGATCTGGGCATGCCCGAACGTGGATTCCAGGTCGGCGGCGCAGGCGACGGAGCTCGTCGCCAGCGGTGCGGCCCGTCGGATCTACGAACAGGGCGGCGACTGGGTCTCGATCACGTCACCGGCGCGCTTCCTGTGGATCCGCGAGCACGAACCGGAGATGTTCAGAGCGATCGCCCACATGGGGATGCTCAGCGATTGGGTCCTCTACCGACTCACGGGCCGATACGTCACGGATCCGTCTTCGGGTTCCAGCTCCAACTTGTTCGACCTGGCGCGCCGCACCTGGTCGCCCAAGTCGCTCGAGGTGGTCGGCCTCTCGCCGTCCGTGATGCCCGAGGTCGTGGAGCCCGGGACCGTCGTCGGGAGGGTCACGGAGCGGGCCGCGGCCGATACGGGCCTGGCGGCCGGAACGCCGGTCGTGGCGGGCGGGGCGGACACGCAGCTGGGGCTGGTCGGGATCGGCGTGGTGCGACCCGATCAGGTGACCCTGCTCGGCGGCAGCTTCTGGCAGATGACGGTCGTCACGGACCGGCCCCTGATCGATCCCGAGGCGCGCCTCCGAACCCTCTGCCACGCCGTCCCCGGCCAATGGATGACAGAGGGGATCGGCTTCTATTCCGGGATCGCGATGCGCTGGTACCGGGATGCCTTCTGCGAGCTCGAGAAGGCCGAAGCGCAACGCCGAGGCGTCGATTCGTACGTGGTCATGGAGGAAGCCGCAGCGGCCGTCCCCGCCGGTTCGAACGGGCTCCTCGGGATCTTCTCCAACGTCATGGACGCCAAGCGCTGGGTTCAGGCATCGCCGAGCTTCGTTGGCTTCAACGTCGACGATCCGGCCGGCTCGGGCCGGGCGGCCGGCATTCGTGCGCTCGAGGAACAGGCCGCCTATGCCGCACGCGGCCATCTCCGGATCATCGAAACGTTGACGGGTCGCGCCTACGCGGAGGTCGTGTTCACCGGCGGCGCTGCCAAGGGCCAGCTCTGGCCACAGGTCGTCGCCGACGTCCTGAACCGCCCGGTCAGGGTGCCGGCGGTCGTCGAATCGACGGGTCTCGGGGCCGCCATGTATGCCGGGATCGGTGCGGGGGTCTATCACGACCTCGAGGAAGTCGCGGAGCGGGTGGTCCAGTTCAACCGCACCGTCGAGCCAAATGCCGCCAATCGCGCGACCTACGACGACGGGTTTGACCGCTGGTCGGCCGTCTATCGCAGCATGCTCCAGCTCTCCGAGACGGGACTTCTCCGGCCGATGTGGTGGCCGGCGGGAGCCTGATCGATCCATCGCCACGACAGCTTGAGAGAGGACCAGCTCCATGCCCGAAGCCGACGCAAGCGACAGCAAGCAATTCCACGAAGAGGTCGCCCAGGGGGGCCAGCTCTTCTTCCTCAAGGGATCGACAGCCTACGACTGGGGCATGCAGCACCGCCTCGCCCAGATCTTCCGGCCGGAGAGCGGCCGGACCGTCATGCTGGCCATCGACCACGGCTACTTCCAGGGACCGACCACGGGACTCGAGCGCGTGGACCTTTCCATCCGGCCGCTCGTTCCGTATGCCGACGCGCTGATGGTCACGCGCGGCATCCTTCGCTCGGTCATCCCGCCGACGATGGCGCAGGGCCTCGTCGTTCGAGCGAGCGGCGGGCCGTCGATCCTGAAGGAGCTCTCCAACGAGCACACGGCGATGGACATCGACGACGCGGTTCGCCTGGGAGCCAGCGCGGTTGCCGTCCAGGTCTTCGTCGGCGGCGAGTTCGAGACGCAATCCGTCCACAACATGACGTCACTCGTCGACGAGGGCTACAAGCGCGGCATCCCGGTCCTCGGCGTGACGGCCGTGGGGAAGGAGCTCGTCCGTGACGCGCGTTACCTCGGCCTGGCGACGCGGATGTGTGCCGAGCTCGGCGCCCAGGTCGTCAAGACGTACTACTGCGATGAGGGCTTCGAGCGCGTCACGGCCGGCTGCCCGGTACCGATCGTCATGGCCGGCGGCAAGAAGCTGCCCGAGCTCGACGCGCTGACCATGGCCTACCGTGCGATCCAGGGTGGTGCCTCCGGCGTGGACATGGGCCGCAACATCTTCCAGAGCGACGCACCCATCGCCATGCTCCAGGCCGTCCGCAAGGTCGTGCACGAAGGCTACAGGCCGAGCCAGGCCCTGGAGGTGTACGAGACCGTCCGGCGCGAGTTCTCGGATCAGGCCGTCGGGGCGCCGGCAACCGGATGAGCGAGTCGAACGGGACGGTGACCGCTCCATTGCTCCAGCAGCTGCTCGACGGCGGCCCGCGCCTGACCGTCGGCATGCTGACGGCGGACCTGCTCCACCTCGGCGACGAGCTCGGCGTCCTGGAATCGACCGGCGTCGAGCTCGTCCACATCGACGTCATGGATGGCGTCTTCTGCCCGATGCTCACGGTCGGGCCGGCCGTCATCAAGGCGCTTCGGTCGCCCCTGATCCGCGATGCCCACCTGATGATCGATGACCCGCTCTCCAAGATCGACCAGTTCGTCGCCGCGGGCGCCGACATGATCACGTTCCACATCGAGGGCGCGCGCCAGCCGCACCGCGTCCTCCAGGCAGTCGGGCGGGCGACCAACCTCAACGACCCAGGTCGCGGGATCGTCCGCGGCGTCGGGTTGAATCCGAGCACGCCGCTCGAAGCCGTGGAACCGCTGCTCGACGAGCTCGACTACCTGTTGATCCTGGCCATCAACCCGGGCTGGGGCGGCCAGGCATTCCTCCCCTCGACCGACCGCCGGCTGGAGCAGGCAAGGCGCATGATTGCGGCCAGTGGCCGCCCGATCCTGCTCGGCGTGGACGGCGGCGTCACCCGGGACAACATCGCCCACGTCGCCACGCTGGGTGCGGACCTGATCGTCAGCGGCAGCGCGATCTTCGACGGGACACCGGGCGCCGCGGATCGCGCATCGTGGATGGGCTCGCAAGTGCGATCTCGAACGAAGGTGATGGTGCCATGACCGACCAGGCGACGATGGTCCACGACGGGATCCGCGAGACATATGACCGTGTCCGGCGGGAGTACGGCGGCGCGCTCGGGCGGCATCGGTCCGAGGTCGTAACCCCGGCCCTGATCCTCGATCTCCCAGCCGCGAAACGGAACATCGCACACATGGCCGAACGGCTCTTGACCATGCCGGCAAGGATCCGGCCTCATATCAAGGTGCACAAGAGCCCGGAGCTCAGCCGGCTCCAGGTCGATGCCGGCGCGATCGGCCTGTCGGTGGCCACGGTCTGGGAGGCGATCGTCCTGGTCGATGCCGGGCTCGATCACATCTTCGTCGTCAACACCGTTGCCGGGCCGGACAAGTTGCGGGCCCTTGCCGAGCTCGCCCGCGTCGCCGACATCATGGTCGCGGTCGACGACCCGACGAACGCCGAATCAGTGTCGAACGCCGCCGTCGCATCCGGGTCGGAGATCGGCGTCTTCATCGAGGTCGACACGGGCATGGATCGCTGCGGCGTTGATTCGCCCGACGAGGCGCTCTCGCTGGCCCGGCGCGTCGTCCGGCTGCCCGGCCTGCGATTCATGGGTCTCACCGGGTACGAGGGCCACTGCTCGCTGACCCCCGAAACGGACCTCCGCCACGCCAGGCAACGTGCGGCCATGGCGATGCTCGCAGGGATCGCGGACCTGCTCGTGGCGGACGGCATCCCATGTCCGATCCTGTCTGCCGGCGGCACGGCGACGTGGGACTGGACGGCGGCCGATCCGCGAATCACCGAGATCCAGGCCGGGTCGTACGTGACCATGGATGTCTTCCACGGATCGATGGTCGGTGGCTTCGAGAATGGCGTGCTCGTCGCCACCACCGTCATCAGCCGCCGACCGGACCGCGTGGTCCTCGACGCCGGGAACAAGTCGATCGGGGCACCCGGGCTGGCCCGGATCGTCGGGCACGATCTCGTCAACCATCGGTTCGACGAGGAGCACGGCATCTTCGTTGCCACTGAGGCCACGCCCCTTCGGGTGGGCGACGTCGTCGAGCTCGTCCCGGGCTACGCGCCGTCGACCGTCAATTGGTACGACGCCTTCCACGTCGTCGAGGACGACATCGTCGTCGACATCTGGCCGGTGATCCCGCGTGGTCCCGGTCACCATGGCCTGATCGCAGGCTGAGCCGACCAGGGTTAGGAGAGGCAAGATGGGCAGGGTTGACGGCAAGACCCCGGCGGCTGCAGGAGACCGCGCCATGACGTTGCCCACGACGAACCTTGACGATCAGGGCGGTGCCCTATGAGCGCGGGAGCCGTTGCGCCGATCGCGCACGGGGGCGGCCGCCGAGTCTCCCTGGCCGAGTTCGATGCGATCTTCGAATCGGTCAAGAATTGGGGACGCTGGGGCGCCGATGACACGCTCGGCACTCTCAACTACATCACCCCGGCCAAGGTCCGTGCCGCGGCCGGGCTTGTGACCGCCGGCCGCCAGGTATCCCTCGAGATTCCGATCAACAAGGTCGCCGGGCCGGACAACCCGAACCCGGCGATCCACTTCGTGAGCCAGGCCCACGACATCGACATCGGCTCGAACGGCCTGCGTTTCGGGTTGGACTTCCTTGGCATGGCCTGCCACGGCGATTGCCACACCCACGTCGACGCGCTCTGCCACATCTCGTACAAGGGCCTGGTCTACAACGGCCGGCCGGCCCAGGAGGTGCTGACCTCCAAGGGGGCGACCGCGCTCGACATCGCCAACTACGGCAACGGCCTGGTGACCAGGGGTGTGCTGCTCGACATCCCCCGCTTCCGGGGCGTCAAGTGGCTCGAGCCCGGGGAGGCAGTGACGCGCGCCGAGCTCGAGGCGTGCGAGGAAGCCCAGGGCGTGCGTCTCGGTGAAGGCGACGCGTTGGTGTACCGAACCGGTCACCATCGCCGGCGGCTCGAGCTCGGTCCATGGGACAACAGCCCGGACGGAGAGGGCAAGGCGGGCCTCCACGTCGACACGATCCCCTGGATGCACGAACGGCGGATGGCCGCCTTCCTCCCGGACGGCGACGGCGAAGCGGTTCCGAGCTGTGTCGACGGGATGATCTATCCGATCCATCCACTGCAGATCGTGGCGATGGGAATGCTCGCCTCCGATAGCCTGCAGTTCGAAGACCTCGCCCGGGCCTGCGAGGAGGAGGGCCGCTGGGAATTCATGGTCGTCGGACTGCCGCTACGGCTGCCCGGCGGAACGGGATCGCCGTGGAATCCGATCGCGATCTTCTGACGACGGTCAGGCGGACCCCCTGATCGTCCATCTCACGCCGCACTGAACATATGGGTGACCAGGTCGTCACCCCGGGGGATGGAGGGCAGATCCTTAAGTACTGCGATACCACCGATCCAGGGGAGGGAGTAGAAGCGGAGGGTTCCTGAACCATGGCAACAGCCATTCCCCAAGGCGGCGTTACGGTCGCCGAGACCAAGCTGAAGGCTGGGGCACTGAAGCTGCCCTCGATCTTCATGCAAAGCCTCACGATGGTGGCGCCCGGCATCGCCGCGCTCTTCTACACGCCGGTCGTCGTCAACCAGGCGGGTCTCGTCGCCCCGCTCGCCTATCCGATCGCGTTCATCATCGTCCTGTTGACGGCGGTCGTGCTGGCACAGCTGGCCCGTGCGGTCCCGTCGGCCGGTGGCTACTACACGTACGTTTCCCGGGGTATCCACCCGCGGGTCGGGTTCCTCGTCTCCTGGCTGAACGTGATCTACGCCCCGCTCGTGCTGGGTGCCGTGACCGTCTTCGGCGGATACGTGATCTCCAGCTCGCTCGGCTGGAACGGCACGATCGGCGACTGGTTCCCGCTGGGCTTCGGCTTGGTCGCGGTGTCGGTCGTCGCGGTCATCCAGTATGTCGGCGTCCAGATGTCGGGCAAGACCCTCGTCATCACCGGCGGGATCGAGCTGGTCGTCGTCTCACTTCTCGGCCTCTGGGGCCTCGCAAGCCCTGGGCCCGGTGGGTTCAATGTCGAGCCGCTCAACCCCGGCAATATCGCGAGCACGTCGGGACTGTTCCTGGCTGCCGTGTTCGCCATCCAGGCCTTCACCGGCTGGGAAGGCTCGGCGCCGATGGCCGAGGAATCGGAGAACCCGCGGCGGAACGTGCCGAGGGCCCTGATCGGCTCCGTCATCCTTTTCGGGATCTTCATCGTCGTCGTCCAGTGGGGCGTGATGGTCGGCTGGGGCACCCAGGACTACAAGGCCCTCGGAACCGCATCCCCGCTGCCGGGCATCCAGCTCGCCCAGCGCTACTGGGGCGGAGCCTGGGGCATCCTGCTGGTCATGCTCATCAGCTCGGTGATCGCCGTCTCGATCGCCTGCGCCAACGTCGGTACCCGGATGTGGTACCGCATGGGCGTCGACGGGGCGCTCCCCAGGTGGTTCGCCCGGGTCCACTCTGAACGGAAGACCCCGGTCAACGCGATCTTCGCCCAGTGGATCCTTGCGATCGCGACGGCCATCGGCCTGACCTTGATCGTCTGGATCACCACCCCCAGCACGGCCGACGCACCGATGACGCTCGCAACGGCGTATCAGTATCAGTACTACTTCGACGGCTACATGATCGGGTACGTCGTCCTGCTCATCTACACCCTGGGCAACATCGCCGCGTTCATGCTCTACCGGCGGGAGCGGCCCACCGAGTTCAGCTGGATCATGCACGGCCTGTTCCCGCTGCTCTCGACGCTCGGCATGGTCGCCATCCTCCTGTTCTCGTTGAACATCGTCGGTGGAGACCCGCTCGCGTTCCAGCCAGACAAGTGGACGCTGCCACCGGCACCGTTCAACATCGCGGTCGTCTTCGTCGCCGTGTGGACGATCCTCGGCATCGCGGCCGTACTGTACCTGCGTGCAACCGGCCACGAAGACTGGATCGCCAAGGCCGCGGAGGCTGCCTCGGAGCGACCCGCCACCGAGGAGGAGCTCCGCGGCATGGAAGGCGAGTGGTAATCGCTCGCCCGTAGCTCGCACACCACGGCTGGTGGCCGCTGACCCCTACGGCGCCACCAGCCATCTCGTTTCTGATCGAAGGAAAGGCTTGCCATGACCAAGCTGTTCGGCCGCGAGTACGGCCGGCGCGACCTGCTCCGCCACGTCGGCCGCCTCGACCAAGTGGCCGGTGTTCGCCTGGTGACCCTGGGTGACGGTGCCGGGCGAGGCGTCCGGCTCGTCGAGTTCCGGACCGGCAGCGGCTTCAGCTTCGACGTCGTCGTCGATCGAAGCTTCGACGTCGGTCGCTGCGAGTTCCGCGACGTGCCCCTGGCCTGGATCGGCAACCCGGGGACGGTCGGGCCGTGGTACTACGAGAACGACGACTGGGGCTGGTTTCGCTCATGGGGCGGCGGCATGGTCGTCACCTGTGGCCTCGACCACACGCTTGGTCCGGGCGAGGACAGCGCGGAGCAGTATCGCCAGCCGCACATCTTCAAGACCCAACGGTTCTCGCTCCATGGCCGGGTCGGTGGCCTGCCGGCACGGCTCGTCGGCTATGGCGAGCGCTGGGACGGCGACGAATGCGTCCTGTGGGCCGAGGGCGAGGTCCTCCAGACCGCGATCTTCGGCGAGCATCTGCTGCTCCGCCGGCGCATCGAGGCTCGGGTCGGCGAGAGCCGGTTCACGATCCATGACCTGGTCGAGAACGTGGGCCACCACGAGACCCCGCACATGCTGTTGTACCACTGCAACGCCGGCTTCCCGATCGTCGACGAAGGCTCGCAGCTGCTGGTGCCGTCGAAGGCCACGACGACCGATTACGGCGTCCCGATCGAGGGCTATCGCACGCTCTCGGCGCCGATCCCCGACTTCACTGAGGCCTGCTTCGAGCACGAGCTCGTCGCCGAGCCCGACGGCCGGGTGCCCGTGGCCGTCGTCAACCCGCGGCTCGGCGCCGGCGTCTACCAGGTCTTCCGGATCGACCAGCTGTCGCATCACACGGTGTGGCGGATGATGGGCGAAGACACCTACGCGCTCGCCATGGAGCCGAGCACCAACCGCGATGCCGGGCGCTGGGATGCGCGCAAGCGCGGCGAGCTGCTGTCGCTCGCCCCGGGCGCGGTTCGCGAGTACGACCTCGAGATCGGGGCGCTCGACGGCAGGGCCAAGATCGACGCGTTCGCACAGCGAGTCGAACAGATCGCCGGCGCCATGCCGGTCTGACCGCGGTGGACGCCAGCGGCCGCGTCCTGCTCGAGGCGACGCCGGCCGGCGAGTGCTCGCCTTTTGCGGCGAGTCTGGGCCATCGCTATCGATCGGCACCACGGCCCTCCAAGTGATCCGCTGCATGGTCCGGGGGCAGGTGACCGATCAGGCGCGGGCCGCCGCCAGCACGTCGTCGCCGAGCCGCGGCCACGCCTCGAGCGCCCACGGGCCGAACTCCCGGTCGGTCAGCACGGCGAGGCCGAGTTGCGCGACCGGATCGATCCACAGGAACGTTCCGGCACCGCCGAAATGCCCGAACGTCGAGGGGCTGTTGGTCGAGCCCGTCCAGTGCGGCGTCTTGCCGTCACGAAGCTCGAAGCCGAGGCCCCAGTCGCACGGATCGAAGCGCCCGACGCCCGGCAGCACCCCCGGCAGTCCCGGAAACGCCACCGTGGTCGCCTCGGCGAACGCGTGCGGACCGAGCAGCGTCGGGTGGAGGAGCTCGGCAGCGAAGGCAGCGAGAACGCCCAGCGGGCCCTGCAGACCCTGCGATGGACGGTCGACCAGCGACGTCGCGGTCATGCCGAGCGGCGCCAGCACCCAGTCGCGAAGCACCGCCTCGAATGGACGGCCGGCACGCTCGCTGACGAGGACGCCGAGCGCATCGAACCCCGGGTTCGAGTAGATCCGGCGGCGCCCGGGTCCGGCCAGGATCGCGTCGCCTTCGAATGCCAGTCCCGAGGCATGGGCGAGGAGATGGCGAACCGTCGATCCGGGCGGCCCGGCCGGCTCGTCAAGGGTGAGCAGTCGCCGCTCAACCGCGATCAGGACCGTCACCGCCGTGACCAGCTTGGTGACCGACGCCCAGCGATAGTCGCGCGCCGGGTCGCCATGCAGGGCGGCGACCCCCATCGGGGCCAGGACCGCGGCCGCCGCGTGGCCGGCGCCCCACGCGTCGATGCCGACGAGGACGGACTCCAGGCGCCGGGTCCGGTTTGTCACGGCAGCGTCATCGACCAGGGGTAGATTCCCGACATGCAGTTCCTGTTCTCCCGCCCATCGACGCTCCCCTCCCCCGCTGAAGCCCTGCCCGGGCGTCCTGATCCCATCGTGACACCTGGCCGGCACACCGTCCTCGGGACCCCGCTCGCCGGGCCGTGGCCCGACGGCACGCGGACCGCCATCTTCGGCCTCGGCTGCTTCTGGGGCGCCGAGAAGGACTTCTGGCAGCTGCCCGGCGTCGTGACGACCGCCGTCGGCTATGCCGGTGGCTCGACCCCGAATCCCACCTACCAGGAGGCATGCACCGGCAAGACCGGTCACGCCGAGGTGGTGCTGGTGGCCTACGACCCGGCGCGCATCACCTACGAGCAGCTCCTCAAGACTTTCTGGGAGCACCACAACCCGACCCAGGGCATGCGCCAGGGCAACGACGTCGGGACCCAGTACCGCTCGATCATCCTGACCGCCGACGACGAGCAGCGAGCCATCGCCGAGGCCTCACGCGACGCCTACCAGGCGCAGCTGACGGCCGCCGGCTACGGCCAGATCACCACCGAGATCGCTCCGGCCGGCCCGTTCTACTACGCCGAGGACTACCACCAGCAGTATTTGGACAAGAATCCGCACGGGTACTGCCCTGACCTCGGGACAGGCGTAGCCTGCCCGGTCGGGGTACCTCAGCAGCCGCCACATACCAACCTGGTGCGGTTGCGCACCACGACGTCGGGGTTTGACAG
>JBGPVC010000039.1:0-19469 GCA_041491485.1 Candidatus Limnocylindria bacterium
GACGGTGTTCGTTGGCAACGCGGAGCCCCAGAGCTATAACTCGGTGATCCATCTCACGTTCCGGGGAGTCCGTCATTCCCGAGGATCAGCAGGCTCCAGCGTTGGCGCGAGGCGGGTCGACCAATCTGAGACTGGTCCGGCTCCGCCTCTTCCTGGCGCTGCTCACGATGTTCGCGATCCCGGTCGCGATCTCCACCCCGGTCGTCTACAGCCTCGCCCGCGGCAGCGGGACCGCCCTGATCGTTCCGACCCTGGTCATCATCGCCCTCGCGGCCGTTCTCGGCATGCTCACGGTCTGGCTGGCCCATCGCGTGCTGGAGCCCGCCGAGCGACTCGAGGCCGCGCTGCGCACGCTTGAAGGCGCCTACGACCAGGCCCGATCGGAGGCCCTGCTCGACGGGCTGACGGGTCTTGGAAACCATCGCGCCTTCCAGGAGGAGATCGAGCGGCAGTGGGCCGCCGCCACTCGGTACAACCGGGCGCTCGCCCTGGTCCTCCTCGACCTCGACGAGTTCAAGCAGATCAACGACTCGAGCGGTCACGCCGGGGGCGACCTGCTGTTGCGCCGGCTGGGATCGCAGATCACGGGCGGCCTCCGTCGATCGGACCGGGCGTTCCGAATCGGCGGCGACGAATTCGCCATCCTCCTGCCCGAGACCGACGACGACGGCGCCTACGTAGTGGTTCGCCGTCTCCTGGCCACGTGCCTGGAAGGCGACCCAAGGCGGGCGGGTGCCAACGCCCTGTCCTTCTCGGCTGGCATCGCCGCGATCCCCGGTTCAGCCCGCGACCGCGAGTCGCTCTACAGCCAGGCGGACGCCGCGCTCTACTGGGGCAAGCGCCACGGCCGGACCTGCGTCACGTTGTACGACCGCGAGCGGCACGAGAGCGCCACCACCGACCACAAGCCGGCCGAGCTGTCGGCCCTCGTCGCCCGCGTCGCGGCGAACGGTGCCGTCCGCGCCGTCTTCCAGCCGATCTACGACCTGGTCAGCGGCGCCCCGCGCGGCTTCGAAGGGCTGGTTCGCCCGCTACCCAACAGCGGCTTCAACGATCCCGGTACGATGTTTGCCGCCGCCGAGGCGACCGGACGCACCGCGGAGCTCGACATCGCCTGCCTGGAAGCCGTCATGGGCGCCGCCTCGCGGCTGCGCCTGCCGGGCTCGCTGACCGTCAACCTGTCGCCACGGACGCTCGAGATGGACGAGTTCAGCATCCAGGGACTGCTCCGGATCATCGTTCGCCACGGCCTGGATCCGCGCCGGATCGTGGTCGAGCTGACCGAGCGCGAGGCGGTCGAGGACATCGCCCGGCTGCGCCGCGCCGTCGAGGATTGCCGCGTCGCCGGCATCCGGCTGGCAGCCGACGACGTCGGCTCAGGCAACGCCGGTCTTCGGCTCCTCAGCCAGCTGCGGTTCGACATCGTCAAGATCGACCTGTCCCTGGTCCAGGGCGGCACCCGGCACGATCAGTCCATCGAAGTCATCCGCACGTTGCGCGACCTGGCCGATCGGTGGGGCGCCCTCGTCGTGGCCGAGGGAATCGAGACGCCGGGCCAGCTCGAGGTCGTCCGGTCGCTCGGGATCGGCGCGGGACAGGGTTACCTGCTCGGTCGCCCGACGGAGCAGCCGCCGACCGGATCGATCGATCTCGACGACCTGGTGCGCGGCTCGGACTGGCTGGTCGACCGGCTTCGCGCGGTTCCCGCGTAACAACCGACGCTCTGCGGCAAGTACTGGTCCTTCCGTTCGTTGCGGGGTCGCAACGAAAACCCGTCGAATTGGCCGATCGATGATGGCGGCTCCTGTTGGAGGCACGTAGGCTCGGTGCCCGGCGGTCCGTGACCGCCCGGTCGGGGGCCGACTCATTCCGCGCACGATTTGCCGGGGACGCGCGGAGAAGGAGTACCCATGCCTTCGTCCGAGGCATCCATGCGCCGCGGGAGTCGCCGACGGTCCGTTGCGGCATCCATGACCGCGTTGCTCGCGGTTCTCGCACTCGCGGCGCCCGTCAGTGCGGCGCCGCAGTCAGTCACGATCGACCGCACCATCACCGCGGGTCCAACAGACCTCGGTGGCCTGTTGTACACGGTCAGCAGCGTCATCAGTGGCACGATCACCGTCACGGCCGACGCGACCTTCACGCAGCCTGTTCGCGAGACCCTCGCCTACGACGATGGCGCGCTCCGCCAGGGCAGCACGCTGCCGGTCAGTCGCACCGTGACGGCGAACGGCGCGGGCAATCTACACGTCGTCTGGCATGTCACCGACACCCTGCCGCTCCTCGCCGGAGCGTTTGATACGGCCAAGGACGTCAGCTGCACGCTGAACTTCACCTCGCCTGTGACCTGCGACGCCGAATCGTCCGGTTTCGCGCTGACGCCGGATGGCCACCTCACTCCGGGCGCTCCGTACGCCGACCTCGTGCTCCAGGCGAGCGTGAAGGTCACGCCAAACGATGCAACGGTCCTCTCGACCGAGCTCGCGGGTACCGTTACCATCGGAGGGCCCGCCAGCCAGAACGAGCCGGGCACGCAGAACATTGGCATCCCGTGCACGACAGGCAAGGGAGACACGCTGTCGCTCAGCGACACCGACTACAACCTCGCAACCCACATCGATTCGACCGACGGCCCGGCGATCACCATTGGCGTCTGGGTCCCGAATCCAATTACGGTCGTGCCGGCGTTCAAGAGTCCGGGTGTCACGATCGACCTGGGGCCGCAGCACGCCGAATCGTTCGCCCAGGACGTCGCCGACGGCACGGCCAAAGTGAGCGCGCTCGGCCAGATCGCCGCGAACAACGTTCCGCCGAGCACCGACGCCGGCGGCCCGTACGGCGGCCAGGAAGGCAAGCCGATCCCCTTCGACGGCTCGGGCACGACCTCAGTCTGTGGTGTCAATAGCCTCGCATTCCGCTGGGACTTCTCCGACGGTGGCGTGGCCTTCGGCCAGCAGCCGCTCCACACGTTCCAGGACAACGGGACCTTCAGCGGCCAGCTCACCGCGACCGACCCGACGGGACTGAGCAACACGGTCAACTTCTCGGTGTCCGTCTCCAACCAGGATCCGGCCGCGAACGCGGGACCGGACACCAGCGCCGACTGGGGTCGCCTCGTCGCGTTCAACGGACAGGCGACCGACCCCGGCGCCGGTGACCAGTCCACCCTCCAGTACAGCTGGGACTTCGGCGACGGATCGCCGTCCAGTACTGGCGGCCCCAGCGTCCTCCACGCGTACGCCACGCCGGGCGACTACGTCGCGATCCTGACGGTGACCGACAAGGACGGCGGCAGCGACACGGACGCCCGAACCGTTCACGTCACGCCGCGCGACACCATCTCGGCCTACCTGGGAGCCGCGACCGCCACGTATGACACCGCCGGACAGTTGAGCGCCTCGCTCGTCGACGAGTACGGCGTCAGCCTGAATGGCAAATCGATCACCTTCTCAGTGAACGGCGCGTCCGTCGGAGCCGCCGCCACGAATTCTTCGGGTACTGCTGCTCTCGCCTACACGCCTTTGCTCGATGCGGGCACGTATCCGACGGACGCCGCGTTCGCGGGTGACAGCCTGTACAACCCGTCGAGCAACACTGGATCGATCGCCATCGCCAGGAAGGCGACGTCCGTGGCGTACACGGGCGCGCTGACCGGCGGCCCGAACAAGACCATTACGTTGTCGGCCATCCTGACCGACGCGACCGGGACCCGACTCGGGGGGCGAACCGTCGTGTTCACCCTCGGGGCGCAAGCCACGTCGGTCGTGACCGATGCCAACGGTGTCGCCACGACGACGCTCAAGCTTGCCCAGAAGAACGGGACCTACCCGCTCAACGCCACCTTCACGCCCGCCGGCGCCGACGCGAACCGGTACCAGGGGAGCGCCGACGCGAAGACCTTCAAGCTGCAGGCCAAGTAGCCCGGCAACGCCGAGCCACATCGGCCAGAACGGGGCGGCCTCTCGGCCGCCCCGTTCTGCTGTCCAAACCGGGACCATTGGGTAGTGCATCAGTTTGACGGTCCAGTGATTTTGGACCACGAACGGCGGGTTTGGTGCAGTTTGAGGCGGTCGTACAGGCCCAATCGTACTTGACAGGGCGCACCGCGGGCCGAGAATCAAAAGGTCAAGCTCAGCTCTTGAGTTGGGCGAAGGCGAACGGTGCCCCGGTGGTGGAAATGGAAGACACGCAAGGCTGGAACCCTTGTCGTCCTTGTGGGCGGTGTCGGTTCGAATCCGATCCGGGGCACCACCCAAAGTTACGATTCCGACATTACGAATTAGCCAGGTTGGCTCTTGACGTGCGTAAACGGCCTTAGTAGGCTGTTCACGGTTCCAGCCTGTGTCTGTCGAGAAATCGGCGGGCATCACAAGAACGGGAAGAGCCGGCGGATCCCCAAACATCTTGCAAGATGGGGGTCGCCGGCTCTTTCTTTTGTTCGGTAGCCCCCGGTCGCGCCCGCTCGACTGGCCGCTAGGCGGTTGGGGGAAATCGCCAGGGCGGGATCGTCGTCGGGTCGCGTTGCCGGAGGTTGGGTGAGTATAGCGGGCGCGAATCGGGTGATTGCGCCACAGTTCTTGCGGTACCTGGTACGAGCGTACCGGAACGAATTTCCTTGACATTCGTTACGGTGAGTGGTAAAGGCTGAATGCCGGGAAAAGCCGTAACGCGGGAAAAGGGGGATACGCCACGACTGCTGCGATCGATGTCGCTCGCTATTTCCTAGCCAAGCAGGATCAGGACTCCGGTGAGCTAATCACCAACCTGAAACTACAGAAGCTTCTCTACTATGCGCAAGGTTTCCACCTTGCGTTGTTCGGCGAGCCCCTGTTCGTGGACGAGATCGTGGCATGGCCCAACGGTCCTGTCGTCAAGGCGGTCTATGACGAGTTCTCCGAATATGGGGACCAGCCGCTCGTAGCGATAGAGAAGGCTCCACGCCTTTCCAAGACCGCCGAAGAAGTCATCGCCAATGTCGTCCTCGCGTATGGACAATTCTCGGCATGGAAACTGCGCGACATGACGCACACCGAACAGCCATACCTGGCTGAGGCCAAGCATCGTGGGACGATCTCCCAAGGGCGGATGACCGACTATTTCCGCGCTGTCCTGAGCCGACCGTTGAGCCGACCGTCAGATATGACGACCGCCCTGCGGGACCGGGACTACCGTCTGTCGCTTGATCGCGGGTTGGAAGACGCGGCCAAAGGCCGTCGCGTCAAGTGGGGGGATCCACAGCCATCATCGACGTCTACCTGAGCTACGAAGCCTCCGAGACCACCAAGAAATACGAGACCTGGCAAGAGGCGTTCGATCGGGCGATCGACAACATCGCGATAGACCCATATCCAGATGGATGGGTCGCGTCGACTGCGCCTGACGATGATGATCCGGAAGGCTACTCGGCGTGCGTTGTCGTGGATTACCCGCCGTTCCAGTACACGTACCGGTTCGACACGCCGATTGAGATCACGATCCTGACGATCCGGCTCTGCTGGCCCTACTCCCACATGATGTAGACGGGCTAGTCGAGCAGTCCCGCGATCTCCTCACACGTCCAGATGTGATCGGCCAGTCCCGCCGCCATCGCTGGGGTTCGTGGATACGGATTGGCAAGGCTCTTGTGGGGCCGACCCCAGTTCATGTAGAAAAAATGGAGCGACACGGCTGCCGCGTGGTTCCGGAGCTTCTTTGAAAAGCCGTTAGTCAGCCGAGTGAAGCGCCGGATGCCCATCCGCATCGTCAGGTTCTGGCGCTCGACATAGCTCGTACTGATCCGCGTCGGATCGGGATCGCCCTTGATGATCCGGACCTCTTCGCTCAGGACCACGGGCGGGCTGAACCGGCGTTCTTCGCTCGGGTCCTGGCCGTACTGCTTGATCAGCATCGCATAGTCCACGTCGAGGCCGAACGCCCGCTCGATCGCGCCCGGGTATGCCCAGAAGCCGTCGGTAGTGATCTGGACCCGATTCCGCAGGCGCAGCGCGAGATCCGCCATGAGCGCATCTGCGGCCTCAGCGTCGCGATCCCCGACCAGCCATGAGCACATGAGCTTGCTGTCCGGGTCCAGCGCGGTCCAGGTCCAGGCATCGCCGATCCCCGGCTCGCCGCGCCGCTCTTCGGGAACGCTCTTGGCTTTCATACTTACGAACGCCCAGATTTCGTCGCATTCGATCCGAGTCGCGCGGAGGTCCCGCAGGTGCGTGTCCTCATAGGCCGCGCACGCCTCTCCAAGTTCCAGTAGGAGCTTCGTGATCGTGTTCAGCGCGAAGCCGGTGATGCGGACGGTCGAGCGGAGGGAGTTGCCTTCGACGAGGCAACGGATGATCTTCGCTCGTTCGGCTCGGCTCAACCTGTTCATGTGAACATCATGCTTGAGCACCGTGACACCTAGTTTGTCACAAGCTCCTCAAGCATCATTTGACTATCGCCACGATAGCCTCGTATGATCGAGGAGAGAAGGGACGGCCCCCCTTGCGGGGGCCGTCCCGGATTGGAAGAGCCGGGCGTACCGCGGGGTAGGTCCCCACGGCAGAGGCCCGAGACGGTTTCTCACCGTCACTGCTCCTTTCCGTTGGCGTCGGGCTGGCCCTGCAAGACCTAGAAGCCCGGCGCCTTTTCATTGGCCCCCGGCAGGTGGTTCCTCCTGAATCTCGAACATGAGGTCGACCGCTGATGTGAGGGCCTGAATCCATCGCTCGCGTCGGGCTGCGGTCCACTTCTGCTCGCGGGGAAGTTGCTGGATCACTGCCTGGACAAGCCGGTAGTCAGGCATCGGCTCTTCAGGCACGAACATCAGATGCGTTACTGGCTCTGACGGTCCCGCCTTCACTGGCCTGGAAGTCGCGCGAGGCCTCGATGGAGTCGGCTCGGGTCGCCGGGAACCACCCTCTCGCTGTCGAGGCTTGCCTTTTGGGATGATCTCGGCTTCCTCAGCCAGCCCGCGGAACAGCGCGATCATCTTTGCCCGCTGGGCGCTGGGCTCGAAATGTCGGAAGGCATCATCGAGATCCGTGTCGCTATCCTGCGCCGGATCAACGATCTGAAAGACAGGGAGATATGCGCCCCGCACGATCTCCGCGAGTCGTTGCGGATACTCCTCCTTCTTGGCTCGCTTCAGTTCTTCGAAGGGCGCAAGGCGGTTTCCGCCCTCATCAATCAGACCCAAGAACCGGAGGGCTCGCAACGTGCGTGGTGCCATGCCAGACGGAACGCCGATGCGCTCCAGGTCGGTCGCGGTCAGTAACTCTGGTAGACCCCGCTCGCGATATCGAGTGATGGTTGCCTGGACTTGTTTGTAGGGGGCATACGGTGCGAAGTTTGGACCGAGCTCTACAGGCATCAGACACTCCGAGATTCGAGACGTGTCGGTTCTAGACGAACCGTAGCACTGTGGTCCGGAAAGTACAAGTGCAAATCGAACCGCACTCGACCGAAGGGAGCCGTTCACCTGAGAATAGCCGTGGAGGTGCGAGCGATGCAGCCACGGATCGAGCTTGTGAAGGGAGCTGTCGCAGCAGTCGGCGAACGCTGGGCGGTATTCGGTGGATCAGAAGAAGAGGCTCGCCGTCTCTATGCGGAAGCCGTTGAGCGCCACGAGGCTATTCGCGCCCGCCCTGATCCCGCGCCGTACCCCAGCGAGCGGCAGCAGCCTTCCTGGCGATCTCCTGGCGGCGTTCAGGTGTGAGCTTCGCGGCCCGCTTCGGACCCCCGATCAAACCGCCCCGCCGTCCAAGCTCCACCGATGCTGGGTCCTTCGGTGGGCGCGTTGGCTCAGGTTCCGGCTCCGCCTCGCCGTACACCATGTCCACGATCAGCTTCGCGCGCTGGTTCGGATCGCGCGGCATCTTTCGCTTTTGCACCCCTCAAGCATGCGCTCCGTGCGTTGAGGGGGTCAAGCATCGCCGGATTCAAACTGATGCACTACCGACCATTGGCGGGCGGTTGACGAGTCCACGATCCCTGCTAGACTGCCCGGAACGCTGCGGGACCGTCCCGCCGCTGGCCTGATCGGAGGCCCAATGGGCTGGTTGGATCGTGGAGACCGCCGCGTAGTCGCCGTCGTCGTGACGGCCGATGGCCGGCGTGTGCACGTTCCGCTCGATCCAACCGGTCTCGCCGACGTATCGCTTCTCGACCTTCTTCGCTCGCTTCCGGGGCTTGATGGCCTTCTTGGGCTCATTATCGGCTCCCGGCGAGACCGAGGATCACGGAGGGGCGAGCGCCACTAGCTCGACCACAACGGATTTCCTACGGACCCTCGCCGGATGGCGAGGGTCCTTCGTTTTCCGCCACGAACGACCCGCCACGGAGGACATCGAGCGCCATGACCATGACCAAGGGAGACCCGACCAAGCCTCCACGTCCCCTCGGCCTGACCACGGGCGCGCCGGAGCGGCGCAGCCACGTGCCCAACGACGGCACGTCAGAGGCGGCGGCTGTCGAGCGCGCCCGGAAGGAGATGCTCCACGAGGGTCGGGAGCTGAGGCGGACGCGGATCGGCGCGGACGTGCTGTGCGAGGCGCTCCTGCGCCAGGGCGTGGATGTCTTCTTCAGCTACCCGGGCGGCGTGATCCTGCCGCTCTACGACGTCCTTGGCGACTATCCGGAGCTCCGCCACGTGCTCGTCCGCCACGAGCAGGGCGGCGCCCACGCCGCGGACGGGTACGCCCGGGTGACCGGTCGGGTCGGGGTCTGCATGGGGACCTCTGGCCCCGGCGCGACCAACCTGGTGACCGGCATCGGGACGGCGCTCCTCGACTCCGTGCCGATGGTCGCGATCACGGGCAACGTGCCAAGCGCACTGATCGGCAAGGACGCGTTCCAGGAGATCGACATCAACGGCATCACGCTGCCGATGACCAAGCACAACTACCTGGTCCGCGACGCGAACGACCTGCCGCGCGTGGTCGCCGAGGCCTTCCACATCGCCCGGTCCGGACGTCCGGGTCCGGTGCACATCGACATCACGAAGGACGCCCTCCAGCAGGAGACGCAGGCCGAGCACCCGAGCGAGGCGGAGGTCATCGCGGGACTTCCCGGCTTCCGGCCGAACGTCGACGGGCACGGCCGCCAGCTCAAGGTCGCCGCCGCCGAGATCGCGGCCGCGAAGCGGCCGGTCATCCTGGCCGGGCATGGCGTGCTGCACGCTCGGGCCTGGGACGAGCTGCGCGCCTTCGCCGAGAAGGCGCAGATCCCGGTCGCCTGGACGCTGCTGGGGATCGGTGTCATCGACGAGACCCATCCGCTGGCCTACGGCTACATGGGGATGCACGGCTGGAAGCACGTCAACCGCGCGATCCAGAGCGCCGACCTGCTGTTCGCGATCGGCATGCGCTTCGACGACCGGGTGACCGGCAACGTGCGAACCTACGCGCCCTACGCCCGGATCATCCACGTCGACATCGACCCGGCCGAGATCGGCAAGAACGTCGCGGTCGAGGTGCCGATCGTGGGCGATGCCGGACGCGTGCTGCGCGCCCTGACGCCGATGGTCGCGGCGGTCGACCCGGCGACCCGCGCGGGGTACTTCGCGCAGCTCGCCGACTGGAAGGCCGACTCCGTGGCCTCGAGCTGGCATGGCTCGGGGGCCTGGCGCGACGGGCTCCTGTCAGCCGACTACGTCATCGAGCGGATCGGCGAGCTGACCGACCACGAAGCCACCTACGTCGCCGACGTCGGGCAGAACCAGATGTGGCTGGCCCGGTATGCCGGGTTCCGCCACCCGAACACCCACGTCAGCTCGGGAGGCCTGGGGACGATGGGCTTCTCCGTGCCGGCCGCGATGGGCGCCGCGCTCGGCTGTCCGGAGCGCGAGACCTGGGCAATCACCGGCGACGGCGGTTTCCAGATGACCTCCCAGGAGCTGATGACCCTGGTCGCCGATCACATCCCGGTCAAGATCGCGCTCCTCGACAACAAGAAGCTCGGGATGATCCGGCAGTGGCAGGAGATCATCTATGCCGGCAACTACCACTCGTCCAACCTGCCCGGCCCGGACTTCGCCAAGCTCGCCGACGCCTACGGCATTCCCGCCTTTCGGGCACGGACGCCGGGCGATGTCGACGAGGCGATCCGCTCGGCGCAGGCGGTCGATGGGCCGGCATTGATCTGGTTCGAGATCGCCGAGGAGCAGAACGTCTTCCCGATGATGCCGGCCGGCAAGGGCCTGTCCGACCTGATCGAAAAGTGGGGCGGGGCCGACGAATGAGCGCCGACCCCCAATCGAACGGGCAGGTGCCCGCGGCTTCCGAGGCGCCGACCGCGGCTCCGGGGACGGCGGCCGCCGTCGCTTCGTCCGCCCAGCCGCCGGCCAAGCCGGTTCCCGCTCACAGCGCGCCACCGCCACGGGCCCTGCCGGGAGGCGGCGAGACCAGACGGCATGTCCTCGTCGCGGTCGTCCTCAACAAGCCGGGTGTCCTGAACCGTGTCTCGAGCCTGATGCGGGCACGCAACTTCAACATCGACTCGCTCGCCGTCAGCCACACGGACAGGGACGACGTGAGCCGAATGACGATCACGCTCCACGGCGACGACGTGGCGGTCGAGCAGGCCGCCAAGCAGCTCTACCGGCTCATCGACGTCCTGAAGGTCCAGGACGTCACCGCCGAACCGACCATCCAGCAGGAGCTGGCCCTGGTCAAGATCCGCGCCACGGACTTCAATCGGGCCGAGGTGCTCAAGCTGGTGGAGCTGTCGCGAGGTCGGGTCGTGGACCTGGCCGACGGCTCGGTCATCGTCGAGGTGACCGGCACCGAGTCCGAGGTCGACGCGTTCGTCGCGCTGGTCCGGACCTACGGAATCAAGGAGTTGGTCCGCACCGGTGCCGTCGTCATGGCCCGGGGCTCGGGATCCATCGAGGAGGCGATCAAGCGATGACTGCGCGGATGTACTACGACGGCGATGCCGATCCGTCGGCCCTGGCCGGCCAGACGGTCGCGATCATCGGGTACGGCAGCCAGGGTCACGCCCATGCGCTCAACCTCCACGAATCCGGCGTGGACGTGGTGGTCGGGCTGGCAGCGGGCTCGAAGAGCCGCGCGCTGGCCGAGGAGGCGGGACTCCGCGTCCTGGACGTGGCCGATGCCGTCAAGGCCGGCGACGCGATCATGATCCTGGTCCCCGACACCGCCCAGAAGGCGGTGTATGACGCCGAGATCGGGCCGAACCTGCGCCCCGGTCAGCTGCTGATGTTCGCCCACGGCTTCAACATCCACTTCAAGCGGATCGCCCCGCCCGACTTCGTCGACGTCGGCATGGTCGCTCCAAAGGGTCCGGGCCACCTGGTGCGCAGCGTCTACCAGGCCGGTGGCGGGGTGCCCGCGCTGTTCGCCGTCCACCAGGACGCCTCGGGCAGCGGCCGGGCCCGGGTGCTCGCCTACGCCCGGGCGCTCGGCAACACCCGCGCGGGGGTCCTCGAGACGACCTTCGCCGAGGAGACCGAGACCGACCTCTTCGGCGAGCAGTCCGTGCTCTGCGGCGGCACCGCGGCGCTGGTCAAAATGGCGTTCGAGACCCTCGTCGGCGCCGGCTACCAGCCGGAGCTCGCCTATTTCGAGACGATGCACGAGCTGAAGCTGATCGTCGACCTGATGTACCGCGGCGGTCTCAACTTCATGCGCTTCAGCGTCAGCGACACCGCGGAGTACGGCGACTACGTGTCGGGTCCACGGATCATCGACGACCACGTCCGAGCGACCATGCAGGCGGTCCTCCGCGACATCCAGGACGGCAGCTTCGCTTCGCGCTGGATCGCCGAGAGCGACTCGGGCCGGGCGGAGTTCGAGCGGTTGCGGGCCGCGGATCGAGACCACCAGATCGAACAGGTCGGCGCCCGGCTTCGGGCCCAGATGCCGTTCCTCAATCCGGTCGAGGTCCAGGCCGGCCAGGCCCAGGCAGCCGCCACGACCCCGGGAGCGGCGAGGTGAGCGCGGCGAAAGGTGGCGTCGGCAGCCGTCCGCGCTCCATCGCCCGGCCGATCGGTCCGTTCGTGGCCGAAGGCACCGTCCGCGTCTTCGACACGACCCTGCGGGACGGGGAGCAGGCGCCCGGCGCCGGCCTGACCGCCGCCGAGAAGCTCGAGGTCGCCCGCCAGCTGGCCCGGCTCAAGGTCGACGTCATCGAGGCCGGCTTCCCGGCCGCCTCGCCCGGCGACTTCGAGGCGGTCCGGCGGATCGCCCAGGAGACCCGCGGTGGAATCGCCGTCGCGGCCCTGGCTCGCTGCAAGGATGGCGACCCGCAGCGGGCGATCGAGGCGATCAAGGTCGCCGAGCGGCCGCACCTCCACGTCTTCATCGCGACCAGCGACATCCACCTCAAGCACAAGCTGCGCATCGACCGCGAGACGGCGCTCGCCGAGGCGGTGCGCTGGGTCCGCCACGGGCGCGAGCAGCTCGGGCGCGACGCCGAGATCGAGTTCTCGGCCGAAGACGCCTCACGGACCGATCCGGAATTCCTGATGCAGATCTACGAAGCGGTCGTCGACGCCGGCGCCTCGACGGTCAACATCCCGGATACCGTCGGCTACGCGATCCCGGCCGAGTTCGGCGTGCTGGTCAAGCGGGTCGTGGACCTGGTCGGCTCGAGCGCCACCGTCAGCGTCCATTGCCACAACGACCTGGGCCTCGCCACCGCCAACACCATGGCCGCGATCCAGGCCGGCGCGCGCCAGGTCGAGGTCACGATCAACGGCCTCGGCGAGCGAGCCGGCAACGCGTCGCTCGAAGAGGTCGTGATGGCCCTGCGGACCCGCCCGACGCAGTTCCCCGAGCTCATCTCGGGCGTAGCGACGGAGCAGCTCACGGCCGCCAGCCGCCTGGTCAGCTACCTGACCGGCTTCGCCGTCCAGCCGAACAAGGCGATCGTGGGCGGCAACGCCTTCGCCCACGAATCGGGCATCCACCAGGACGGCGTGATCAAGAACCCGCTGACCTACGAGATCATGACCCCGCAGTCGGTCGGCCTGACCGGCAGCCAGCTGACGATCGGCAAGCTGTCCGGCCGCCGCGGTCTGCAGGGCAAGCTCAAGGAGCTCGGCCACCAGCTGGAGGGCGAGGCCCTCGACGAGATCTATCGGCAGGCGGTCGCGCTAGCCGACGCGAAGAAGGAGGTCACCGACAACGACCTGCTCGCGCTCGTCGAGCAGCGTTCGTCGGAGGTCCCGGCCTCGGTTGCGTTGGTCGGCTGGAGCGTGACCTCGTCGCGTGGCGGGAACGCCACCGGCACGGTCAGCCTGACCGTCGACGGCCAGGAGCGGACCGCCGAGACGACCGGCAACGGCCCGGTCAACGCCCTGTTCGGAGCGGTCGACGCCGCGTTGCAGCCGGTCCTCCACTGGCACCCGACGCTCACCGAGTACGAGATCAAGGCGGTCAGCGCCGGCGAGGACGCACAGGGACAGGCGCTGGTTCGATGCCGTCGCTCATCCGACGAAGGTCCCGGAGCCCTGGTCGTCACCGGCCACGGGTTATCCACCAACATCATCGAGGCGTCGCTCGACGCGTACCTCGTGGCCGTCAACAAGCTCCACGGTGCCGAGATCAACGGCCTCAAGGTCGCCTTCGTGTCACCGCGCGAGGGCGAGCGACTCCCGTGACCGATCGCCCGCTCGATCGGGCGCAGTCGCGCCCGTTCCGCATCGCGACGATCCCCGGCGACGGCGTCGGGCCGGAGGTCGTGGCCGCTGCCCGGCACGTCGTTGACACGGCCGCCGGCCGGTTCGGCTTCGGGATCGACTGGTCCGAGCACGCCGCCGGCGGCAGTGCCATCGACATCCACGGCGTGGCCATCCGCGACGAGGATGTCGCGGCCTGTGGCGCCGCCGATGCGATCCTGCTCGGAGCCGTCGGCGGTCCGCGCTGGGACAATCCGAAGGCACCGGTCCGTCCCGAGCAGGCCCTGTTCAAGCTGCGAGGGACCCTCGGTCTCTTCGCCAACCTGCGACCGGTGAAGGTCCATCCGACGATCGCGGCGTCGGCCGCTCCCGTCCGCGCCGAGCTGCTCGAGGGCGTCGACCTGCTGATCGTCCGCGAGCTGACCGGCGGCCTCTACTACGGCGATCGCGTCGAGGCCACCGGTCCGCCCGGCGAACGCCGCGCGTCGGACACGCTCCCGTATTCGGAACCCGAGATCCGGCGCGTGGTCCGCCTCGCCTTCGAGCTCGCGCTTGGCCGACGCCGCCGGCTCACGAGCGTCGACAAGGCGAACGTCCTGGCGACGTCCCGACTGTGGCGGACGATCGTCGAGGAGCTGCGGCCGGAGTATCCCGACGTCGAGGTCGGTCACCAGCTGGTCGATTCGTGCGCGATGCTCCTGGTCAAGCAGCCCGCCTGGTTCGACGTCCTGGTGACCGAGAACCTGTTCGGCGACATCCTGTCCGACGAGGCGGGCGTGCTTGCGGGCTCGCTCGGAATGCTGCCGTCCGCGTCCCTCGGAGAGCGCCAGACGGCGCACGGCACGTTCGGCCTGTACGAGCCGATCCATGGCTCGGCGCCGGACATCGCGGGCCAGGACCGCGCCAACCCGATCGGGACGATCCTCTCGGCCGCGATGCTGCTGCGGCTGTCCCTCGGACGCGCCGATGCCGCCTCCGCGGTCGAGACCGCCGTCACGGCGGCCCTCGACGCCGGTTACCGGACGGGTGACATCGCCAGCGCGGGCGAACGCGACAGCCTACGGGTGGTCGGCACGTCGGCCTTCGCCGACGCGGTCGTCACCGCCCTCGCGACTGGAGCCCAGGAAGGCGTGCCAGCATGACGGCCCAGACACCCGGCGACCCGCCGGTCGTCCTCTACGACACCACGCTGCGCGACGGCACGCAGGGCGAGAACATCACCCTCTCGCTGGCCGACAAGCTGCGGATCGCGCGAATGCTCGACGAGTTCGGGATGCCGTTCATCGAAGGCGGCTGGCCGGGCTCCAACCCCAAGGACATCGAGTTCTTCGCGACCGCCCGCACCATGCGCTGGGAGCGGGCGAAGCTGGCCGCCTTCGGGTCCACGCGCCACCGCTTGAACAAGCCGGGCGACGACCCGAACCTGCGCGAGCTCGTCGCCGCCGAGACCCCGGTCGTCACGATCTTCGGCAAGAGCTGGCTGCTCCACGTCACCGAGGTCCTGGGCGCCACGCCGGCCGAGAACCTGGACATGATTGCCGACTCGGTGGCCTTCGTGGCCGATCGCGGCCGGGAGGCGATCTACGACGCCGAGCACTTCTTCGACGGCTACAAGGCGGACCGCGACTACGCGCTCGAGACCCTGCGGGCCGCCCGGCAGGCCGGCGCCCGGAGCCTCGTCCTGTGCGACACCAACGGCGGCACGTTGACCGACGAGCTGAACCGGATCATCGCCGACGTCCGTGGGACGCTCGACGCCGACCCGGCCGCGCCCGCAGTGACCTGGGGAATCCATACCCACAACGACGCGGAGCTAGCCGTCGCCAATTCGATGGCCGCGGTGGCGGCCGGGGTCCGCCACGTCCAGGCGACCATCAACGGCTACGGCGAGCGAGCCGGCAACGCCAACATGGTGACCATTCTGGCCAACCTGGCGCTCAAGACGCCACATCAGCTCGTGCCCGCCGGCGGCGGGCAGCTCTCCGGCCTGACCGACCTGTCGCGCTCGATCGCCGAGATCGCCAACGTCACCCCGAACGACTACCAGCCCTACGTCGGGCGGTCGGCCTTCGCCCACAAGGGCGGCGTCCACGGCGCCGCCGTGGCCAAGGTCGAGCGGAGCTACCAGCACATCGATCCGGCCGCCGTCGGCAATGTCGGGCGGCTGGTGGTGTCGGAGCTGGGCGGGCGGGCGAATATCTCGATCCGGGCCGAGCAGCTCGGCCACGAGCTCAAGGGCGTGGTCGATCCGCGCGAGCTCTCCAGGCTGATCAAGCAGCTCGAGGCGGACGGACTCGCGTTCGAGGGTGCCGAAGCCAGCTTCGAGCTCCTGATCCGGCGGCACTCGGCCGATTACGCCGCGCCGTTCCGGATCGTCGACTACACCTGCCTGGTCGAGCAGCGCGACGGTCGCGAGCTGCTGGCCGAGGCGACCGTCAAGGTCGAGGTCGACGGGGAGATCCTGCACACGGCGGGTGACGGCAACGGGCCGGTCAACGCCCTCGACGCGGCCCTGCGCAAGGCGCTCCGGGCGTTCTATCCGGGCCTCGACGAGGTCCGCCTGGTCGACTACAAGGTCCGGATCCTCGACGGCGTCGCGGCGACCGCGGCCAGGACGCGCGTGATCATCGATTCGATGGATGGCACACGGACCTGGTCGACCATGGGCAGCGACACCAACATCATCGCCGCCTCGGCCGCGGCACTGGCCGACTCGCTCGAGTTTGCCATCTGGAAGTCGGGCTCCGAGCTGCGCCGGCGCGACGAACGCCACTTCACGACCGTCCGCCCGCCCGGCGCCACAACGCCTGAAGGGTCGCCGGCCCACGGGGCGACCGCGACACCACGGAGGTGACCGAGATGACCGCCACGCCCCAGGCTGCCAAAGCGACCCTGCAGCTCGCCCGCTGGACCGTCACGTCCGGCAGCAACGCCCGCAGCCGTGGTGCGGTGGTCATCACATGGGGCGACCATGAGTGGCGCGCGTCGGCCGCCGGAAATGGCGCCATCGATGCGCTCTACCGGGCCGTCGACAAGGCCCTGCATGGCGTCCTGAGCGGGCATCCGCGCTTGCTCGCGTTCGACATCCATGCGCTCGGCGAGGGAACGGACACGATCGGCGCGGTGACCGTGCGCATCGCTCCTCCAGCCAGCGGCGGGGAGCGAGGAAGCGGCGAATACGACGGCGAGGCCCGGGGGCCCAACATCATCGCGGCGTCGATCGAGGCCTACATCCTGGCCCTCAACGTGATGCTCGCCGAGGCGCACTGGTCGGGCGCCGCGGACGCCGCGGCCAGCCGGCGGCGCGTCGCGGTCTCGGCCGGCAGGGCCCGTGAGCAGCGCGCCGACCTCGACGAGGACGAGGGCCAGCACGACACGGTCGCCTGGTTCGAACGCTGAACGAGGCAGACGCGCGAACGATCTCCAAGGTGTTTTCCAGTCAGCACTGGAGCGCCGAGACGCGGTGAGAATCTCGCCGGTGGGATCCTTGTGCGTGGCTGTCAACACGCGGACGTCGAGCGGTAGGACCGTTCGTCCTGGGTCCTTCAGTGCTGACTGAGGCCCACATGATCACGTGCGGCTGCGGCTAGACTCCGCGGCGATGGCCACGAACGCGACGATTGCCTATGCCGGCGAGCCCGGCGCATTCGCCGAGGATGCCGTCCTGGCGGCATTCGGCGACGTCGAGCGCGTCTCGCTCGGCAGCTTCCGCGAGGTATTCCGAGCGGTCAGCTCGGGTGACGTGGCGGCCGGTGTCATCCCCATCGAGAACGTCATCAACGGCACGGTTCGCGAGAACTACGACCTGCTGCTCGAGCACGACCTCGAGATCGTCGGTGAGGTCGTCGTGCCGGTTCGGCTCTGCCTGGCCGCCCTGCCCGGACAGCGCCTCGATGCGATCGAGCGCGTCTACTCGCACATCCAGGCGCTCGGCCAGGCCGAGGCCTTCCTGCGCCGGCGGCCGTGGCAGCTGCTGACCACCTACAACACCGCAGGAGCCGGGAAGTCGATCGCGGAACGGGGCGAGCGCGGCGCCGCGGCCGTCCTCTCGCCACGGGCGGCGGGCCTGTTCGGTCTCGAGATCCTGGTCGACGAGATCGGGGACCTTCCCGGCAACCGGACCCGGTTCGCGGTCCTGGCGAAACCCGGCGCGGCGATGACGCCCCAGGCGCGAACCACGGCCGGCGCGGACCGGCGGACCACACTGGTCCTGGCTGTCCGAAACGAGCCAGGGACCCTGCTCGCCGTCCTGCGCGTGTTCGCCGAGCATGGCCTGAACATGAGCAAGCTCGAATCCCGGCCGAGCCGCGAGCGCGCCTGGGAATACGTGTTCTGGGTCGACCTCGACGCCGATACCGCCGATGGCGAGACGCAGGCCGCGCTCGTGGCGCTCGCGTCCGTGACGACGATGGTGCGGGTGCTGGGCTCCTACCCGAAGGCCGCCGAGGACTGAGCCGCGGGCGCTGGGCCTCGCCCGGGCCTCAGATCGTGCTCGCGCAGGCCCGGCACTTGGACGCGTCGGGGGCGTTCGCTTCCTTGCAGAACGGGCACGTCTTCGCCGCGGCGGGCGGTGGCTCCTTGATAAACATCCGGGAGACCTGCCAGACGACGAACGCGATCACGACGAACGCGATGATCGCGTTGAGGAACGTGCCGTAGCGGATCGCCACTTCGGTCGCCGGGTCGCCGCCGACGGCGTCCTTGAGCACGACCTTGAGCTGGCTGAAGTCCACGCCACCGAGGGCCATGCCGATGGGCGGCATGATGATGTCGTTGACCAGCGAGGTGACGACAGTGCCGAGCGCCCCGCCGATGATCACGCCGATGGCCAGCGCCAGCGCGTTCGTCTTGAGCAGGAAGGCCTTGAACTCCGACAACATCGCGGTTCCCTCCTCCTGTGCGCTCGGGTCACGATGATACGCTCGACCGCCCCGCCTGGAACCGCGGAACGCCGACCGGAGGATGGATGGACTGGGCGCCGATCTGGCTCGAGTCGACATGGCAGGCGGAGGCGATCAGCTGGGTCGACCAGCAGCTCGAGCGGCTGGACCGCCATCGAACCGGCCCGGTGGAGCAGTCGCACGTCCGACCGTGGTCGACGGTGATGGCTGTCCCGACAGACGGCGGACCGACGTGGTTCAAGGCCGCCGGCCCGGGAACGGCCTACGAGGCTCGGCTCCTCCACGAGCTCGCGAAGTGGCGCACCCCCATGCTCCTGGAGCCGCTGGCGATCGAGGCGGATCGTGGCTGGCTCCTGTTGCCGGACGGCGGAACCCGGCTGCGGGATCACGTCCACGGCGGAGCCGGCGTCGACGAATGGCTGCGTATCCTGCCGGCGTACGGCATGCTCCAGCGTGGGCTCGCGCCGCAGGCGCCGGCGCTCATCGACCTTGGGGTACCAGACCTCCGACCCGTGGCCATGCCGGGCCTGTTCGCGAGGCTGGTCGAGGGCCCCACGTCCGGCCTCGGCGATCCGGACCGGGCACGCCTTCGTGGCCTGCTGCCCGAGTACGCCGAATGGTGCGCGATGCTCGCCGCGAGCGGAACCGAGCCGAGCCTGCAGCACGACGACCTGCACGACGGCAACGTCTTCGTCGGGCAGGCCGGCGTCGAATCGGCTGCCGGCGAGCGGATCTTCGACTGGGGCGATGCCGTCGTCGCGCATCCCTTCGGAACCCTGCTTGCCACCTTGCGTAGCATCGCCAGCCGCGATGCCACCCTGGGACGCCCTGAGCTCCTCCGACTCCGCGACGCCTACCTCGAGCCGTGGACCGCGGACCAGCCGCGAGCCGTGCTCAACGAAACCGTTCAGACCGCCTTGCGCGTAGGGGCCGTTGGACGGGCCTTCGCGTGGGAA
>JBGPVC010000040.1:0-19016 GCA_041491485.1 Candidatus Limnocylindria bacterium
GCTACACCACGGGTCCAGTTGTGGCGATGGCGGAGCATAGCAGAGGCGCCGGCCCTTGTCGCTCACGGGCCGAATGGCCCATCGGTCGCCATGGCCGGACGCCCGCCTGCTGCCGCAGGCACCTCGCCTATACTCGCGGCCCATGGCCCTGATCGACCTGCGCAGCGACACCGTCACCAAGCCCTCCCCCCAGATGCGCCGGGCGATGGCCGACGCCGAGGTCGGTGACGACGTCTTCGGCGACGACCCCTCCGTCAACGCCCTCGAGGAGCGAGCCGCCGAGCTGCTGGGCAAGGAAGCCGGCCTGTTCGTCGCGTCGGGCACGATGGGCAACCTCGTCGCGCAGCTGGCCCACCTGGCGCGCGGCCAGGAGACGATCGGCGGACGCGAGCATCACCTCGTCATCGACGAGGCCGCCGGACATGCCGTGATCGTCGGAACCAGTATCCGGTCCCTCGAGGACCGGCCCGACGGCACCATGGACCTGGACGCGATCGAGGCCGCGTTCCGCGACCCGGGCGATCCCCACGAGCCGATCAGCGGCCTGGTGACGATCGAGAACACGCACGCCCACTCGATGGGCCAGCCGCTGACGCCGGAATACACGCGCCAGGTCGCGAAGATCGCACACGATCACGGGGTCCCGCTCCACGTCGATGGCGCGCGCTTCTGGAATGCAGTTATCGCTCTTGGCGTTCGCGCCACCGACCTGTCCGGGCCGGCGGACACCGTGACGTTCTGCCTGTCGAAGGGGCTCGCCTGCCCCGTCGGGTCCGTGCTGGTCGGGAGCCGCGAGGTCATCTGGCGCGCGCGACGGGGTCGCAAGCTGGTCGGCGGCGGGATGCGCCAGGCCGGGATCCTCGCCGCGGCCGGACTGCTCGCCCTGTCGGACGGACCGCACGGGATGATCGACCGGCTGGCCGAGGACCATGCCAATGCCCGCCGTCTGGCCGACGCGCTCAGCTCGATGGACGGGATCGTTTCGGCCGGCGGAACCACGCAGCCTTCGCCCGGGCCGCTGGATCCAGCTCGCGTTCGCACCAACTTCGTGGTCTTCAAGGTCGAGCGCGACCGCGCGGCCTTCCTCGAGGCGCTCCGAGCGCGCCACGTCCTGATGGTGGAATATCCGCATGGTCAGGTTCGTGCCGTGACCCATTACGGCGTGACTGCCGCCGACATCGAGGCGACCATTGCCGCGACGCAGGCGGCGCTGGCAGCGACATCGCCCCGACCCGTCGCGGCCGGTCCGCTCGTCACCGCCTGACCCGCCAGCGATACCGCCGGTCGCGGTGAGCCGCGCCGGCACGATCGACCGCTTGCCTCGACAGGCCCCGCGCTCTGAGGTTCACAACCCGTGACCGAAACGACCAGTCAGAGGATCCTGCCGCGACCATTGCCCGCACCGGACCGCGGGCCGCTCGACGACCGGTTCTACGAGCTCGTCGAGTCCCGCTTCGCGCGGCTGGTCCGCGACAACCCGGTGCTCGGAACCGCCATGGGCCTGCACCAGGACGACGACCTCCTCGGCGACGGAAGTCGTGAGGCGGTGCTCGGCGAGCTGGCCGCGGAGCGCGAGCACCTCGCCATGATCGAGGCGCTCGATCCCGCCGGCCTCTCCGCGGAGGTCAGGTTCGAGCGCGACCTCGAGCTCCACAACCTGCGCCGGGTGATCTTCGACACGGACGTCCTGCGCCTCTGGGAACGTCGCTCGCTGGCGCTCGACACGATCGGCGACGGCCTCTTCCTGCTGTTCGCCCGCGACCACGCGCCACTGTCCGAGCGACTGTCCGCGATCTCCGGTCGCCTCGAGGCGGTCGGCGCCTACCTCGAGGAGGCAAAGACCCGGGCGACGGTCCCACAGGTCCGCCGCTGGCAGCGTCTCGAGCTCGAATCGGCCGCCGAGATGCCCGTCTTCCTCGACGAGCTCGTGGCGGCTGGCGCGAACGTCCTGAGCTCGGTCGACCAGCGCCGGCTCGAGCGAGCGAGCGAAGCCGCCAAGGTCGCGATCGAGCTGTACGGGTCATGGCTCGAGGGCACGATTCCCAACGGGACCAACGACTGGGCGATCGGGCGCGAGCGCCACGACGGAATGGTCGCGCTCCGGGCGTTCGACGGGCTGGACGCCGACACCATCCTCGAGCTCGGTTGGGACCGCCTGCACGAGGAGCGCGCGGCTCGCGCCGCCGCCGCGCGCGAGATCGACCCGAACGCCGACGAGGCGACCGTCATCGATCGGGTCAAGTCGGATCAGCCGGCGAGCTTCGACGAAGCGCTCGAGGCCTATCGAGGGGCGATGTCTCGAGCGCGCCGCTACCTGATCGACCACGATCTCGTGACCGTTCCCGACGACGAGCGGATCGACGTGGTGGCAACGCCCGAGTACCTGCGCAACGTGCTTCCGTTCGCCGCCTACTTCGAGCCGGCCGCATTCGATCCGAGCCCGAAGGGGATCTACGTCGTCACGCCGTCGGTCGACGGTGATCCCAACGCCATGCGCGAGCACAACTTCTCATCGATCAGCAACACCAGCATCCACGAGGCGTACCCGGGCCACCACCTCCAGCTCGACACGGCCCGCCGCCACCCGTCGCTTACCCGGATGCTGGCCGACGCCCCGGAGTTCGTCGAAGGCTGGGGGATGTATTCCGAGCTGATGATGCGTGAGCAGGGCTTCGACGCCGGCCCGAGCTTCCGCCTGGCGATGCACACCGACGCGATCTGGCGCGCCTGTCGGATCATCCTCGACGTCCGGATGCACCGTGGCGAGCTGACCGTCGAGGAAGCCACCGACTTCCTGATCGAGCACACCAGCTTCGAACGCCCCAACGCCTACGCCGAGATCCAGTGGTACAGCTACCGGCCGACCTACCCGCTGTCGTACCTCCTGGGCCGGACGCTGCTGCTGGGCCTGCGGGCCGACGAACAGCGCCGCCTGGGCGATCGCTTCAGCCTGAAGGGTTTCCACGACACGCTGCTGGGCAACGGGTCGCTGCCGATCAGCTTCCACCGGCGCCTCCTGGGCGGCGAGGCCGTGCCGCCCGGCCGCGGCTGAGCCGGCGTGCAGGTCATCCCGGCGATCGACCTCGAAGGCGGCCGCTCGCGCGTCGTGTCGTGGCCGGGCGCCGCGACGGGCGTGGGCGCTCCGACCGACCGTCCGGACCGGATCGCCGAACGATTCGCCGCGCTCGGTGCCCGCGTCATCCACCTCGTCGACTTCGACGGGGCCCGTGCCGGCA
This sequence comes from Candidatus Limnocylindria bacterium, assembly GCA_041491485.1. Taxonomy (GTDB): domain Bacteria; phylum Chloroflexota; class Limnocylindria; order Limnocylindrales; family CSP1-4; genus SPCO01. The sequence continues at coordinate 3,237 of JBGPVC010000040.1, forward strand.
CACCGGCCAACCTCGAGGCCGTCGGCGCCATCGCCTCCCGGGTCGCCGTGCCGCTTCAGCTCGCGGGCGGCGTCGATTCGGCCGATGCCATCCGGCTCGCGTTCGCGGCCGGGGCCACTCGCGTGGTGCTCACGACCGCCATCGCCGATCGGCCGGACGAGCTGCGTGCCTGCCTGGACGTCGCAGGTGACTGGCTGGCGGTCGGGCTGGATCCGCGACCGGAGCGTCTGGCCGCCTTTCCCTGGCGGCGGAACGCGCCGCCGACGCTCGCCGACCTGATCGGTGAGCTGATCGGGGCGGGCGTCGCGCGCCTCGTCCTGAGCCACGGCGGCGCCGAACCGGACGTCGCGCTGACCCGCCGGCTCGTCTCGTCGTACGATGCCGAGATCCTGGTGGCCGGCGGGGTCCGCGACCTCGACGGCCTGCGTCGCCTGCGCGATACCGGCGTGGGCGGGGTCATCCTTGGAGAAGCCCTCCTGACGGGGGCCATCGACTATCCCGCAGCCCTGGAGGCCGCCGCATGATCCCTGCTTCCGTTCGTCGAGCCGCCGCGCCCGGAGTCGTCCTGGCGCTGGTGCTCGGACTGGCCGCCTGCTCCAGCACCGGAAGCGCCACGCCGCAGCCGACCGTGGCTCCGTCCGCCGGGGCCGGGGCAGCCTGCCCGACGAGCCAGCCGCCGGCGCTCGCCAAGGGCGAGACCCGGACCGTGACCATCGAGACGGCCAAGGGCGCGATCGCCCTCCGGATCGAGGCCGACCTGTCGCCGATCGCGGCCGGCAACTTCGTGGCACTGGCAGGCTGCGGCTTCTACGACGGCGTGGTCTTCCATCGGGTCGCGACGCTCCAGGACGGCACGCCGTTCGTCATCCAGGGCGGGGACCCGACGGGCAAGGGCTCCGGTGGACCCGGGTACTCCATCCAGGACGAGCCGGTGACCGCCACCTACAAGCGCGGGACCGTGGCGATGGCTCGAAGCTCCGAACCGAACTCCGTGGGATCGCAGTTCTTCATCGTGCTCGACGACAAGGACCAGTCGGTCCTCGCCCAGTACAACACCTACCAGATCATCGGGTCGGTGACGTCCGGAATGGACACCGTCGACGCGATCTACGCCGCGGCCGGCGGCGAGGAGCTGCCGGCGAACCCGATCGTCATGACCAAGGTCACGGTCAGCAACCCATGAGCCAACCGAAGCGCAGCGCAAGGAGCCAGTCATGACTCGTGCCACCATCGCCACCGACTTCGGCGACATCGATGTCGAGCTGTTCGACACGAGCGCCCCGAAGGCGGCGGGCAACTTCGTCGACCTGGCCCGCAAAGGGTTCTACGACGACGTCGTCTTCCACCGGGTCATCCCGGGTTTCGTCGCCCAGGCCGGCGACGGGCAGTACGGCAAGAAGTCGTCATTGCAGCGCGGTCGCGTCGGCACGGGTGGCCCCGGCTACAAGTTCGAGGACGAGAAGGTCCAGGGCGACTACGTTCGCGGCGCCCTGGCGATGGCCAATGCCGGCCCGAACACGAACGGGAGCCAGTTCTTCATCTGCCATCAGGACCTGACCGGCAAGCTGCCAAAGAACTACACGCTCTTTGGCCAGGTCACGCGGGGGATGGACGTCGTGGACAAGATCGTCGGCGCCCCGCGCGATGCCCGGGACTTCCCCGATCAGCCCGTCGCGATGACCTCGGTCACGGTTCACGAGGACGAAGGTTAAGGAATTTACACACTCAGGTGTGACAAAACCCTTGGAAAACGGCCCAGCGAGGGGTAGGATATTCGTGCTGCTCAAACAGCCACGCTGCCCCAGCGTCAAGGTCATGGGTAGGTAGGGTCAGGGTAGTCGGTGCAGCCGACGTGATAGATGCTCTTGACGCGCGGCAGAAGTGTTCGCCTCGGCGGGCACCTTTACCGGGACAGCATCGAAGCGGCTCCTTCGGGAGCCGCTTCGGCATTTCCGGGACCCGGGCGGGGCGGCCGATCCGATGTCGTGACGTCTGCCAGCGCCTGGAGGCATGACATGCGCCTCCGCACCACCATCCTGCAGACCGGCAAGACGGCAGCCGGGTTCGAGATCCCGCCCGGGATCGTCGAAGCGCTGGGCTCGGGCAAGCGTCCCAAGGTCCTGGTCACGATCGGCGGCTACACGTACCGCAACACCGTGGCGGTCATGGGTGGCACCTACATGATCGGGGTCAGCGCCGAGCACCGGGCGGCCTCCGGCGTCAAGGGCGGCGACGAGGTCGACGTCGATCTCGAGCTCGACACGGCGCCCCGAGAGGTCGTCGTGCCGGCCGACTTCGCCGCGGCGCTGGCCGCCGAGCCCGAGGCGGCGCGAACGTTCGAGGGCCTGTCCTTCAGCAACAAGTCGTGGCACACCTACCAGATCGAGGACGCCAAGACCGAGGAGACGCGCCGGCGACGGATCGATCGGTCGATCGCGGCATTGCGCGAGGGCCGGATCCGCTAGCCGCGGATCGCCTGGGCGACGAGCTGGATCGCCGCCTCGACCTCGCTCTCGGCCAGCGTCCCGTACCCGAACAGCAGGCCGCCCGGTCGACCGCGGCGGGCGCCGTAGTACGGCGACACGCCGTCGACGGCGACACCCGCCGCGGCGACCCGCTCCAGCACGGCGGCCTCGTCGCGACCGTCGGGCAGCCACGCCACGACCTGCAGGCCCGCGGACGCGCCGACCGGCCGCAGGTTGGGCCGAGATCGACGCCGAGGTACGGCCTGGCTCAGGGAAGCCTTCGGGGAGGGGCGCTGACCGGACGCTGACCGGCCGTCAGGTGGACGGCGTGGCGGTCTCCGTGAGGCTGGCCCGTTCGAAGCCGCGATCGAAGCCTGCGAGGTCGGCGTCGAGCAGGTCCGCGTGACGACCCACCAGGTTGGCGAGCGCCTGCCGGACCGCGTCAACGGTCACGATCGGGCGGCGCGCGATCAGACCACCCAGCGCCACCACTCTGACCAGCCGATCGTCGCCGGCGGAGCGGGCGAGCGCGGTGCACGGCAGGGCCAGGATCTCGATGTCGCGGCGTCGCGGCTCGGCCTCGATGAGCGAAGCGTTGAGAACGAGCAACCCACCCGGCTTGAGGGCCGACTCGAACTTGGCCATCGACGGCGGGTTGAGCGCCACGACGCTGTCGGCTGCGTCGACGATCGGGGAGCCGATCGGTCGGTCCGCGACGATCACGGTGCAGGACGCGGTCCCACCCCGCATCTCCGGCCCGTACGACGGCATCCACGAGACCTCGAGGCCGTCGATCACGGCCGCTTCGGCAAGCACGTGGCCGGCGAACAGGAGGCCCTGGCCGCCGAACCCTCCGAAGATCGTGGAATGCTCCATGTCAGCCCTCCGCCGAGCGCGCGGCGGCATCCTTGCGGCGGTCCACCAAGACGCCCAGTGGATACGTCTTGACGACGTCGTGAGCGACGTGCTCCATCGATTCTGTCGGTGTGAGGCCCCAGCCCACCGGGCAGGTCGACAGGATCTCCACGATCGACATCCCCTCCCCGGAGACCTGGTTCTCGAACGCCCGACGAAGGAACGCCTTCGTCCGACCGACCGACGGCGGGTCGGCGATCGACCCGCGAGCGGCGTACGAGACGCCGGGCATCAGCGCCAGCATTTCGGTGATCGGAATCGGATAGCCGGCGAGCGCTGCATCGCGCCCAAGCGGGCTCGAGCTCGTGCGTTGGCCGAGGAGCGTGGTCGGCGCCATCTGGCCGCCGGTCATCCCGTAGATCCCGTTGTTGACGAAGATGGCGCTGAACCGCTCACCCCGGGCCGCTGCGCCGACGATCTCGGCCGCGCCAATGGCCGCCAGGTCGCCGTCGCCCTGGTAGGTGAAGACGAACGCGTCCGGCCGCATCCGGCGGACACCGGTGGCCACGGCCGGAGCGCGGCCATGGGGCGACTCGACGAAGTCGACGGTGAAGTAGTCGTAAGCGAAGACGCTGCAGCCAACCGAGGCCACCCCGATCGTCCGCGCGGTCAGGTCCAGCTCGTCGAGCAGCTCCGCCACCAGGCGGTGGACGATGCCGTGCCCGCAGCCCGGGCAGTAATGGGTGGACTTGTCGGCCAATGCGTCTGGCCGGCGATAGATGATCCGTCTCGATTCCGGGGTCATGGTCGACATCAGCTCACCGCCCGATTCCGGTCGCCGCCCAGGCGCCCTGCTCGATCAAGCTCAGCGGGTCCGGCTCGGCGGCGGCCTCGTCGACCCATGCCGGATCGTCGATGGGAATCGTCGTTGCCCAGGCGCGTCGGAGCTCGTCGACGACCTCGCCCGGCGTCGGCACCATGCCGCCGGTGCGGCCGTGGAAGAACACCGGCGCCCGGCCCTCGACGGCCAGCCGGACGTCCTCGACCATCTGCCCGGACGACAGCTCGAGCACGAGGATGGCGCGCAGTCTCGGGGCCAGCGCCGCGAGCTCGGCCGACGGAAACGGCCAGAGCGTGATCGGCCGGAAGATGCCGACCGGCAGGCCATGCTCGCGGGCTCGCTCGATCGCGGTGCGAGCGACGCGCGCGGCGGTCCCGTAGGCGACGACCGCGATCTCGGCATCGTCGAGATGCTCGCCCGCCCAGCGGACCTCGTGCTCGGAAATCGTGGCGAACTTGGCCTGGAGCGCGACGTTGTGGACCTCCAGGTCGTCGGGTTTGAGGTTGAGCGAGCGCACGACTCGTGGCTCGCGGCCGTCGGCGCCCGACAGCGACCAGGTCTCCGAGAGCCGCGGCGGCGTCCGGTAGGCCGGCACGACCGGCTCCATCGCCTGGCCCATGACCCCGTCGGTCAGAATCATCACGGGCGTCCGGTAGCGCTCGGCGATCTCGAAGGCGTCGGCGACCATGCCGACCGCCTCGGCGATGGACGACGGGGCGAGGACCGGGACGCGATAGTCGCCGTGGCCGTGGCCCTTGGTCGCCTGGAAGTAGTCGGACTGCGAGGCGCCGATGCTGCCGAGGCCCGGCCCACCGCGCATCACGTTGATCAGGACGACCGGCAGCTCCGAGCCGGCCATGTAGCTCATCGCCTCGGCCATCAGGCTGATGCCCGGGCTCGATGAGGAGACGAGCACCCGTGCGCCGGCCGCCGCGGCGCCGAGCGCCATGTTGATCGCGCCGAGCTCGCTCTCGGCCTGGATGAACACCCGCCCGAGCTCGGGCATCCGGCGGGCCATCCACTCGAGGAGCTCGGCCTGGGGCGTGATCGGGTACCCGAAGTAGGCGTCACAGCCGGCCTGGACGGCGGCCTCGGCCATCGCCTCGTTGCCCTTCATCAGGATGGGGCGTGTCGCGGTGGTCATGTCAGGTCGCCTTCGGTCGGGCATAGACCGTGTACACGGCGTCGGGACAGATCCGGGCGCACAGGGCACAGCTCGTGCACGAGTCGGGACCAGTCAGCCAGACCGGGTGATAGCCCAGGGCGTTGACGAACGTCTCGTCAAGGGCGAGGACGTGCTTGGGACAGACGTCGATGCACAGCCGACAGCCCTTGCAGCGGTCGATGGCGATGTCGAGCGGCTCAAATGGCTTCGCGGCCTGGATCATCGTTGGTGCCGGACGTACGGCAACGGCCATCGACCACCTCCAGGCGAACGCTAGCGGCGCGGGAAGACCCCCCGGCAGTGCCGAACGGCGCGTATCTGGGGGCCGTTCGCAACCCTCGGCCAGTGCCATCGGAGGGCGAGCGGTTCCGTGAGCCCATTGGCTCCGGAAAACGGTCCAAAGCGCACTCCCACTCGCGGGGCCGCCAAGGCCACAGTGGGATCACGCGGTGGATGCCGCCCTGGGCGGCCATTCGAAAGGTACGGCAGCACGATGAAGGTCCTCGTGTACGGGACAGGCGTGATCGGCACGATCTATGGCGACGTGCTGTCGCAGGCCGGACACGACGTCAGCCATTACGTCCGGACCGGGCGGCCGGCGGGTCGTGGATCGGCGTTGGACCTGAACCTGCTGGATGGCCGGACTGCCGAGCCGCACGAGCTTCACCTGCGCTACCCGGCGAGGATCGTCGACGGGTTCGGACCGGCCGACGGGTACGAGCTGATCGTGGTCAGCCTGAAGCACTACGACGTGCCGGCCGTGCTCTACCAGCTCGCCGTCGACGCGGGCAAGGCCGACATCCTCTTCTTCAACAACTGGTGGGACGACCTGGCGCCGATCGACGAGGTGCTCCTCGGTCGCTACCTCTGGGGCTTCCCGGTCGCCGGTGGCGGCTGGATCGACGGCGTTCTCGATGCCGCGCTCCTCGACACGGTCCATCTCGGCGAGATCGACCGCTCCGCCACGCCCCGACTGGCCCGCGTCCGCGGGCTGTTCGAAAGCGCCGGGCTCAAGGTCGAGATCGAGCCCGCGATGCTCCATTGGCTGTGGGTCCACTTCGCGACCGAGGCGGCCCTGATCAGCTCGGCGATCGCGGCCGGCGGCATTCACGCGCTGCTCGACGACACCACGCGACTCGAGGCCGCGATCCTGACCGGGCGCGAGGCGCTCGAGGTCTGCCGGGCGCGCGGGGTCGCCGTCGAGCAGATCCCGGACGCGGCCACGTTCTACGCCCCGGCGGACGCCGTGGCGGTGGTCATCCACGACTTCTACGCCACCAACCTGCCGGCCCGACGGATCCTCGAGCGCCATACGGGCGTCGAGGAGCTCCAGCGGATCTACGCGGACGTGGTGGCGACCGGGCGGCAGCTCGGCGTGTCGATGCCCAGGCTGATCGAGCTCGCCCCGGCGGTCGAGGCGTGGACCGGCGGAACGACCGCCGAGTCCGGCGCGCGGTCGACGCGGCAGCCGATGACCGCGGGTACGTGAGCCGGGACGACATGAATCCACGCCACGACTCGTAGGCCAGGATTCGAGGTCCTGCGGCCGGCGATCGCGGCCGGCGATCGCGGCCGGCCCGAACGTGGCTCGTGCCTGGCCCCACGGTCGCGGACCTTCAAGACGCGCCGATCAGCCTCGTGACGAATACGTGACCGACGAGAGGGACCAGATCGCCTCGAACCCGCACTCCGGCAGGTCGCGGTTCAGGCCAGCCGGAGCTCGGCCGCATCGAGCAGCTCCGCACCGTGGTCCCACTCGACCGCGTGGTCGCGCCGGAGGCGACGCTCCTCCGTGTCGAACAGCGTCCACAGGTCGGGATGGCCCGATCGCAGCGCGTTGCTCGTCCGGAACCGGCCGACGACGTCATTGAGGAACGCCGCATACCGCACCAGTGGGCCGGCTTCGGCCAGCCGCGCCTCGAAACCGGGCGTGTAGTCGACGGCCACCTGGAGCCTGGCAAAGAACGCGCCGACGCTCTCCGCGCCGTGGTCCCAGCCCTGTGAATGGCCGCCGCGTCGCAGGAGCGGCGTCGGTGAGGTGAAGACGGCGATGGTGGTGTCCTGGATGGAGGCCGCCGCCAGGTGCCCACCGAACGTCAGGTACTCGTTGGAGACCTTGAGCCGATCGACGATGCGAATGAGCCCCCAGGTGAATTCGATGTCCACCGGCAGCTCGGTATCGCGTGTCAGGGCCCGCTGCGCGCCACGTCCGGCCAAGGTGACCCAGTACGAGACCAGCTCCGGATCGTAGTGGCGGAGTGTCGGTTCCGGCCGGAACGCGACGAGCAGGTATGCCGGGCCCGGCCGATCGGGCAGATCGGAGCAGGCGATGAACCCGAGGTTCGCGAGCAGGCTCGCGGCGCCCGGTGGATCGAGATGGGGCGGCAGCGGTTCACGCACGTTCATGGTCATGGCACACAGCAGTCGACGTCAGCCCGCCGGGGCGGGCTTGCCGACACCCTCGGCCCGCGCGTCGGCGAGCAGCGGCATCAGGAAACGCTCTTCACGGTCGATATGGGCGCGCACGAGCGCCTCGAGCGCGAACAGGTGACAGCGCATCTCTGCCAGCCGGTCTCCAGCGCGATCCTGCTGGAGGAGGTGCTTGTCGGCTCGCAGCTTCGTCGCCACGTCGCGAATCTGGCCGTGGTCGAAGCGGGCCGCCCGCGTCGCCCACGGCGTTCCGGTCCGGGCGTCGATCTCCGGATAGAGCCACGACTCCTCCCAGGCGATGTGCGGCTCCAGTTCGCGGTCCAGCCAATCGAGGATGCTCAGCACGCGGACCGAATGCTCGGGAGTGAGCCAGCCGCCGAGCTCGCAGGCGATGTCATGGATCCGGTTGATCCCCCGGACGAGCTCGCGATGCTCGTGCTCGCTGAATGCCCAAACGGCCCCCGGAGCGCCTGCCATGTCAGCCATCGTCGGTTCCTCGCGCTGGATCACCCAATCCATCCGGGCTGTGCGGCCTTAACCTTCGATCCACACACATGCAGACGACAGACTCGGAAGTCACCATCACGCGGGCCATCCGGCCCGTTCCCGGGCCGTCCGTCGGGACGCGGTCAGATCGTGGCGTTGGCGATCTCGAGCTCGCGGCGAGTCCAGGCGACGAGCCGGCCGACCGCCTCGGCATCGAGGACGTCACAGGCCCAATCCCAGTGGATTGAGACGACGTCGCCGGCGACGACCTCGCCGATGAACCCCTGGCCGTCGCGCCATCCCGAGATCCGTTCGCGACGCGGCTCGCCCAGCTCGAGCCGGCCGTCCACGAGGACGAGCGGGACCGCGTTGACGATGAGCGCGTCACCATCGCGGTCGAGGACTCGACCCCACCGGATCCGGCACGAATCCATCGTCAGGAGCACGTTGTCGACCTGCTCGCTGCGCATCAGGCCGACCTTCGGAAAGACGTCGAGCACGTGAAACGCGTGGCACGGCTTCGAGCCTGCCGGTGCGCTCGACTCGAGCCATTGCCAGGTCGGCTGGCCGAGCTTCGGGCGGAAGCGGAGCCGCAGCGACTCCCCGAGCAGGTTGGGCGTCACGGCCTCGAGCAGCGGGCTGCCAAGCCAGTACGCGTCGACGACGCGGCGGTCCAGCGGATCGGGGATCGCGTTGGCCCGGGCAATCAGCTCGAGGTACGGGTAGGCGCCCTCGAAGCCGAGCGCGAGATCGCGGATCTCGCGCTCATCGCCGCCCTGGCTCGCTTCTCCGAAGAGCGCCGGGGCATCGTCGGGGCCGCACAGGCCGAGCCGGTTCGGCCCGTAGGCGTACCGGGCGAAGAGGATCGGCCCGCTGACCTGCGGGCGGGCGGTCTCAGGCGTCGGCGCCGGCAGGGGTCGCATGGACTGCGCCGGGACGAAGGGCCGTGAGGAACGCAACCAGCGCCGTGCCGGCGATGACGAGCAGATAGCCTGCGATGACGCGCGGATCGGGGGCAGTCCCCTTGTTGAGCGCGGTCAGCACGCCGGTCACCACTGCCGCGACCACGAGGACGCTGGTGATGGTCGAGGCCGGGGCCAGCCGCAGCGCGCCAAACCAGGTCGCCACGTAGCCGGCGAGCAGGCCGCCGGTGATGAGGATCCACATCCAGGCCTCGCCGCCGATCGTGCCAAGACCACCGAGCTTGCCGCTCAGGGCGAGGTAGCCGACGAGGATGACCAGGCCGAGGCCCATTCGCGACGCTCCGAGGAGCTGTGGCGAGATGCCGGTGAGCAGTCGCTTGGCGATGACGATCTCGATCGACCACAGGATCGTGGCGGCGGCGATCATCGTCTCGCCCGCGCCCCAGCCCATCCCGGTCGGCGGCGCGATGAGCGCCTGGCCGGCGAGGAGCGTGCCGAGAGCGGCGACCTGGATGAGCCCGAGCCGCTCGCCGAGGAACGGCACGGCCATCAGGGCCACCCAGATGAACATCGTCTTCTGGATGAAGGCCGCGGTGGGCGCGGTGGCGATCGCCAGGCCGCTGAAGAAGAGCACGAACGGGATGCTGCCCCCGATGATGGCGATGGCGACGAGGCCCAGCCGGTTGCGGATGTCCAGGGCCCGCGCCTCGCGTCCGGCGCCGAGGGCCAGGGCGAGCGCGACCAGGATGATCGCCGCGACGCTGTTCTTGGCGGTCGTGTAGACCGCAGCGTCGGAGACGAGCTTGACGCCGAACGAGTTGAGATAGATCGCCAGACCGCTGATCGCGGCCGTCCCGAAGGCGAGGAGCACGCCTCGCCGCGCGGCGAGGCTCGGCGACGTTCCAGATCGGCCAACCATGATCAGCTTCCCTCTTCCTTAGCCACCGTCCGGTGGCGTGACGCCTCGCAGCGCGGCCTCGGCGCGCGCCGCCTCATCGAGCATGGTCCGGATCTGCGAGGCCTCCTCGGGATCGAGGACGCGCAGGACGGTTCCGGCGGAAACGACGACCCAGTCACCAACGGCGGTTTCCGGGACGAGCAGGAGCGACGCCCGGCGTCGTCGCTGGTCCGTCTCGACGAGCGCCGTGCCATCGGCGATCTCGAGGACCTGGCCGGGATAGGCGATGCACATGCCCCGAGGATACGCCGGTGAGCAACGCGGACCTGGGATGACCCGTTTCCAGGCGCATCTCAAGCGGGGCCGGCGACTGGCGGCCGGACGCTCGCCACGGCCTGGACGATCGCCTCGGACAGCGGGTCGAGGGCCGCGTTCACCGGCCGGCTGAACGACGTCCCGAGGCCGAAATGCGCCCCGCCGATCGCCACGATCCGACCGCACAGCGGGCGGCCGCGCAGCATCTCGGCCAGGCCGACCACCTCGGGCAGGGCCAGCGCGTGCGACGAGCGCGGATGCAGGCCGTCTGGCCGGCCGATCAACCCGGTCAACGCGAGGTCGACGATGGCCCCCGGGTCGATCCCCGTCGCCGCGTCGACGATCACGACGCCCGCCCCGTACGGGACCGACAGGAGATCGTCGACGTCGAGCATCCCGACCGCGCGCATCTTGACGTCCGGCGGCAGCTGCTCGCGAAGCCGGGCCATGACCGCCATCGGCGCGCCGTCGTCGCCACGGTCAGGCGAGCCACAGACGAGGACCTCGACGGCGACCGCGGCGCCGCCTCGCGGCGGCCTGGGTCGTCGGGCCAGGAGTGCCCGGCTCATGACAGATCTTCGACGCTCAGGTTGAGGAAGTGCGTGGCGCAGCTGATGCACGGGTCGTAGCTCCGGACGAGCTGTTCGATCCGATGCGTCGCCTGGTCCATCGGGAGATCCAGCACCTGCGGCGCGAACGACGCGAGGTCTGCCTCGATGCCCGCCTGGTTCTGGCTGGTCGGCGGCACGATCCGCGCGTTCCTGACGAGACCGCGCTGGTCGAGCTCGTAGGCGTGGAAGATGAGACCGCGAGGAGCCTCGGTCGCCCAGGCGGCGGACGCGGGACCCGGCGTCCATGGCGTGGCTGCCTGGGCCGGCGGCTCGTAGGCGTCGATGATGTCGATGGCCTCGGCGGTCGCGTCCACGAGCTCGATGGCCCGGGCGAGGATGCTCCGGTACGGGTTCGTGCGGATCTCCTCGGCCAGGCCGGTGGCGGCCAGGGCTTCGGCCGCCAGCGGGTGGAGCTGGTCCGCGGCGAGCGTGATCCGGGAGGCGGGGCCGAGCAGGTAGGGCCGGCCGGCGAGGTCGCGCGACTGGAGGGCGTGCGACCAGGAGACCTGCGACTCCTGGAACTCGGTCAGCCAGTCGGTGGCGGCGATGTCCAGGCCGTCGCTCGACACGATCCGGCCCTCGTTCATCGGGTACTCACCGGGGTGGCGAAGGGACACGAGCCGCGCCTCGCGCTGGAAGGCGGGCGGTTCCAGGCCGGCGACCAGGTCGACGGTCTGGCGCGCGATGTCGAGCGCCTCGGTCATCTGGCCGCGGATCGCGGTGATCTCGCTGCGCCGGAAGGTCCGCGAGAAGCCACCGACCCGCACCGAGACCGGGTGGATCGCCCGGCCGCCGATCAGCTCGACCAGCTGGTTGCCGGCCTTCTTGAGGGTCAGCCCGGCCTCGACCGCCGGACGGTGGTCCTTGGCGAGCTCGAGCGCGCTGGCGTAGCCGAGGAAGTCGGGAAGGTGGAGCAGGTAGATGTGGAGGGCGTGGCTCTCGATCCACTCGCCGCAATACATCAGGCGGCGCAGGGCGCGAATCTGCGGATCGACCTCGATTCCGAGGCCGTGCTCGAAGGCATGGACCGCGGTCATCTGGTACGCGATCGGGCAGATGCCGCAGATCCGGGCGACGATGTCGATGACCTCGTCGGGCGTCCGGCCAACGACCAGCTGCTCGAAGTACCGCGGCGCCTCGAAGATCTCCAAGCGGGCTTCCTCGACGACGCCGTTCCGCACGCGCAGGCGAAGCGAGCCTTCGCCTTCCACGCGGGTCATCATGGCGACGTCGATGGCCAGGTCGCCGCTTCCGCCGCTGGCCAGGTCAAGGTCATGCATCAGGGGTCTCCGAGGGAGCGGCGGCTGAGCGCGGCGGGCCGCCGTGGGCGTCGATGATCGTTCTGAACGGCTCCGACCAGGCCGTGAAGCCGGTGAACAACCGGCTCACGTCGGAGGCGGTGCGGCCATCCGACAGCCAGGCCGCCAGCGAGGTGGTGTTGGCCGACTCGCGGGGGCCGAAGCAGCCGTAGCAGCCACGGCCGTAGGCGGGGCAGATCGCGCCACAGCCGGTCCGGGTGACCGGACCAAGGCAGGGGATGCCGCGGGCCACGGCCACGCAGACCACGCCGCGCCGCTTGCATTCGAGGCAGACCGCCTCGTCGGGCAGCTGCGGGCGCCGGCCGGTGACCAGGGCGATGAGGAACTCGCGCAGCTGGCCCGGTGAGATCGGGCAGCCGCGAAGCTCGGCGTCGACCGCCACGTAATCGGCGACCGGACGGGACGTCGCCAGCGACTCGACGAAGCGCGGCTCCGGGTAGACGGCGTGACGAATCTCCTCGTGATCGAACCAGTTGCGGATCGCCTGGATGCCGCCGGCCGTTGCGCACGCGCCGATCGTCACCAGGACCTTGGTGACCGCCCGCAGCTTGGTGATCTCCTCGACCTGCTCAGGTGCGCTGACCGAGCCCTCGACGAACAGCACGTCGAACGGGCCGCCCGAGCGCCGCGAGGTGGCCTCGGCGAATTCCACGATGTCGACCTTGTCGGCGATCGCGAGGAGCTCGTCCTCGAGGTCGAGCAGAGTGAGCTGGCACCCGTCGCACGAAGCGAACTTGACGACACCGATGCGCGGCCGGTTGGCTGCCGCGGCCCGCGGGGACTGATGCTCGTGCTCGAGCGGCAACTGGGCAGTCATCAGAGTCCCTCCCGCCCGAACGCCGTTCCCATCTCAGCCTGTGAGAACACCGGTCCGTCACGGCAGACGAAGAACGGGCCGAGCTGGCAGTGGCCACAGGTGCCCACGCCGCAAGCCATGTTCCGCTCGAGTGTCAGCCAGAGGTCCCTCCGGGCAACGCCGAGTCGATTCAGGGTCGTGGCGGCCGCCTGCATCATTCGCTCCGGTCCACACATGAAGGCGGTCGCCAGTGAGCCGTCCCACGGCGCATGGTCGAACAGCTGGGTGACGATGCCGACGCGGCCAAGCCATGTCGGGCCGGCCCGATCGACGATCTCCGCCACCTCCAGGTCCGTCCGCCCGGCCAGGGCGTTCATCTCGGCCACGAACAGGCGGTCGCGAGGGGTGCGCGCGCCGAGATACAGGCGCACGGCTCCGAACCGCGGCCGGTCGGCGACGATCGCCTCGATCAGCGGCCGCAAGGGTGCCAGCCCGATCCCGCCGGCGACGATGACCACATCGCGACCAAACGCCGCCTCGATCGGCCAGCCGCGGCCGAGCGGGCCGCGCAGCGACACCTGCGCGCCGCCGGTCAGGGTGGTCAGGGCGGCCGTCGCCGGGCCGACCGACCGAATGGTCAGGTCAAGGCCATCCGGGCGGATCCGCGAGATCGAGATCGGCGGGATGGCGAAGCCCGGCAACTCGACCATCACGAACTGGCCGGGCTGGGCCGCCATGAGCGCGGAATCGTCGGTCGCGAGCTGGAGTGTCGCCGTGTCGGCGGTCTCGAAGTCGACGTTGTGAACGGTGGCCGTGACATGGGTCGCCGCAGCGATGCTCGCTGGAGACGCCGGGGCGCGACCCTCGGCGGGTGAGAGCGGCCACGGGATTGGACCCTCGTGGGCACCCAACGGCGCGATGGCCAGGAGCTCCTCGCGGACATCGATTCCGACGGGGCACCAGGCGATGCACCGACCGCAGCCCACGCAGCCGCTCGAGCCGAACTGGTCCCACCAGGTCGAGAACTTGTGGGTCAGCCACTGGCGATAGCGATCGCGTACCTTGGGCCGGAAGTTGGAATCGCCGGCGACCCGTCCGAACCCCAGGCTGAAGCAGCTGTCCCAGGTGCGCTCCGTCGTCCCCTCGACACCGTCCAGGTCTGAGGCGACCGAAACGCTCGTGCAGAAGCACGTCGGGCAGACGAGCGTGCAGTTCGCGCAGGCAAGACAGCGCTCCGCCACCTCGTCCCAGCGAGGATGATCGAGCGCGGCTCGCAGCCTGGCAGGCAGACCCGCCGCCGGGATCGGATCGCCAATCGCGTCTCGCACGGCGGCGACCTGCTCCGCGGCGCGAGCAGATTCCAGGGGCTCCGCCGATCGGAGCTTCAGCCGATCGACGACGGCCGCACCGGCGTCGGTCCCGGTTCGGACGATGAATCCCTCGTCGAGCTCGGACAGGACGATGTCGGCGCCGCCGTCGACCTCGGGGCCCGTGCCCATCGAGGTGCAGAAGCAGGTGCTCGCCGCGGATGCGCACTCGACCGCGACGACGAGCGCGGCATCGCCGCGGGCTGCATGGTCGGCATCGCCAAGCGGACCAGCGCGCATCGCCCGGTCCTGGATGCGCAGGGCGGCAAGCTCACAGGCGCGGACGCCGACGAACGCGAGGCGCGGCGGCTCTGCCTGGACCGACTCGACCACGACCTGGCCGCCCGCGCGGCGACCGCGGGTGAGCTGGATGACCGGCGGGTGGGTGAAGCGCTTCCAGGACGTGACGCCGACGTTGTAGTCGAAGTCACGTGCGAGCCCGGTCGCCCGCAGCCGGTAGGACCCGGGAGCCGTGTCGGCGGTCCAGCCAGTCGGCAGCTCCGCGAACGAGCCCAATTCCTCGTGGACGATCGAGCCATCGACCACGGTCGGGCCGATGACACGCCGGCCGTCGGCTGCTAGAGCGGCAAAGAATCGGTCGAGATCTGCACGGGGCAGGAACCGAGAGGTGGCGGTCACCACGGCTCGTGGCCGGCACGATAGAGGTCGAGCAGCTGGGTGCGCGTGGCTTGCAGCCGGCGCGTCACCGCTACCAGAACTCGGGGGTAGATGGCGCTGGCGATCTCGGGATCCTCGGCCAGGAGGGCCATCAGCGGGTCGCGGTCGAAGACCAGGGCGGTCGTCGGGACCAGGGTCACCCCGGTCGAGGTCGCGATCGATTCGGGCAGCAGGGCCGACCAGCCGAACAGGTCGCCGTCGTCGATGGTCAGGATCGTCTGCTCGCCAACGCCCGGCAGGGCCAGTCGGAGGGCGATCCGGCCATGAAGGATCACCCCGAGCTCACGGCAGGCCGTCCCCTCGGAGACCACGGCCGCGCCGGCCGGGTACTCCTTGACTTCCGCGATCGCCGACAGGCGTTCGCAGATGTCCTCGGGCATGTCCGCCGCGAACCAGGTCTGGGTCAGGAGCGCGCACAGAGTCTGTGTCATGGCCCAATGGTCGGGGCCCAGCGGCAGCCCTTTCGAGGGCCATTGGTCCCGCTTCCACGTGACTGTCGGCCGTCGTTTCACGGGTTCTGCAGGCGCATGCTCGCAGCGGTTGGGCGGGTCCGACCTGGGACCTGCCGCCTGGGAAAGGAAGCCGTCAGATGAAGATCCTCCTCGCCTACGACGGCGGCGAACCAGCGCAC
>JBGPVC010000041.1:0-18987 GCA_041491485.1 Candidatus Limnocylindria bacterium
CATCACGACGGCCAACCTGCTCGACCCGATCCCGCCGGCACTACGCGACCGGATGGAGATCGTCCAGCTGCCCGGCTACACCGAGCAGGAGAAGATCGGCATCGGCAAGCGCTTCCTGATCCCCAAGCAGATGCACAACCACGGCCTCAAGGACAAGCACATCGAGATCACCGACGAGGCCATGACCGAGCTCGTTCGCTCGTACACGCACGAGGCCGGCGTCCGGAACCTCGAGCGGGAGCTGGCGAACGTGATGCGCAAGGTGGCCCGCCAGGTGGCCGAGGGCCGCAAGCGCAAGACCGTCGTCGATCCCAAGAAGCTGGCCGACTTCCTCGGGCCCCAGCGGTTCGAGTACGGCGAGTTGGAATCCGAGGACCAGACGGGCTCGGCGACGGGCCTCGTCGTGACCGAGGTCGGCGGCGACGTCGTGGCCATCGAGGTGACCCGGATGGAGGGCCGTGAGGACTTCATCCTGACCGGCCAGCTCGGCGAGGTCATGCGCGAGTCGGCCCGAGCCGGACTGTCGTGGACCCGCGCCAACGCACCCGCGCTCGGCATCCCGCGCGAGACCTTCGAGAAGAACACCCTGCACATCCACGTCCCGGCCGGTGCCATCCCCAAGGACGGACCGTCGGCCGGAATCACGATGGCGACCGCCATCGTCAGCGCCCTGACCGGCATCCCCGTTCGCAAGGACGTGGCGATGACCGGCGAGATCACCCTGCGCGGTCGGGTCCTCCCGATCGGCGGGCTCAAGAGCAAGATCCTGGCCGCCCACCTGTCGGGGGCCAAGATCGTCATCCTCCCGCGCAAGAACGAGAAGGACCTGCGCGACATCCCGGAGGAGATCCGCAAGTCGATCAAGCTGATCCTCGTCGACACGATGGACCAGGTCCTGGAGGCGGCCCTTCGGCGCAAGCCGAAGGCACTCGTCGTCGAGCCACCCAAGGTGGTCAAGGGCGATGAGCCGCTCGAGACCCCGACGGAGCCGCAGTCGCGGGTTCGCCGGACCAACTTCCCGCCGACCGACCATCCGCCGGTCGTCGTGCGGGGAGGCTAGAAAGGACGAGGTTGTCGGCCGGGTGACCGGCCGTCAACCGATGGGCCATGGCGGGTACCAGTCCAGGGCTTGCATACAAGGACTACTACGCCGTGCTGGGCGTCGCCAGGACGGCGTCACCGGCCGAGATCAAGAAGGCCTACCGGAAGCTCGCCCGACAGCACCACCCGGACGCCAAGCCCGGCGACAAGGCGTCCGAGCGTCGCTTCAAGGAGGTCAACGAGGCCAACGAGGTCCTCGGCGACCCCGACAAGCGCCGCCAGTACGACGAGCTCGGGGCCAACTGGGAGCAGATCAGCCGGGCTCAGGCGGCCGGCGGCGGAGGTGGCAGCCCGTTCGGCGGGTTCGGCGGCCCCGGCAACGTCCGCTACGAGTTCCACACCACCGGAGATCCGGGTGAGTTCTCGGACTTCTTCCGCGTCTTCTTCGGCCAGGACGCCGAGGGAGGCACGGTCCACGCCGCCACCGGACCGGCGCGCGGCACGCGCCCGACGGGCGGTCTCGGGTTCGAGGACATCCTGGCCGGCATGGGCCTTGGCGGACAACCGTCCGCTTCCGGCCATGTCGGCGGGACGACCGGTGGCACCAGCCGTCGCGTGCCGCCGCCTGCCCACGAAGCGCACGCCGACATCAGCCTGGCGGAGGCCTACCACGGCACGAAACGCTTGGTCGAGGTCGACGGCAAGCGACTGGAGGTCACCATCCCGCGCGGCGCCGACAGCGACACGCGGATCCGGCTCTCCGGTCGAGGGCCGGGCGGGGGCGACCTGTTCGTGGTCGTCCGGTTGTTGCCCGACGCCCGGTTCACCCGCCGTGGCGCCGATCTCGAGCGAGAGCTTCCGCTGACCCTCGAGGAGGCACTCCTCGGCGCCGAGGTCAGGGTCGAGACCCTCAAGGGAAGCGTCCTGCTCAAGATCCCCGCCGGGACCCAGCCTGGCCGCACGTTCCGGCTTACCGGCCAGGGCATGCCCCGCTTCAATGCCAACGGTTTTGGCGACCTGTACGCCAAGGTGCGGTTGATCCTGCCGACCGACCTGTCGGCCGACGCGAAAGCCTCCGCGCGGACCTTCTTCGAGCTCGTCGATCAACCCACTCCCCGCTGACCTTTCGCACCAAGAGAGATCGCCATGCAACTCGACCGGTTCACTCAGAAGGCCCAGGAGGCGATCGTGGCCGCCCAGGCGACCGCCCAACGCCTGGACAGCCCCATCCTCGACGCGGAGCACATCCTGTCCGCCCTCCTCGAACCGGATGACGGCATCCCCGCCGAGACCCTCCGCCGGCTTGGCGTCGACCTGCCCGGCTTCCGCGGGGAGCTGGCGTCCATCCTGGCCAAGCGCGCCCGGATCCAGGGCGGTTCGCTGACGCTGGATCCACGCGCCAAGCGCGTGATCGAGTCGGCCGAGACCGAGGCCCGCCGCCTCAAAGACGACTACGTGTCAACCGAGCACCTGCTGCTCGGCGTCGCCGAGGTCGGGGGCGATGGCCAGGCCCTGCTCGAGCGCCACGCCGCCGGCCGCGAGGCCATCCTCCAGGCGCTCCAGAGCGTCCGAGGCGGCCAGCGGGTGAGCTCGCCCAACCCGGAGGGCACCTACGCCGCGCTCGAGAAGTACGGTCGAGACCTCACCACCGAAGCCCGCGCCGGCAAGCTCGACCCGGTCATCGGGCGCGACGAGGAGATCCGCCGCGTGATCCAGGTCCTGTCGCGCCGTACCAAGAACAACCCGGTCCTGATCGGCGAACCGGGCGTCGGCAAGACCGCCATCGCCGAGGGGCTCGCCCAGCGCATCGTCCGCGGCGACGTGCCCGAGACGCTCAAGGACAAGCGGGTCGTCTCGCTCGACCTCGGCGCGATCATCGCCGGGGCCAAGTTCCGCGGCGAGTTCGAGGAGCGCCTCAAGGCCGTCCTGAAGGAGATCAAGGACGCCGAGGGCCAGATCATCCTGTTCATCGACGAGCTCCACACGGTCGTCGGCGCCGGCGCCGCCGAGGGCGCGATGGACGCCTCCAACCTGCTTAAGCCGATGCTGGCGCGCGGCGAGCTGCACACGATCGGCGCCACCACGCTCGACGAGTACCGCAAGCACATCGAGAAGGACGCCGCGCTGGAGCGGCGCTTCCAGCCGGTCCTGGTCGACCAGCCGACGGTCGAGGAGACCATCAGTATCCTGCGCGGCCTGCGCGAGCGCTACGAGGTCCACCACGGCGTCCGGATCACGGACTCGGCACTCGTCGCCGCGGCCACGCTGTCCAACCGCTACATCACCGAGCGCTTCCTGCCCGACAAGGCGATCGACCTCGTCGACGAGGCCGCGTCGCGCCTCCGGATGGAGATCGACTCGATGCCGATCGAGCTCGACGAGCTCGAGCGCCGACGGATCCAGCTGGAGATCGAGCGCGAGGCGTTGCGCAAGGAGACCGACGACGCGTCGAAGGCGCGGCTCGAGGCCCTCGAGAAGGAGCTGGCCGACATCGAGGAGGAATCGGGCGCGATGAAGCAGCGCTGGGAGGCGGAGAAGGCCGCCATCGGCGCGATCCGGGCCACCAAGACGGAGCTCGAGGCCCTGGCCACGAGGATCGAGCAGGCCGAGCGCGAGACCGACTACGCGACCGCCGCCCAGCTCAAATACGGCACGCACAAGGAGTTGACCGACCGGCTGGCCGGGGAGCAAGCGGCGCTCGCCACCCTGCAGGGCCCGGGGTCCCTGCTCAAGGAGGAGGTCAGCGTGGACGACATCGCCGAGATCGTGGCGGCCTGGACGGGGATCCCCGTCAGCCGCCTGATGGAGGGCGAAACGGCCAAGCTGATCCAGATGGAGGACCGCCTCCACGAGCGGGTGGTCGGCCAGGACGAGGCCATCGAGGCCGTCTCCGATGCCGTCCGCCGGGCGCGGGCCGGGTTGAAGGACCCGCGCCGCCCGATCGGCTCGTTCCTGTTCCTCGGGCCGACCGGCGTCGGCAAGACCGAGCTGGCGCGCGCCCTCGCCGCCTTCCTGTTCGACGACGAGCAGGCCATGGTCCGGATCGACATGAGCGAGTACATGGAGAAGTTCGCCGTGTCGCGACTGATCGGCGCGCCGCCCGGATACGTGGGTTACGACGAGGGCGGTCAGCTGACCGAGGCGATTCGTCGCCGGCCGTACCAGGTGGTCCTGCTCGACGAGATCGAGAAGGCGCACCCGGATGTCTTCAACGTCCTGCTCCAGGTCCTCGATGACGGCCGGCTGACCGACGGCCAGGGTCGCACCGTGGACTTCAAGAACGCCGTCGTGATCATGACCAGCAACATCGGCAGCAGCGCGATCGCCGCCACGGGTGCACGGGCGGGCGACGCGGCCTACGAGGCGATGAAGCGCGAGGTGACCGACATGCTTCGCGCCCACTTCCGGCCCGAGTTCCTCAACCGGGTGGACGAGGTCATCGTCTTCCACGCCCTGACCGACGCGGATCTCGAGCAGATCGTCGGGCTGCTGCTGGACGACCTCGACCGTCGCCTGGCGGAGCAGGACCTCGGCCTGGAGCTGACCCCCTCGGCCCGGGCGCTCATCGTCCGCGAAGGCACCGATCCCGCGTACGGCGCTCGACCGCTCAAGCGGACCATCCAGCGCCTGGTCGAGAATCCCCTGGCACGCGCCCTGGTCTCCGGCCAGTTCAAGCCAGGCGACCGGATCACGGCCGATGCGGACCTGGGCTCGGGAACGATCGTCTTCGCCACGGAAGGAGCGACCGTGGTCACCGAGGGCGGCTCGCGCCGCGACGCGCGCGGCGGAGCCGGCGACGAGGCTGATGCCGTCGGCCAGCGGGTAGGCTCGCGTGCCGGTCGCAGGCCAAGTCCACTTGACCTGCCGCCGACCGAGCGCAAGCGCGACGACAGCGAGCTGGTCAACTAGGACGGGCGCCGGACGGTGAGGTTCGATCATGCCGTCCAGCGGCTCGCCGCACTGCCGGACCCATTGCCGGCGCCGGCGGCTGTTCTGATGCCGACGATCGTCGGGGGCCTCGAACGGCGCCCGCCGCGCACGCCGCCCGCCGGCCGGCCAGGACGCCCGGCTGCGGTGCTCGTGCTGCTCTACCCGGACGGTAACGGCCTGGCGCGAGTCGTGCTGACCGAACGCTCAAGCCGCGACGGGCATCACAGCGGCGAGGTCAGCTTCCCCGGCGGCAAGTCCGAGCCAGCCGACGCCGACCTCGTCGCCACCGCGCTTCGCGAGGCCTGGGAGGAGGTCGCCCTGGATGCCGAGGTTGCCGGCCTTCGGGTGGTCGGCGTGCTCGAGCCCTTCTGGATCCCGGTCAGCGACTACGCGGTGACGCCGGTCCTGGCCGTCGCGGCGCGACGGCCGGAGCTCGTCGCCGCGCCGGCCGAGGTGGCCCGGATCGTCGAACCCCCGATCGCGCGGTTCCTGCCCGCCGCGCCGATCGAGATGGTCGAACGGACGATCGGCGACTGGCCGTTGCGCTACGGCGCGTACGAGGTGGACGGCCTGTCCGTGTGGGGCGCCACCGCGCGGATCCTCAGCCAGCTCGGTGCGATCCTGGTGGACTGAGACCCCGGGGCGCTCCCCTTGGATCCATTCGTTGCCAGGGCCATCGCGGGGTCGGCCCCGTGCTAGGCGGGCTCGCCGGCGGTGCGATCGTGGTCTTCCGGCGAGCCGGCACGATCCGCGAGCGCACCCTCGCCGCGGGCCGCCGGGTGGCCCTCCCCCGGGCTCAGCTCGCGGGCATGTCCGAGCACCGTTCCGCGGTCGTCGGACCCGCCGAACTCGACCACGAACGCCCGCATCTCCGAATGCTCGGTCCACGCAGAGTGGATGACGTCCGGCGGCCAGCACGCCGCCTCGCCGGCCGCGATCCGTGTTCGCTCGTCGCCGACGCCGACCCAGCCGCCGCCTTCGACCACCACGAAGTAGGTCGTGTTCGGGTTCGAGTGCGGCTCGATCCGGGCGTTTCGCGCGAAGGCCAGCTCGGAGATCAGCCCGCGACCATCCGAATGGAGAACCTGCCCACTCAGGCCGACCGAGCCTGGCGGGCCGTCCGGGCGCCGGTGCCCGACGCCGAAGCGCCGGATCTCGATCGGCACCTGGATCGCCCGCTCGCTTAGCGTCGCCGGCGCTGCGGGCGGCGTCCGCCGCGACGCCGGATGGTGGCCTCGGGGTCGGCGAACTTCTGCTTGCTGTAGTAGCGCTCCCGGGCGAGCCGCTGCTCGTGGGCGGCGAGGATCGGCGGGAAGCGTCGGAAGCGGATCCAGACCAGCGTCCCGATGCCAATCACCTCGGTGGTCAGGACCAGGAAGAGGTCGAACACGAACAGCGCCTCGATGACGAGCAGGCTGAAGGTGATCAGGCCGGTCCACCACAGCCACTCCCACATGTCGAGGTACGGCGGATGGCGGCGCAACGCGCGCGTGCGCACCGAGTACAGCACCCCGAGGACGACCAGCAGGACCGCCGACGCAATCCAGGTCGGATGGAAGAGATCGGGGAAGTTGTGGTGGTTGAACGGAAGGAAGAGGTATTCCCAAGGGGCGAGCGTCACGCGCCGACCTCGTGTTCAAGTGCGATTGGTGGCCGGAGTATGCCATGTCGGGCGGTATACTCGGGCCCGAGCGCTGGGGCGCCGCCGCACCGTCGGGGGCATGGATGCCCCAACAACGAGCCGCGAGGCGAACGGGAGGATGCCCCGGGTGCGAGCCCTGTTGTCAGTCGCGAACCGAGGGGGGATCGCCGGACTCGCCCGCCAGCTGCTTGACCTCGAGGTCGAGGTGTTCGCCACGGACGGGACGCGCGAGTTCCTGGCCGGCGAAGGTGTGTCGGTCCCGTCGGTCTCCGAGCTGACGCGAGAGCTGCCGTTGGTCGGCGGCCAGGTCAAGACCTTCCATCACGCCGTGTACGCGGGGATCCTCGCCCGGCGCGACGTGCCCGCCCAGCTCGCCCAGCTCGAGGAGCAGGGGATCGGCCTGATCGACCTGGTGGTCGTCAACGTCAAGCCGTTCGCGCCGGCCATCGGCGCCAAGCTGATCGGCCTCGACGAGGCGATCGAGATGATCGACGTCGGCGGAGCGGCGCTGCTCGGGGCCGCGGCCCGCAACTCGGCCGGAGTGACGGCGGCCTCCGACCCGGCGCACTACCAGCTGATCGTGAACGAGATGCGCGAGTTCGGCCAGGTCAGCGCCGAGACCCGGGCGCACCTGGCGGCGGAAGCCTTCAGCACCGTGGCCGCCTATCACGCCGAGATCGCGGCGTATCTGAACCAGATCACCGGAAACATCTTCCCGAGCCGCCTGGCCATGGTGCTCGAGAAGGTCGACGACCTGCGATACGGCGAGAACCCGCATCAGCGGGCCGCCTTCTACCGGGAGACCACGCATCGCAGTGGGACGCTGGCCGACGCCACTCGCCTGCAGGGCGAGATGCCGTCGTTCAACAACCTGCTCGACCTGGACGCGGCCTACCGGATGGCCCGCGACTACACGGCGCCGACCGTGGCGATCGTCAAGCACACCGACCCCGTCGGGCTCGCCTCCCACGACGAGCTCGTGGAGGCCTATCGCCATGCGCTCGAGACCGACCCGGTCGCGGCCTTCGGCGGGATCGTCGGCGTGAACCGCGAGCTGGACGGGGCCACCGCCCGGGAGATCGCGGCCAACTCGTACGAGGCGGTGGTCGCCCCCGGGTTCAGCCATGCGGCGCTCGGAATCCTGCGCGGCAAGCCGGGGCTGGAGCTGCTGGCCGTTCCGCCCGATCCCACAGAGGGGATGCGCGACTACGGGATCGCCAGTCTCGACTTCAAGCGGATCGCTGGCGGCCTGCTGGTCGAGACCCAGGACGAGCTCGGCCTCGATCGCGGCCGGCTCCAGGTCGTGACGGCCCGGCGACCCACGCTCGAGGAGCTGACCGACATGCTCTTCGCCTGGCGAGCGGTGCGCCACGTCCGCTCGAATGCCGTCGTGCTGGCCCGCAACGGGGCGACGGTCGGGATCGGCGCCGGGCAGGCCAGCCGCCTGGTCTCGGTCGAGATCGCGGTCCGCCGCGCGGGCGATCGGGCGAAGCTCGCGGTGATGGCCTCGGACGCCTACTTCCCCTTCCCCGACGGCATCCAGGCCGCGGCCGGCGCCGGCGTCACCGCGATCATCCAGCCGGGCGGCTCGATCCGCGACGAGATGGCGATCGAGGTTGCGGATCGCCATCACCTGGCCATGGTGTTCACCGGGCGTCGTCACTTCCGGCACTGAGGTCGGCGATGATCCACCACGCCCGCCGCGTTGGCCGCTCCGCTCCGGGGTGCGCGCTGGCGCGCGTTCTCGCGGCCGCCTTGCGCTCGCAGCGTCTGATCGCCTCCCAGGGAGCCTGACCGATGGAGCAACTGCTCGCGCTCGAGATGATCCGGGTGACGGAGGCCGCCGCGATCGAGTCGGCGCGGTTCATGGGTCGAGGCGCGCACGACGAAGCCGACGCGGCGGCCACCGAGGCGATGCGCCGGACGATGGACGAGATCGACTTCGCCGGCCGGATCGTGATCGGCGAGGGCGAGCGTGACGAAGCGCCGATGCTCTACATCGGCGAACGGGTCGGCCGCACCGGCGCCGAGCGGGAGGATGCCCCGGCCGTCGACATCGCGGTCGACCCGCTCGAGGGGACCAATCTCGTGGCCCATGGCCAGGCCGGTGCGATCACCGTGCTGGCCGCATCTGAAGCGGGTGGTCTGACGCACGCCCCCGACACGTACATGGAGAAGCTGTGCGTGGGGCCTGTGGTCGCGGGCAAGGTGGACATCCGTGAAACGCCGACGGAGAACCTGGGGCAGATCGCCGAAGCCCTCCGCCGAAAGGTCAGCGACATCACCGTGGTGATCCTCGAGCGGCCCCGCCACGACGACCTGATCGCCGAGGTCCGTGCCGCCGGCGCGCGGATCAAGCTGATCGGCGACGGCGACCTGTCGGCGGCCATCTCGTGCGCGGTCTCCGGCACCGGCGTCCACGCGGTCATGGGAATTGGCGGTGCGCCCGAGGGCGTCCTGACCGCGGCCGCGCTGCGATGCCTGGGCGGGGAGATCCAGGCCCGCTTCCGCTACCGGTCCGCCGAGGAGCGCGAGCGCGGCGCGAAGATGGGCCACGGCGACGAGACGCGCGTGTACCGAACCGAGGACCTGGCCTCAGGCGAGAACCTGGTCTTCGCCGCCACCGGCGTCACGGCTGGCGACCTGCTCCAGGGCGTGCGCTTCTTCGGCGGCGGCGCACGGACCCACTCGCTCGTGATGGCCTACCAGGCCAAGCAGGTCCGCTTCGTCGACACGGTCCACATGTTCGACCGGGACAGCCCGCCGCGGGTCCGGCTCTAGCCCAGGCGGCCCACGGGCGACGGCCTATCGCGCCACGATCAGCTCGCGCATGAGCTCGGCCAGCCCCCAACACTCGTGGTGGGTGTTGTAGAGCGGCGCGGGGGCAACCCGGATGATGTCCGGCGCCCGGAAATCGGCCACGACGCCGCCTGCGGCCAGCGCAGAAAGCACGCCCTCCCCCGCCGCGAACCGCAGCGAGAGCTGGGCGCCGCGCGACCCCGGATCGCGGGGCGTGATCACCTCGACCGGCAGGGCCTCGAGCAGGCCGGCCAGATAGCCCGTCAACGCCACCGATCGTGCGCGCAGAGCGGGCATTCCGACCTCGTCGAAGATGGCGAGCGAGGCGGCGATCGGGGCGAGGGCCAGGATCGACGGCGTCGAGGTCTTCCAGCCGGCGGCCCCGGCGGCGGGCGCGAATGGCGCGTCCGGGTCGAACCGATGATCGGGATCGATCCCCCACCAGCCGGCAAGCCGAGGCATCTCGTGAGCCCGGCCGTACCGATCGTTCACGAAGATGGCGCCGACCGCACCCGGCCCGCCGTTCAGGTACTTGTAGGTGCACCAGGCCGCGACGTCGACGTCCCAGTCGTGGAGCGACATCTCGACGTTGCCGGCGGCATGGGCCAGGTCCCAGCCGACGACGGCGCCGGCGGCGTGTCCCGCGGCGGTGAGCCGCTCGATCTCGTGGAGCTGGCCGGTCGCGAAGTTGACGCCGTCGAGGAAGACCATCGCCAGCTCGTCGGCATGTTCGGAGATCGCGGCCTCGAGATCGCTCGTCCGGACGGTGGCTTCGCCCGCTCGCGGCCCGACGACGATCAGGTTCGCCGCCGGGTCGAGGCCGCGCTGGGCGAGGTGGCTGGCAAGAGCGTGCCGGTCGGACGGGAAGAGCGGTCCATCGGTGAGGATCCGGCGCCGGCGCCCCTCGGGCCGGAAGAACGAGGCCAGCAGCAGGTGGAGATTGACGGTGAGCGTGTTGAGGATCGCCACCTCGTCGTGGCGCGCGCCCACGATCCGGGCCATGGACTCACGCAGCGAGTCGTCGACGGTGAACCACGGTCGATCCCGGGCGAACCAGCCGTCGACCCCGAGTCGAGCCCAGATGTCCAGCTCGGCTTCGACGGCCGAGCGCGCGGACCTCGGCTGGAGCCCCAGCGACTGGCCGGCCAGGTAGATCGCCGGCGAGCCGTCGGGCCGGGGTGGCAGGAGGAACTGCTCCCGATAGCGCGAGAGCGGATCGGCCCGATCGCGCGCCAGCGCGTCCGCTTCGGTGGACGCCACGTCGACGGCCGCGGCCGTCGACCGTGCGTCCGGCTCAGCCAAGCCGGAGATTCGGCAGCACCTCGCGGCCGAAGACCTCGATGAACTCCTTCTGGTTGCGCCCGACGTTGTGGAGGTGGATCTCGTCGAAGCCCATGTCGACGTAGTGCTGGATGTTCTCGGTCTGGGCGGCGAGGCTCGACGCCACCTCACAGCGGTTGGTGAAGTGCTCCGGCCGGACGAGCCTGGCCATCGCCGCGAAGTCCTCGGGGTTCTTGATGTCCTGCTTCGGGAAGGCCATCCCGCCGTTCGGCCACTCGCGCAGGGCGTTGTCCATCGCCTCCTCGTCGGTCGGTGCCCACGAGAGGTGGATCTGGAGGAGCTTCGGCTTTCCCTTCGGGTCCTTGCCGGCTTCCCGGGCGCCCTCGTCGAACTTCTCCCAGAGCATCCCGATCTTCTCGTCGGCGGCGCCGACCGTGATCATCCCGTCGGCGAACTTGCCCGTGCGCTTCGCGTTGAGCGGACCGGCCGTCGCGACGTAGATCTTCACCGGCTCCTCCGGGCGCGTGTAGAGCTTCGCGCTCTCGAGCGTGAAGTGGTCGCCGCGGTGACGGACGACCGAGCCGCTGAAGAGCTTGTTGATGATCTCGATGGCTTCGAACAGCATCGAGCTTCGGACGCCGATCTCCGGCCAGTCGCCGCCGATCACGTGCTCGTTGAGCGCTTCGCCCGCACCCAGGCCGAGCCAGAACCGGCCGGGGAACATCGCGCCGAGGGTCGCCGCCGCGTGGGCGATCACCGCCGGGTGGTAGCGGAAGCCCGGGCAGGTGACGGCGGTCCCGAACGGCAGCGTCGTTCGCGTCCCGAGCGCCCCCATGAATGCCCAGGCGAAGCCGCTCTGCCCCTGTTGCGGCGTCCACGGATGGAAGTGCTCGCTGACCATGAAGCCGGCGTCGAAACCGGCGTCCTCGGCCGCGGCACAGTAATCGAGCAGGTCGGTCGGGTGGAATTGCTCGAGCATGGCGGCGTAGCCGATCCTGGTCACGGTGAAGTCTCCGATCCGTGTCTGGCTTCTCGTCTGGAGGGTAGCATCTGAACGTGATCCAGCCATCGAACCGGACCATCGTGGCCATGGGCGGCAACGGCTTCGAGGAGCCCTACAACCCGTTGCTCGACGACCACATCCTGGCGCTCGCCCGCGCGAATCGGGGCCGGGAGCGCCCTCGAGTCTGCTTCGTCCCGACGGCCAGCGGGGACTCGCAGGCCTATATCGCCGCCTTCTATGCCGCCTTTGCCCGCCGCTGCGAAGCCTCGCACCTCTCCCTGTTCGGGCGGACGATCGACGACCTCGAGCCATTCGTTCTCGACCAGGACGTCATCTACGTCGGTGGCGGCAACACGGCCAACATGCTCGCGGTCTGGCGCGTCCATGGCCTCGATCGCATCCTCGTCCGCGCCTGGGACGCCGGCGTGGTGCTGGCGGGCACGTCCGCCGGGGCGAATTGCTGGTTCGAGCGTTCGTCGACCGACTCGTTCGGTCCCCTCGCGGCGTTAGACGATGGACTGGGGTTCCTGGCCGGAAGCTTCTCCCCGCATTACGACGGGGAAGCCGCCCGGCGCCCGCTGTTCAGGCAGCTGATCGGTCGGGGAGCCCTGCCCGACGGGTATGCGTCCGACGATGGCGGCGCCCTCGTCTTCCGGGACCGCGACCTGGTGGCGGTCGTCGCATCGCTGCCGGACGCTCGAAGCTACCGGGTCGTCCGTGGTGCCGATGGCGAGGCGATCGAGACCGAGCTGCCGACCCGCTATCTGGGCTGAAGGGGTCGCCAGGTTCCTGGGGCCTCGTCCCAGCGGGCGACGGGTCGGACAGCGATCGGAACCTCGAGCGCGGCCTGGCGACGTCGCGCGGATTCGACCGACAGCCCCCATCCGGGCGGCACGAGGCCCGGCGCAAGATCAGCCAGCGGCGCGAGGACGAACAAGCGTGCCGCGGCCCGGGGATGCGGCACCTCGAGGCGCTTCGAGGCCTTGACCGGATCGACGCCCGCGTCCACGGAGCGCGCATCGCCCGTCCGCTCGATCGCGAGCCGAGCGCGTCCGAAGATCAGCAGGTCGAGATCGAGCTCGCGCGGGCCCCAGCGTCGTCGAGGCCGGCGGCCGAACGTGCGCTCGAGTCGCTTGAGCCGGCCGAGCAAGGCCAGCGCACGTTCGGTGGCGTCGGCCCCCACGACCACATCCAGGGCGACCACGGCGTTGCGGAACTCGGGCTGGTCGGTCACCCCGACCGGCGCCGTCGCATAGAGGCGCGAGACGCCCCGCAGCCGAACGCCGGGGAGCTCCGCCAGGGCCGGGATGGCCGCGGCCAGCGTCGATTCGGCGTCACCGAGATTCGCCCCGAGACCCACGTAGGCACGGACTCGTCGTTCGGTCATGGCTCCTCGGTGATCGGCGGATAGACTCGCCGCCATGCGACCGGTCAGCGTCCGCATCATGCACCCGGAGCCGGGACCCGAGGCCGGGCCCATCGCGCGTTGGGTGTCCGCTCGCCGGATCGCCCTCGCGGAGCGGCATCGTGACGCCTTCGCGGCGGCAGGGGCGATGGACGTCACGGTCGTCTCGGGCCCGCCGGACGATCGGTCGTTCGGGGCGCGCCTCCGTACCCTGGTCCGTGCCGAGCGACCAGCCGGCCTCGTCGTGCTGGGATCCGGGGCGATCCCGCTGGCGACGCCATCGGACCTGACCGCGTTCATCGACGCGGCCGGTGACGACGGACGCGTCGCGCTGGCCAACAACCGGTACTCCGCCGACGTCATCGCGATTGCCCGTGCGGAGGTGCTGGCCGACCTCCCCGACCTGCCCGGCGACAACGCGCTGCCGCGCTGGCTCGACGAGGTCGCCGGGTTCGATGTCAGGGACCTTCGCCGGCGCTGGCGGCTGGCGCTTGATGTCGACGGTCCGCTCGAGCTCGTCCTGCTCGACGATCCAGGCCGCCCGGACGGCGTCGACCTCCGCCCGGTGACGGAGCGGATCGCGGCGCTGCGGGCGGTCGCGACCGATCGGCGAGCGGAGCTGCTCGTGAGCGGCCGCACCTCGCCGGCCACCCTGGCCTGGCTGGAACGGGCCGCGGCGGCCCGGGTCCGCGCTTTCGTCGAGGAACGTGGCCTGCGAGCAGCGAGCCGGCTCGCGCAGGCGGCGGCAACCGGCCCGGGCGCGCCTGCTGGTGACGATCCAAGACCGCCCGCGTCGCTCCTCGGCGCCCTCCTCGAGCGGGACGGGCCCGCCTCGCTGGGCGAGCACCTGGGGCGGCTCGCCGACGGTGCGATCGTGGACAGCCGGGTCCTCCTGGCCCACCGCCTCGGCGCGGACGAACGCGCCTGGCCACCGACCGAGGACCGCTTCGCCTCCGACCTGCTGCTCGCGGCGCGGATCGCTGATCCCTGGCTGCGCGAGCTCACCCAGGCGGCGCTGCGTGCGCGGATCCCCATCCTCCTCGGCGGCCACAGCCTGGTTGGTCCGGGCGTGAGGCTCCTGCTGGGCACACGGCGGGGACACCCGTGGACGTGACCCCGGGGCTGCGCCGCGAGCCCGGCCCCGACCTCGAGGCCGTCGGGCAGGACGAGGAGCTCGCGGCTCGCATCCACGCCGAGATCGGCGGAGGCGGGCCGATCACCTTCGCCCGGTTCATGGAGCTCGCCCTGTACGACCCGGTCGGCGGCTACTACCGGGCCGAGACCGCGCGTCCGGGCCGCGAGGGCGACTTCCTGACCGCCCCGGAAACCCACCCGATCTTCGGCGCAGCGCTGGCGCGCGGGCTCACCGAGGTCTGGGAGCGCCTGGACCGGCCGCGACCGTTCGTGCTGCGGGAATACGGCGCCGGCGCCGGCACCCTAGCCCTGACCGTCCTGGCCGGCCTGGAGTCGGCGCACTCGCCGCTCGCCGCCGAGCTTCGCTACGACCCGATCGAGATCGAGCCACGCCGGCTCGACACGATCGCGGCGCGGTTCGATGCTGCGAACCGGTCCGGTGTGCTCCTCGAGCACGGAGTCGGCGAGCGGCCGATCGCCGGGGTCGTCCTCGCGAACGAAGTGCTCGACGCCCTGCCGACGCACCGGGTCATCGGCCGCGACGGTGGCCTGCGCGAGGTCTTCGTCGGCTCACGAGACGGTCGCTTCGTCGACGTCGAAGGCGCCCCGTCCACGCCGGCGCTGGAGGCACGCCTGCGGGCCGACGGAATCACCCTGGCGGACGGCCAGCGCGGCGAGATCTGCCTCGCCCTGGATCCATGGCTGGCGGTCGCCGCCGCGGGCCTGGAGCGGGGGCTCCTCCTGCTCATCGACTACGGCTATCCGTCCGTCGAGCTGTACGACCCGGTCCGCCGCCACGATGGGACGCTTCGTGCGTACGTGCGACAGCGCGTCCACGACGATCCGTACCGCCATGTGGGACGCCAGGACCTGACCGCGCACGTCGACGTCGGCGCAGTTGAGCGTGCCGCCGAGGCTGCCGGCCTCACCCACCTCGGGACCACGACCCAGGCCGAGTTCCTGGTCGGGCTCGGCATCGGAGAGCTGCTCCAGGCGGCCCAGGCCGACCCGGCCACGACGCTGGAGGACTACGTCGCGCTCCGTTCGTCGCTGATGCGCCTGCTCGACCCGGGGGCCATGGGCCGCTTCCGGGTCATGGGTTTCGGGCGCGACTGGCCCGACGGTCCGCCGCTCGCCGGCTTCGCCTATCGGCTGGTGCGCGAGCGCACCAAACCCCACCAAACCGCACCGGACTAGGGCAATCTCCCTATTGCCCCGGCCGTTGCCGCGATCCCAGGCTTCGGAACGGTCGGCAACGACCTGACGGGGAGCGGCGCGCGAACCTGCACGCGCGCTCGGCGCGTGCCGCTCCCTGACGATCCCACGCTCACTGGACGGCGTCTCCGTCCTGCCGGCTCGCACGGCCCCACTGCTAGAATGCCCCCGGGTGCAGTCCCGCCCGGGCCGGGCGGAGTTGCGCTCTCCAGGGTCCTCGGGCCAGTGGCTCCCTCGTCGCATGCCGCTCGGAAGGGATTGGATTGACCGGCATCTGGTACGTCCTGGGCTTCGCCTTCGCGGGCGTGTCGTTCGTCTTCCTGACGATCGGCGCCGCGTGGCTGATCTCGCACCGCAATCGCGGCGACGAGCACAAGGGCCTCCCCTACGAATCCGGCATCGACACGTACGGCGACACCCATGGACGGTTCGGCCTGTCGTTCTACATCTACGCCCTGCTGTTCGTGGCCTTCGACATCGAGGTCGTGTTCATCTACCTCTGGGCGTACGCCTTCCGTGACCTCATGCTGGGCGGCCTGGTCAGCATGCTGATCTTCGTCGCCATCCTGCTCCTGGGCCTGGCCTACGCCTGGCGGAAGGGGGCCCTGACGTGGCGATGACCCGAGACCAGGCCGACGCCTCCCGCCTGCCGGCGGTCTCGCCCGAACAACGCGACCTGGTCACGCCGATCGTCGTGCCGAACACGCTCTGGCGGGCGGCCGATCCGGAGGCCTACGACGGTGGCCAGGAGAGCAGCATCACCCACCTCCGCGAGTACGAAGCGAGCGGGGCAGGGCGCCACGATGACGGTCGCTGGAGCGGCGCGCTCGAGGTCATCCCGACAAAGGCCGACTACGTCCTCGACCTGATCCGGATGAACAGCCTGTGGCCGTTGCTGTCCGGCCTGGCGTGCTGCGCGATCGAGATGATGTCGGCGGCGACGTCCAAGAACGACATGGACCGCTGGGGGATGTTCCCGTTCCGGGCCAGCCCGCGCCAGGCCGACGTGCTGATCGTGGCCGGCACCCTGACCACCAAGATGGCCGGGCCGCTGGTCCGATTGTGGGAGCAGATGCCCGAACCCAAGTGGTGCGTGGCGATGGGCGACTGCACCTGCTCGGGCGGGCGCTACAAGCGCAGCTACTCGACGGTCGAGGGGATCGATCGGGTCATGCCGGTCGACGTCTACGTGCCGGGCTGCCCGCCCCGTCCCGAAGGCCTCATCTACGGGATGATGAAGCTCCAGCAACTGGTCAAGGAGCGCCGCGGTCACTGGCCGGAGCGCGCCATCGGGCCAACCGTTCCGGAGGACGTCTAGGCGTGGACCGACGCTTCAAGGAGCGCCTGGAAGCCCGCTTCGGCGAGCAGCTGAGCGGACCGATCCGCCAGCGCCATGACGAGACGGAGATGCGCATCGGTCCGGGTGACGTCGTGCCGGTCATGACCGCGCTCCACGACGAGCCCGCGTTCCGGTTCGAGTTCCTGAGCGATCTCGCCGGCGTCGATACCGGCGTGGTCATGCAGGTCGTCTACCACCTGTGGAGCGACAGCACGGCGGACTGGCTGCGCGTGATCGCCGACGGACTGTCGCGCGACGACCCTCGCGCGCCATCGGTCACCTTCCTGTGGAAGGGCGCCGAGTGGATGGAACGCGAGGCCTACGACATGTTTGGGATCACGTTCGAGGGCAATCGCGACCTCCGCCGGATCTACATGCCACCGGATTACCAGAGCTTCCCGCTGCGCAAGGACTTCTACCTGCCCGATGACGCCTCGCGGTCGCCGGGCGGTGGCGTCCGGCCGATGGAACGGACCCACGCCCCGAGCAATGCCCCGACGACGGCGCTCGTGCGCCGCGGGTCGGTCTGACGGCAACCGCGATGACGACGACGACCAACCGCCAGAGCGACGACCCGAGGGTCACCCTCGACCGCGACCTCGGCATCTTCGAGCCGGTGCCGCCGTACCCGCCGCGCACGGAGCGCGAAGCCGAGTTCTACACGCTCGGCGACGGCCAGATGTTCATCAACATGGGCCCGCAGCATCCGTCCACCCACGGGGTCCTGCGGGTCGTGCTCAAGCTCGACGGCGAGAAGGTCGTCGACCTCGACCCGGTGCTCGGCTACCTCCACCGCGGCGTCGAGAAGCTGTGCGAGAACGCCGACTACCACCAGGCCATCTGCTACACGGACCCGCTCGAGTACGTGAGCTCGCTGTTCACCGAGTGGTCGCCGGTGATCGCGTTCGAGAAGCTGATGGACGTCACGGTCCCGCGGCGGGCCGAGTACATCCGCGTCCTCTCGAGCGAGCTCAACCGGATCGCCAGCCACGCCCTCTTCCTGGGCTGGATGGCGCTCGACCTGGGCGGCCTCACCCCGATCCTGTGGTCGTTCATCGAACGCGACGAGATCGTCGACATGCTGGCCGCCCTGACCGGCCAGCGGATGCTGTTCAACTACTTCCGGATCGGTGGCGTCAACGGCGACCTGAACCACGAGTTCATGAGCCGCCTGGGTGACTGGATGAGCCGCGCCGCCGAGCAGATCGAGGCCGGCAACGGGCTGCTCAACGAGAACGAGATCTTCGTCCGGCGGATGCGCGGTCTCGGGACCATCGACCAGAAGACGGCGCTCCGGATGGTGATGACGGGCCCGAACCTGCGCGCCACCGGGGTCCCGTTCGACATCCGCCGGGCCCACCCGTACAGCGTCTTTCCCGAGCTCGAGTTTGACATCCCCACGCGGGACGAGGGCGATTGCCTGGCGCGCTACCTGCTGCGCATGGACGAGATCAAGCAGAGCCTGCGGATCATCGACCAGTGCCTCCACCAGATGCCCGATGGCCCGGTCATGGCCAAGCTGCCGCGCCTGCTCCGGCCGCGGCCGGGCCGGGCGTACGCGGCGGTCGAGGGACCGCGCGGCCAGCTCTCGACCTACGCGGTCAGCGACGGCACCGACCAGCCCTTCCGGATGCGGATCCACGACCCGTCGTTCATCCACCTCCAGTCGGTCGGGCTCATGATGCCGGGGCATTTGATTGCCGACACAATGGCCATCATGGCCAGCTTGGACCCCATCATGGGTGGCGTAGACAAGTGAGGCGCGCCGTGGGACAGCCGATGCGTGCGTTGCCGGCTCCACCGGTTCGCTCACGTAGCTTGAGCTACGCTCGCTCCCTGGTGCGCGCTTGCGCGCGTTCTCGCCGGCGCCTTCGCCTCGGCTCGTCGCACGGCGCGCGAGGCAAGACGAAGTGACCGTCGTCAACCGGACGTGGGATCGGCTGACGCTGCCCGGCAAGATCGTGTTCACGATCGTCCCGCTCCTGATCGCGCTGCTCATCGCGCTCGTTGCGGTCATCTCGATCCTGGGCGGCACGATCGTCGACGTCCTCGCGGCGAACCTGCCGATCGTCCGGTTCGCGGTGGCCGCCACGGTCATCCTGCTGATGACGATCCCGACCGCGTTCCTCCTGATCTACATGGAGATGAAGGTCATCGCGCTGATGAACCTGCGGATCGGGCCGGACCGGGTCGGTCCG
>JBGPVC010000042.1:0-18502 GCA_041491485.1 Candidatus Limnocylindria bacterium
ACCTCATAGCCACGTTCGGCGAGGATCGCCAGCGCCGTCCCGCCGACGCCGCCCGAGGCGCCCGTCACGAGCACAGGGCCGGCGTCCGGCTGCAATCCGCGGTCCTCGAGCGCGACCACCGACATCGCCGCCGTGAACCCGGCGGTTCCGATCGCCATCGCCTCACGTGGCGAAAGGCCTGGGGCGAGCGGAACCACCCAGCCGGCCGGCACGCGCTGGTAGTCCGAGTAGCCGCCGTGACGGGATACGCCAAGGTCGTAGCCGTGGGCGACCACGGCGGTTCCTCGGGTGATCGACCGGTCCGTGCTGGACACGACCTCGCCGGCGAGGTCGATGCCGGGGATCAGCGGGCTGATCCGGGCGACCTTGCCGTCGGCTCGCGTGGCCAGGCCATCCTTGTAGTTGACGCTCGACCAGGCGACGCGGATCTCGACCTCACCGGGCGGCAGGTCGGCTTCGCCGAATTCGCGGATGCCTCGGTCCACGCGATCGCCGACCTTCTCGGCGACGTAGGCTCGAAAGGTTGTGGGGATGGCAGTCATCCGACGATGCTACGTCGCCGGTCACGGCTTCGGGTAGTCTGCGGGCGCGGACGCGCCGGTCAGAACGGCTTGATCAGCATCAGCAAGGCGAGCAGGACGACGCCGATCAGGCCGACCGCGGCGACCGCCATCGGCCGGCTCGACACCAGCAGCTCCTGGAGCTCGCGATCGTCGGTCGCGGGCGGGACCTCAATGCGTCACTCAGGATGCACGGCCTCCAGACGCGGGAGATCGCGGCGCTCGTCAGCGACGTGCTCGCCCCGTGGCTCGAGCGCAAGGTTGCAGTTCGGTGAATCGGGTTGACGGATCCCGGCCCATCCGACACCATGCCCGAACCGTGACTCACACCAGCCACTCCTGGAACATGTGTATGCGCAGGCGGCCCCGCCGTGCGGAGGATGGGGTCTGACGTCTCGCGCACCTGACCAGGGGTAGAGCGGGACCGAAGACGAGGTCCCGGGGCTGCAGACTCCACGCCGGAGCTGCAGCTTCTTTGTTTCCTCCGAACGACACGACGGGTGACCGCCGACCCCACCGGCCTTCCCAGGGCCGCCGGGCCTCGATCCCATTCGGCGCACTCCCCCACCCGTCCACGGAGGTCCCAACGACATGGCAGAGCTCGACCCGACCACGTTCCGACCAGAGACCCGCGCACTCCATGCCGGCCAGAAGCCGGATCCCGCCACGAACGCCCGGGCGGTCCCCATCTACGCGACGACCAGCTACGTCTTCGACGACGCGGCGCATGCGGCCCGGCTGTTCGGGCTCGAAGAGTTCGGGAACATCTACACGCGGATCATGAATCCCACGACCGCCGTGTTCGAGGAGCGCGTCGCGGCGCTCGAGGGCGGCATCGCGGCGCTCGGCGTGGCGTCCGGCCAGGCGGCGGAGACCCTGTCGATCCTGAACATCGCCCGAGCCGGCGACAACATCGTCTCGTCATCGTCGCTCTATGGCGGCACCTACAACCTGTTCACGCACACCCTGCCCAAGATCGGGATCACCACGACCTACGTCGACGGCAGCGACCCGTCGGCGTTCGGGCGGGCGATCAACGAGCGGACCAAGGCCGTCTTCCTCGAGCTGATCGGGAACCCGCGCCTGGACGTCCACGACCTGGCGTCGATCGCGGATGTCGCCCATGCCCGCGGCGTGCCGGTCATCGTCGACAACACCTTCGCGCCGCTGATCGCCCAGCCGATCAAGCACGGCGCTGACATCGTCATCCACTCGGCCACGAAGTGGATCGGCGGCCACGGCACGGCCATCGGCGGCGTGGTCGTGGACGGCGGGACGTTTGACTGGGGAGCATCGGCTCGGTTCAAGCAGGACTTCGTCGATCCCGACCCGTCGTACCACGGGATCAGCTACACGAAGGCCTTCGGCAACCTGGCCTTCATCCTCAAGCTGCGCGTCCAGGGCCTGCGCGACATCGGCGCCGCGCTCAGCCCGTTCAACGCCTTCCTCTTCCTGCAGGGCCTGGAGACGCTCCCGCTGCGGATCACCCGTCACAGCGAGAACGCCCTGGCGGTCGCCCGCTGGCTGGAGACCCGACCCGAGGTGACCTGGGTCAGCTACCCGGGCCTGGAGTCCCATCCCTCGCACAAGCTCGCCAAGCGCTACCTGACCGGTGGCTTCGGCGGGGTCGTGACCTTCGGGGTCAAGGGCGGCGTCGAAGCCGGCCGGCGGCTCATCGACAGCGTCCAGATCTTCTCGCTGCTCGCCAATGTCGGCGACGCCAAGTCGCTCATCATCCATCCCGCCTCGACGACGCACTCGCAGCTGGAGCCCGAGGAGCAGATCGCGACCGGCACCACGCCGGACCTGATCCGGCTGTCCGTCGGCCTCGAGCACGTCGATGATCTGATCGCCGACCTCGAGCAGGCGCTCGCGGCCGCGACCGTCGAAAGCCCCGCCGACGGCAGTCTCGTCGGCGCCGCCGGATGACGCTTCGCGCTCCATCGACCCGGCCGGCCGGTCTCCCGACGGGGACCGGCCGGGTCGAGACCGTGTCGCTGGGGCCGTTCACGCTCACAAATGGGGTCACGCTCCCGGACCTGATCGTGGCCTACCGCCACGACGGCCCGCCGCCTGAGGCCGCGCCACAGGTCCTCGTCGTCCATGCGCTCACCGGCTCGGCCGACGCGGCCGGCGACTGGTGGGAGCCGCTGATCGGCGAGGGCAAGGCCCTTGACACGGCCGAGGTTGGCGTGCTGTGCGCCAACCTGCTCGGCGGCCGGTACGGCACCAGCGGCCCCACGTCCCTCCATCCTCGGACGGGCCGGCCGTACGGGCCGAGCTTCCCGGCCGTGACGACGGTCGACCAGGCACAGGCGCAATGGCGACTGCTCGACGAGCTCGGCGTCGAGGAGATCGCCCTGGCCACCGGTGGCTCGCTCGGTGGAATGGTGGCGCTCGAGGTGGCCCTGGCCCGACCTGAGGCCACGTGCCACGTGGCGCCGATCGCGGCACCGGCCTCGATCGGACCACTGGCAATCGCCTGGAACCACCTCCAACTCCAGCTCATCGAGCATCTCGGCCTCGAAGGGCTATCGCTGGCCCGCCAGCTGGCGATGACCACGTATCGGAGCGAGGCCGACTTCGCCGAACGGTTCGGCGGCTCGATCGAGGCCGACGGACGCCCGTCGGTGGTCAGCTACCTCGACTACCAGGGCGACAAGCTGGTCGACCGCTTCGATCCGGCGACCTATCGCGTCCTGGTGGACGCCATGGATGGCCACGACATCGCTCGCGCACACGGCGGGCTCGTGGGAGCGCTCCACTCGCTGGGTCGGGCGGGCGTCATCCTGACCGGGATCGGGATCGAAGGCGACATCCTGTACGGGCCGCGCCAGGTCCAGGAGCTCGTCGAGTCGGCGACCGCAGCCGGGGTCAACGCACACTATCGAGAGATCCGATCGACCAAGGGCCACGATGCCTTCCTGGTGGAGTGGGATCAGCTGACCGAGCTGTTGCGAGAGGCGCTGACCTCGACCTGAGACGAGTGGCCGGGCGGCCGAGCCCACGCCCGTGCCCTCGCCCGCGACGTGTCTGCCAGGCAGCAGAATCGGTTCGAGGTCGTGGTGTGGGCATGTCCCCGGCCGTAGTGGTGCCCGGGAGGCACCGAGCTAACGTCGAGCCGTCCCCTGTGGATCCTGCGATGCCCTGGTGCTGACTGCCGGGCACATCCCGACCACCGCCGTGGGCACGTGCGACGCGGGGCTGCCCCGGTGCCGCGTGCCTCAGGGTGCGGGCGTGGGCTCCACGGATGACTCCGGCGTCGAAGGTGGAGAGGACGCGTCGCCCGACGCCGACGGCTCCGCCGACGCCGTGACGCTCGGTATCGGCGTCGCGCCCGGCTTCGGCTTGGGCGTGGGGGTCGGCTTGGGCTTTGGGGCGGGGTTGCAGCCGCCGACGCCGCTGCCGGCGACGGCCGTCGTCGATGGCGTCGGCAGATCGTAATCGGCTGCCGGAAGCGAGCCGTCGGTCGGGAAGAGCCTGGCGGCCAGCGCCCGGATCGCCGGCACGTCCGGGATCTGGATGGATCCGCGGACGTCGAACCCCGAGCCGACCAGCGGGTGGGTCACCACGGCTCGGTAGGTCTGCTCGCGGCCGACCTGGGTAGCGAGGTCGGCGAGGTCCGGCAACAGGTCCCGCGGAACATTGGTTTCGACCGTCTTGCCCAGCGCCTGGAGCAGCCCGATCGGGTCGTTGAGGAAGCCGCCATGGACGATCGAGTCGCGGATCCCCGAGATCACCTCCTGCTGGCGGGCGGCGCGGGTGAAGTCGCTCTCACCCGAGGCCTTGCGGACCCGGGCGTAGCCGAGCGCCTGCCGACCGTTGAGGTGGTGCAACCCGGCCGTGATCGAAAAGCCGTTGGAGAAGCCGTACTCGTCGTAGCCGGGATCGCAGAACCCGTGGGCCACGTTGACGTCGACGCCGCCGAGGACGTCGACCACCCGCACGAATCCGCCCAGGTCCACCTTCGCGTAGTAGTCGATGGGGACCTGTGTGAGCGTGCCGAGGGCGCCCATCAGAACGTCGAAGCCGGTCCCGTTCGAGCCCGGGAACTGCTCGGGGTGGTGCCTGGCGTAGGCGACGAGCGAGTTGACCTTGTCCCGGTACGTCCGGCCGTCGGCCATCGGGACGTCGACCATGTCGCGCGGGATCGACAGCATCGAGACGGTCCGGGTCGCCCGGTCCAGCGACACGATGATCATCGTGTCGGTCAGGTACGTGTTGCGGCCGACCCCGGAATCGACACCGATGACCAGGGCGGTGACCCGCTGGCTACCGGGATCGGCGGATGGCGCCGGCGACGCCGACGGGAGGCCAGGGGGCGGCGTGGACAGGAAGCTCGGGTCGGGCGCCGCGCTGACGGTCGGGACGACCGCCGTGGCCGGCCCCACGAAGATCTCGTCGGCCGCCTCGCGGGCGATCTCCGTCGCATAGCCGGCATACACCTGCGGCGCGATGACGAAGACGAGCAACAGACAGATCGGCAGCAGGTCGCGCCGGCCGGGTCGCGACAAGACGGGATCGAACAGGCTTGAGCCGACCGCGATGAGCCGGGACGCAAGGAGCAGACCCTGCGCCGCCAGCAGGCCCCAGATCACCTCGTTCGACAGGAGGGACGCGGCGAGCCGCGGGCCCGACGTCGTGGCCACGATCCATGCGCCCGTAACCAGGCCAACCAGCAGCGGCGAGACGAACAGGAGGGCGCGCTTCCAGCGACCGACGACGAGGTGGCCGAGGCCAGGGATCAGCGCATCCAGGACGGCGGGGAGGTAGCGCGAGCGATGGCGGGGCGGTGGCGAGCCACCTTCATTGGCGGCGTCGACCGGGGCAGCGTCAACGGGCGAACCGAGGAGCGACTCGAGATCCTGTTCGTCGAGGTCAGGCGGCGGCTGCTCCACGCTCTCCGGCGGCAACTCCATCGCGCGGCAGGGTAACAGAGCAGCCACCTTCGACGGCCGGGAGAGCCTCGTCGACAAGGAGGCGGCCGCGTGACGCCGCGCTGTGCTAGCCTCGGCCACCCATGAGCCTCCGTTCCGGACCTGCCGACGTCAGCATGCAAGCGCCACCCCCGCCCGAACGAGGCGACTTCATCCGCGAGATCGTCGCCGCGGCCGTGCGCGACGGCAGGGCCGAGACGATCGTCACGCGGTTCCCGCCTGAGCCCAACGGCTACCTCCACATCGGCCACGCCAAGTCGATCTGCCTCAACTTCGGGGTCGCGCGCGAGTTCGGCGGTCGTTGCCACCTGCGCTTCGACGACACGAACCCCGTCAAGGAAGAGCTCGAGTACATCGATTCGATCCAGGCGGACATCCGCTGGCTGGGGTTCGACTGGGGCGAGCACCTCTACTTCGCGTCGGACTACTTCGAGCAGCTGTACGACTGGGCGGTCCACCTCATCCGGGCCGGCAACGCCTACGTCGACGACCTCTCGGCAGATGAGATCCGTGAGCACCGGGGCACGCTGACCGCGCCCGGCCGGAACAGCCCCTGGCGCGACCGCCCCATCGACGAGAGCCTCAACCTCTTCGAACGGATGCGAGCCGGCGAGTTCCCCAACGGCGCGCGGGTGCTGCGCGCCAGGATCGACATGGCGTCTCCGAACATCAACCTGCGGGATCCGGTCCTGTACCGGATCCTGCACGCAGCCCACCCACGCACCGGCGACGCGTGGTGCGTCTACCCGACGTACGACTTCGCGCACGGGCAGTCGGATGCGATCGAGGGTGTCACGCACTCGATCTGCACGCTGGAATTCGAGGCTCACCGACCGCTCTACGACTGGCTCATCGAGCACCTTCCGGTGCCGTCGCGCCCCCGGCAGTATGAGTTCGCCCGGCTGAGCCTCACCTACACGGTCCTCTCCAAGCGGGTCCTGCTCCGGCTCGTCAACGACCGATACGTCCACGGTTGGGACGATCCGCGCATGCCCACGATCTCGGGCCTTCGCCGGCGGGGGTTCCCGGCCGAGGGGATCCGGGACTTTGCGACGATGATCGGCGTGGCCAAGAGCGACAGCGTCGTCGAGTTTGGCCAGCTCGAATACGCCGTCCGCAATGTCCTCAACCGGACGGCGGCGCGCCGCCTTGCGGTGCTGCGGCCACTGAAGGTGGTCGTCGAGAACTACCCGGAAGGGCGGCTCGAAGAGATGGACGTCGCCAACAACCCGGAGGACCCGACGGCCGGGAGCCGGAAGGTGCCCTTCACGCGCGAGCTGTGGATCGAGCGCGACGACTTCATGGAAGACCCTCCGGCCAGGTTCTTCCGGCTGGCTCCGGGCCGTGAGGTTCGTCTGCGGTCCGCCTATTTCGTGACGTGTCGCGACGTGGTGAAGGACGCTACCGGCGAGACCGTGGAGCTCCGATGCACCTACGATCCGGCGACCCGCGGCGGCGACGCGCCCGATGGGAGGAAACCAAAGGCGACGCTTCACTGGCTCTCGGCCGACCACGCCGTTCCGGCCGAGGTCCGTCTGTACGACCACCTCTTCACGCGACCGGACCCGGGAGCGGACGGTGACCTGTTCGCCGACCTGAACCCGGCCTCCGAGGAGGTCGTGACTGGCTGCCTGGTCGAGGCCGCGCTCGCCGAGGTGCCGCCCGGCCAGACGGTGCAGTTCGAGCGCCTGGGGTACTTCTGCCCGGATCCCGACTCGACGCCCGAACGTCTCGTCTTCAATCGAA
This sequence comes from Candidatus Limnocylindria bacterium, assembly GCA_041491485.1. Classification (GTDB taxonomy): domain Bacteria; phylum Chloroflexota; class Limnocylindria; order Limnocylindrales; family CSP1-4; genus SPCO01. The sequence continues at coordinate 7,244 of JBGPVC010000042.1, forward strand.
CGCTCACCCTCAAGGACACCTGGGCGAAGGTGCAGGCGCGGGGCCCGCAGGCCGGCTGAGCGGCTCGGCAGCGGGCGCCGGACGGGGTCCATCCGGTGCGACGACGGACCCTCTGCTAGGATGTCGAACCGGCTCGTTGGCGAGTGGCCTAACGGTAAGGCACCTGACTCTGGATCAGGGGATTGAAGGTTCGAATCCTTCCTCGCCAGCCACCCCTACCAGCGGTAGTGGCCTGAGCCCCGAGACCCACGAAGATGTAGCGGTCGGGTCCGAGGGCAATACGAGGGGGCCTGAGTGACCTACTCTCTTGGCATGGGACGTCGAGCCGACCCGCAGCGGATCCACCTGGCACGGCGGTCGGCGATCAGGAACCTGATCATCCAGGGTCGCGGACTCGAGCCCGATGTCGCCGAGCGGTGGTGCGACGCATGGGAGGCGGAGGCGGCGTTGAGAGGTCTCGAGCGTGACTCCGACTACTGGGACGCGGGCAAGGCCTGGATCGACGCCCAATGCGCGGCGAGGAAGCGCCCGCCCAACTGATCTCACCGACGTAGCCTGTCGTCGTTCAATGGGCCCGCGCAGTGAGCGAACACGGCGAGGATTCGACGGTGATCGTGGAGGCGGGCAACCGTTCGAGCCTGGAGAAGATGTTGGCGATGTGGGCGTCGACCGTCGTTCGGGCCGTGGACAACCTATCGCTGAACGCCTGAATCGGTCGCCCTTCGGCCATCAAGCCCAGGACCGCGCTCCAAGAACTGAGCACCAACGGAACAAACGGAGCATGGATCCGACGTCCCACGCAATCTGGACGGAGGATCCCGACATTGTCGAGACCCGCTTATCCCTCTGGACAAAGCCATCGAGTGTTCGAATCCATCCTCGCAGCCATCCTGACCACCGGTAGTCATTCCGCTATGGGGATCCCAACTTCGTTCCCACATGCGTATGCCCACTGATGCGGTCATAGCCAGCTATCAAGGGCCGCGGGAAGCTCGTCCCCTGGACGAGGTCAGTCGGACAGCGAGCCGTCCGCGTCGAGCGCCAGCAGGGCCGTCGAGAAGTCAGATGCCCCGCATTGAGACAGGCCGACGTAGAGCCGGTCGTCGACGACTCCGAGCAGCTCCACCTCGCCCCGCCCTGTCCCGGGGAGCGCGTACGGCCAGCCGGGTATCACCCGACCGGCTGAATCAAGCGCCACGACCTGGAGCGGACCTTGCTCCCCGTTTGCGTCCCTCGCTCCGACGACCGCGGCATACACGCGTCCGTCCGGACCGAGCACCGGGCTCGTGCCGCCCATCGCGTCCATGGTGCAGAACAAGCCCGCGAAGCCGTAGGCGGGCTCGAACGGCCATCCCGGCCGCGCCCGACTGTCAGGCCCGAACGCGGCCAGGCCTTCCGCCATGACATAGACGGTGCCATCCGACGCGAGATACGGCCCATAGTTGGCGCATTCGGGGTCGACCGGCGGGATTGCGACGGGCCACCCTGTTCGGACGGACCCGTCCGGGCCGAGTGCGAAGAACCGGTCTCCGGCGAGGAAGTAAACGGTCCCGTCGGCTCCGACCACAGGTGCGGACGCCCAATCCGCGGCGGTCACGCGCCAGCCGGGAACGACGCGTCCGTCAAGTTCGAGCTCGGAGAGGACCGACTCGCCCAGGAATCCCGGGCACAGGCCCTCCGGCGGAGCGTCCCGCGCAATGTACGAGCCGACAAGGACCCGATCCCGGGCGAGAACGTACCCCGCCACGCGCGACTCGAGGGTCACCGGAAAGCCGTGCCGCAGGCTGCCGTTGGGTGCGTACGCCCAGAGCCGGGTCATCTCGCCCGGGTCGTTTGGGGTGCCGAGCGCGTAGACCGTACCGTCCGGGCCGAGCCGCACGGCCGCGCCCCACACCGAGTCGAGGCGCTCCACGCCGTCGAGCCGTACAGGCCAGCCGGGGACGACCCGGCCGGCTTGGTCGATCACGACGATCGTCGAGCTCTGGCCGCCGCGCCGGGAGCACGCGAGAATGGTCCTGCCGTCGGCCCCGGCGACCGGCGCTGAGCAGTAGCTCGCACCGTCGTCGCGGTAGGGCCAGCCGGTGACCTCGCGGCCGTCGGCGCCCACCCGGTGCAGCTCGAATCCGGCCCGGCTTTCATCGTGCGTCCCTACGAGCAGCGAGCCGTCCGTGCCGGCCACGAGGGACGGGTCGGATCCCGGCGAGGTGACGCGGAACGGCCAGCCGGGTCGCATCGTGCCCGACGAGTCGAGCGCGGCGACCCCCTGCTCCGCGTCCGCCATCCAGGCGTACGCCGTCCCATCGGGCCCGATGACCGTTCCGGACAAACCCGTCACGGGCCACGCGGGGGCGACGGCGGCGGGCGTCCGAGGCCGCGAAGGCACGGGCGACGGGGTGGGTGTCAAGGTCACTGTCGGGGCGGCGGTCGGCGTGGCCGGCGTCGGCTCCGCGGAGGCCGACGGACTCGGTGCCGAGGACGAGGGAAAAGACGACCCGCAGGACGCGACCAACCCCGCGATCACAGCCACGGCAGCGAGATGGCGAACTGCACTCGTCATCACCGGGCGTCCGGGTGGAGACAGATCACGAGCCGGATCTGCCAATCACGGGATCGACGACGCGACCCATGAACAGCACCGCCCCTTTCTCGACGTCGTGCAGGACGAATAGGAACGGGTGGTCCAGCCGGAGGGTGATCGTCTTGCGTGCCAGACACTGGGCAACCCCCTTCGGACGCGGCCCTGCGGGTCGGTCTCGCCAGTCGCTCGTGGCGGAGCTGGCGGCCGTGGGGTCGGGGCTGCGCCTTCACTGCCTCAACCGCCAGTTGAGACGATGGACGCCGGACCGGTCCTGCGCCAGGGGCCTTGGTCGTGAACCGGCCCGGTTCCGTCAGCGCGGCCGTTCGTCACGCCCCGAGGTTCATTCTGGCGTGAGAATGATCCGGTCGAGACCGACGAGGTAGCCGCTGGAGGCCACATCCCGCCCGGTCACCTTCACGACGAGGCGTGCGACGACCCTGGCATCGATGAGCCCGAGATCGATCGGCCCGCTCGGGACGACGATCGGCGAGTAGAGGTTGACGCGCCGGACGAGCGATCGGCCGGCGATCGAGAGATCGACTCGGCCATAGTCGGGTCCCTTCGTCGCATACACGGTCACCCGCGCGCGACCCACCTCTGGGGCCCTCGTCTCCGGCGCGATCGGCAGCGTCAGGATGAGCGTCCCCGACGGAGCGCCGGGCCAGACGAGCTGTCGACCCCCGCTCCAGGCACCGCCGCTTCCTGGGGTCATCGTTGCGACCGTCGCCGGCCGGACAGCTCCAGTGAGTGTCCTTGTGGCCGTCTCGGCCTCGATGCTCGTCCGCGCAACCGCGGAGGTAGGCCGAGGTTCGATGACCAGGAAGCCGTCGATCTCGACCCGCGTCGTCCCGGTCGTTCCGCGCGGGACGCGGACGGCGACCGTGTGCCGGGCGGCCGTCCTCCACGACGCGCTCCAAACGAGCCGGCTCGTGGCGGTCGGCGTCGATAGGGAGACCGTCGTGTAGACCCGTCCGTCAAGGAGTACCTCAGCGGTGCCCCGGCCGGCACCGGTCGACGCCACGAGGGCGATACCACTCCCGGTGAACGAGACGGAGGCGCTCGCTCCGGGCACGGCCGACCAGACGGTCCCGCCGCCGATGGCTGTCGCGCTCCACGCGGTCCGCCACGTGCCGCTGAGGGTCATCCCCGCGGTCCCCGAGTCGATGGTGCTGACGCGGTACGTCGGCCCCGCGACCCAGCCGGTCCCGTTGCCGAGGGAGTCGATCGCCTTGACGCGGTAGCGATACTCCGTCCCCAACCGCAGGCGACGGCTGAGGACGGGCGAGGTGGTCGTCCCGGCCGCTCGGTACGCGCCCCCACCGATCGATTCCTGGACGAGATAGTGGAGCGGCGCCGAATAGGCGTCGAGCGCAAGCCACCGGACCTGCGTGGTGCCGGCTCCGACCCCGAGAGTCCCGGAGTAGGCGAACGTGACGTACGGTGGCGTGAGCGACGGCGCCGTTCCGTCGACCCCTGGGATGGTGAATCCCCAGGGCCCCGGCCGGCCGTCCGCGCCCGTCGCGTAGAAGTAGACGACCGTGAAGCCGTCGTCCGCAACCACGACATTCGCGGTCGACCCCGTCCACGTGGTCATCCCGATCTCACCGCCGGCCGCGTAGCGCAGGCCGTTCTCGAGGGCGATCGGAGCCGCCCAGTAGGTGAGACGCGCCGTCCCGGGACCACCCGTGATCGTCACGGTCGCGGGAGATCGCACCCAGCCCGTGGGAGACACCTCCGGAGAGATGCGGGCACCCGATGCTGGGCCGGGTCCCCTCCCGGTCGTCGGTGTCGCGATCGTGATGCGGCCGCGGGCATGCGTGTCGGAGCCGCACGAGGTGCTGACGCAAGGAACGCCATACTCGGGATCAATCAGCTGGATCATGACCTCGAACCCCACGCTGCTCCCAGGGCCGAGGCTGAAGTCGCGAGTGTTGTCGGCCGAATCGAGGGGATGGAACAGCTCGATGAAGTCGGTACCGAAGGGCTGGCTCGAGGCCGATCCGCCATCGATCGTCCCGGGTAGCGGATACAACTCGTCGGTGTAGGTGTCCTCGGGACCGCATCCGGCGACGTCCCCGAGGCCCGCATTGATGCAGTGGATCCTCGCGAAGTCGAAGAACCGGCTGTCGTCGTGGCCGCCGGACGCGCCGACGCCGTCGTCTCCCTCCTCCATGAAGCTGCCATCGTCGTCGTTGTCGAACTCCACGCTCAGGCCGGCGTAGTCGAGGGTTCGCCCGACGCGGAGCGCGAGGTAGAGGTTCTCCGCGTCGTTCATCACGAGGAACTCCGCCGGCACCTTGATCGGATTCGTGGGGTAGGGCAACGAGACCGGGATGGTCATTCGCGCAGCGCCGTCCCATTCGCCGTACGGCATCCGCCCATCGATCGTCGCCGTCCCGAATGCGGACAGGGGGATCGGGGCCGCCGCTCTCGTCGAAGAAGCCGGGGCGAGCGGCCACAGGACGGCCGTCATGAGGACGACCAGCCACGCGGCGAGGCTGCTCGTTGGGCGCCGGTGTTCCATGGCGTTCATCTCCGTCGACTGGGATTTCAGCGTCCAACCGACGGGTCGACCACGCGGCCCATGAACAGCACGGCCCCGGTCTCGACGTCACGCAGGAAAAACAGGAACGGGTGGTCGAGCCGGAGGGTGATCGTCTTGCGTGGGAACGGTTCCCCGACGCAGCCTCCGCCGGTGTCTACGCCGACTGCGGTCGCCGCCGCGGCCTCGGTGCCCTCCTCGTCGACGTCGATGTTCGCCTGGTGGATGACTTCCGAGATGAAGACCCGGTCCGCCTCGGTCTCGGGCGTGTGGATGCCGGCGAAGTCGGCCGCCGGGAAGGTGAAGGCGAGCGGCATCCCAAGCGCCTTGAGGATGTCCGGCAGCGAGGCCCGTGTCTCGGTACTGAAGCGCGGCATGAAGAGCTCGACGTTGTAGGCGAACGTTTCACAACGGGGTCCGTCCGCTGGGCCGTCGTCGGATCGGACGACGCGCAGGAGCTCTCGCTGGCCATCGAGTGCGCTCGTGATCCGCCCGAGCTGGGCCGCCGTGAGCCCACTCTCGAAGGCCGGCAGATCGTCGGGCAGGATGAGCGTCATCGCGAGCGGGGCCGACTGCTCGGGACGACCCCGGTAGAGCAGCTCCGTCGCCTGCCAGCCGGTGCCGTGGGCGTACGGAGCCCTCTCTTGTGTCAGCCAGTTCTTGACCATCGTCTGGACGTCGACCCGAGAGCCGTCGAGACGAGTGAAGGCGGCCGGCTCGGTCAGGTCCGCAACGAACTCAGTCGCCCAGGCCGCCTTGAGGTAGATCGCGTTGACGAGCACGAGGCGGGTGGCCGCACCCAGCATGCCCTCCGGGATGAGCTCCGGGATCCGCTGCTCGGTCTGATCGCTCACCCAGGCATTGATCAGCTTCCGGGCGCTCTCGGCATTGGCCGCGTAGTCGACCAGGCGGACGCCCGCGTCGAACGTCGAGGCGATGCGGTCGAGATACGCCTGCTCGATGGTCCAGTCCTTCTGGGCAAACGAGGTGTTGGCGATCCGCAGCGCGAGCTCACGGGTCGGCGGGTCGAGGGACTCGTCCTGCCACGTCGCGTTCCGTGTGGCGAGGGCTTGACCAAGGGCGTTGAGGCCGGTCCCCAGCTCGTCCCAGCCGCTGGTGTGGAGGACCGCGTCCATCTGGCTGGCCGTCTCGCCCTTGGCGCCGGCCCGGGCCATCGCCAGGGCGAGGGCGATGCTCGTTGGCGAGAAAACCGCGTTCTTGTTCGCGAGATCGAGCTTCGGATCGGCCAGCATGGCCCGCAGCAGGTCGAGCCCGAAGGCGTTGATCGAGGCGGCGGCAGTCCTCGCAGACGCTGGATCGACCGAGGCGCGGGCGACGCTCGACTGGGCGAGCTCGATCCCGGCCAGCGGACCCCCGGCGAGGGCGATCCACGCCTCCCCGTCCTTGCCGGCCATTGCCACCCAGCCATCGCCTGGGCCGTCGCGCAGGCTGAATGAGACCGGGGTGACCCTGTACCAGACATAGCCCGAGGCGATGACCGGGCCGTCGATCACCTGCAGCTCGGTGCTTAGCGGCAGGAGCGGCTCGTACTTGACCGAGTCGTCGCTGACCCGTGGCTGCGAGCGGACCCGCAGGCCGTCCGATACGGTCACGACGACCTGACCGAGGAACGGATCGGCCGGCGTCGCGGCAGTCGTCGGGGCGGGAGCCTGGCTCGGTGTCGCGCTCGGCTCAACGGCCACGGTCGACAGGGTGGGCAGCGCCGGCGCCGATGCCGAAGGTATGGCCGACGGGGAGAGGTCAGGTGCGCCGCAGCCGGCGAGCAGGGCGGCTACCAGCAGCAGGACGAACACGGGCCGGCGGATCGTTCTTCGCATCAGCGACCTCCCTCAGCGAACCTCGTACGTGACCAGCGGTCTCCAGGCGCTCGCCCCGTACGTCGAGTCGGCGATGACGCGGGCCCGGACGTAGCGCGACCCCGGCGTGACGAACCCCCAGCGGAGACTCACGCGACCCGCCGTGTCTGCGCTCACGTCGCGCGTCGCGGCGAGCCGCCAGGTCCCCGACTCCTTCCGGTAGATGACGAAGCGGACGACCGGTCGGACGGCGATGGCCCCCACCGGACGGACGGTCGCGCTGAACGTGACCGTCGTCCCTCGATCGATCGACCCCGGAGGGACCGACGGCACGAGGACGGGCATCTGGAAGACGGAGAAGTTGACCGGGACGGGGACGGCGCTGTCTGACGTCGTGCCGTTGCCGAGCTGGCCGAACGTGTTGGCGCCCCAGCACCAGACCGCACCTATGCTCGTGATCGCGCAAGCGTGGCCCCCGCCTGCAGCGATCGCGTTCATCTTGCCCCTGAGCGCGGGGACGGCGGCGGGGCTGGTCCATGGATTCGTCCACGACCCGTCGACGAGCTCGCGGTCGGGGTTCACCCCCCAGCATTTCACAAGGCCGTCGCCCCTGAGGGCGCAGAGCTGCTGGTAGCCGACGGCGATCGCACTGACCCCGCTCGTCAGTCCTGGGACATCGACCGGCGCGGTCCCCTTGTAGCCCACACCGCCACCCCAGCATGTCACCCCGCCGACGCTCGTCAGTGCGCACGGGTGCTGGCCGTTGACAGAGACCGCGGCGATACCGCTGGCCAGGCTGGCGACCGAAACGGGGACGCTGCTGCTCGTCGTCGTCCCGTCCCCGAGCGCGCCGGTCCCGTTGTAGCCCCAGCACAAGACGCCGCCAGCCGTGGTGACCGCGCACGTGTTCTCGCCGCCTGCGGAGATCGCCCTCACGCCGCTCGACAGACCCACGACGTCGACCGGCGTGAGGCTCCCGACCGTGGTCCCTGTTCCGAGCTGCCCGTACCGGTTGTCGCCCCAGCACCTCAGGCCGCCACCACTCGTTAGCGCGCAGGTATGTGCCACGCCAGCGGACAGCGCCTTCACCCCGCCCGCCAGCCCGACCACGCCGACCGGCACGATGCTCCTGACCGTCGTGCCGGTTCCGAGCTCACCGTCCGAGTTGTTGCCCCAGCACCTCACGCCTCCTGAGCCGGTGAGGGCGCAGGTGTGTTCCCCCCCGGTAGTGATCGTGACGACCCCGCTGCCGAGGCCCACGACCTCGACCGGCACAGGGCTCTTCGTGGTCGTGCCGTTGCCGAGCTGGCCAAAGCCGTTGGAGCCCCAGCACGCCACGCCGCCCTTGCTTGTCAACCCGCAGCTGTGGTCGGTGCCCGTGGATATGGCGGAGATCGCCGCCACGCTGGTCGTGGGACCGACCACGTCGACCGCGCCGCCATCGCCCGAACACGTCACGCCCCTGCCGCTCGTGACGGCGCAGTTGCCGGCAGTGTCGACGAACGTCGGCTGTGGAGTCCCGGCCGCGCTGGTCACGGGGTCGGGCGACTCGTGGGTCGGCGCCACGGTCGGCAACGGCGCGGGACTCGGTGCCGCGCTCGAGCTTGGCTCTGCTGGCTCAGTCAACGAGGTCGGCGCAACCGGCACCGATGCCGGGGCTGCCGGGGAGGGTGACGTGTCAGGTGCGCCGCAGCCGGCGATCAGAACAGCCGCCAGCAACAGGACGAACCCGGGCCGGTGGCTCACTCCTGACACCTGGCATCCCGTTCGGAACGCTGCCCTGCGGGTCGGTCTCGCCAGTCGCTCGTCGCGGAGGTGGCGGCCGTGGGTCTGGGCTGCGTCTTCAGTGCCTTACCAGCCAACTGAGACGATGAACGCCAGACCGGTGCTGCGCCAGAGTCGTTGGTCGTGTTCGAATCTTTCCTCCCGTGCCAGAGCCTTACTGTCGTGCGTTTAGCCTAAGGTTGAGCGGCGGCTACCTGGTCAAAGGCGCGCAGTCCGTCCTCCGACGTCGCGAGGGGCCGATCGACTTCACGACCGATGCCTCTGGCGCAGCGTCCATGCGGCGGCCACCGTCATGTCGACGCGTGGTTCTACGACGCGGCCCACGCTGGGACTGCCCGGTCCCCGCCGAGCCGCCGAGAGCGAACGTGGAGAGTTGCCACCGTGTTCTTCCCGGCCGATGCCTGGTTCCGTGCCTTCCTGCTAACGCTGGCGGTCGAGGTTCCAATCGTCGCGCTCCTGCTGCGCCGTTTCGAGCCGAGCTGGCCGCGTCTCCTCGTCCTGATCGTCTTCGCGAACCTGGCCACACACCCGGCGGTCTGGTTCGTCTTCACCCAGCTCTTCCTGATCGGGACGCCTGGCTACGTCGTCGCCGCGGAGGGCTGGGCCGTGGGCGCGGAGGCGGTCTTGTACTGGTCGGCCTTCCGGTGTGTCTCGGTCCGCCGGGCGGTCGCCGTGTCGCTGGTCGCCAACCTGGCCTCATTCCTCGCCGGACGTCTGCTCGTCGCGGTCTGGCCCGACCCGTTCTGGTGATTTGGGGGCCGGTCGTAGCCCGCGGGCGGCACGGGCGCGCGGCCAGATTCACGACGAAAGCCTCTGGCGCATCGGCTCGTACGCGCGCACCGTCTCCAGGCACGAGCTGAGCGGTCCGCGGTCAAGCCTAAGCTCGGACCTCAGGCGTCCGGGAGGACGGCCAATGCGCGACAGACTGGCCTGCTTGGTGGCGGCAGCGATGATCGTGGCGTCCTGCGGTTCAGCGGAGCCGTCAACGTCGCCCGAGCGCTCGTCGGCCGCTGCCACCGCGGCCACGAATGAGGCAACACCTCAGCACACCCCGAGCCCGTTGCCGACAGAAATCGGCTCCTGGAAGACGACGGGCATGATGGCGGTTGGACGTCTCGCGCCGCACGCCCTGCTCGCCGACCGGAACGTCCTCGTGTTCGGCAACGACACGAGCACCTTCCCCGAGTTGGATCCCTCCTCGAGCGACCAGTGCGTCCGTGACGACAGCCGGGCCGTCGAAATCTGGGACCGAGACAGCGATAGCTGGATGACCCTTGGGGGCCTTAGCAAACCTCGCGCCGACTTCGTGGCCGTGCCGCTCCAGGACGGACGAGTCCTCGTTACCGGCGGCGTCAACGCAGGCATCACCAGCGACGATTACCTATACGCGCAAAGCCACGATTCGTACTCGAGTACGTACATCTACAACGGGGGGTTCTCCTCGATCTGGTCGAAGGGCGGCCTACTCGGCACGGCCCGGACGGCCCCCGCCGCCGCGGCCCTGCCCGACGGCCGAGTGCTCGTCGCGGGTGGCTACTACATCAGCGCGGCGGATCGGTGGTGGTTCGAGGTGCGGACCGACGGCGGGTTCGCTCTCGCAGCCGATCGACGAGTCTCGGGCCGGGAGGGCGCCGTGATCCAGATCGAGCTCGCCGACGTCGATCCCGGACCCCCGCCCGCCACCGCCCTTGCGACGGCGGAACTCTATGACCCCGCCACCGACACGTGGTCGGCAACGAGCCCGCTTCGCTTTGCCCGCTTCGGCGCCGCAGCGGTCGCGCTCGCCGACGGGCGCGTTCTCGTCGTCGGCTCATCGCCGACGAACGACGTCTGGGACCACCGCTGGGTCGATCTGGACGATCGAGCCCAGTTGACCGCCGAGATCTACGATCCCGGCTCGGGTCGTTTCAGCCTGACGGGCGAGCTCCCGGGCGTCGACTGGACGGCTGTCGCGGGTGCCCATACGTATGCTGGGGTCATCAGGATCGGGTCGCTCGTGGCCCTCGCGGGCGGCGGCGCGCTGCTGGTCGGCAGGACGGAGCAGTCCGAGGGCGCGTTCGCCATTCGCTCACTCCGCTTCGATGCGGCCTCGGGCGCATGGACGGAGATCGATCGGGTGCTCTACGCATCGCCACCCCAGACGACGGGAATGGTGACCGAGGTCGAGCCAGGTCATTCGCGGATGGACATGCTCGCGGCGAGCAGCGTTGGCGGGCGGGTCCTGCTGGCTGGAGGCGCGATCCTGACCACCGCCGATAGCTACGAGACGACCGCCGAGGCCGTGCTTTTCGACCCGGAGACCGGCCAGTGGACCGCCGCGCCACCGATGCCTGAGCCGCGGGCCGGTGGAGCCGCAGTGACCCTGGGCGACAGGGCGGTGCTGCTTGTTGGTGGCTACACGCACACAATGCCCCGGAACGAGTCCTGTTCGTGGGGCGCGACCGGGCTCACGAGCGCAGTTCTGTTCATCCCCGGATCGTAGGCGGCGGAACGGCCCATCGGTTGGCCGACGCGTTGGCATGTTCGGCAGCCCGACG
>JBGPVC010000043.1:0-17939 GCA_041491485.1 Candidatus Limnocylindria bacterium
ATCCCTCCTGGTCGCGGCCGGGATGGTCGAATCGGGCGAGCTCGAGCGTCGGCGCACGGAACGGTATGCCGGCTGGAACGGTGGCCTCGGCCGGTCGATCCTGTCTGGTGACGCCATCCTCGAGGGCATCGCCGGCCGGGTCGCCGTCGGCGAGATCGACCCGAAGCCCGTGTCGGGTCGCCAGGAGCTGCTCGAGAACGTGGTCAACCAGCAGATCTGGGCGACGGACAGCGCGGCGGGAGCCGAGAGGGGCGCCTCCGACCGCTGACAGATCCCGCCGACCGCCGGTGGTGCCGGCCGGCGGCCGTAAACCTCAGCCGTGGAGCTGGGCGATCTCCTCGCTCGTGACCTTCTCGAGCGGCTTGCCCATGATGATCATGGCCAGCACCTCGTCGGTCGTGACCTCGTCCTTCTTGACCGTCCCGACGATCCGGCCGTGATACATGACGGCGATCCGGTCGGACAGGTCGTACACGTCGTGGATGTCATGGCTGATCAGGAAGATCCCGATCCCGTCCGCCTTCAGCTGGCGGATCAGGCTGCGGACTTGCTCCGTCTCGGCCGGACCGAGCGCCGCGGTCGGTTCGTCCATGATCAGGATCCGGGCGTTGAAATGGACCGCCCGGGCGATGGCAACGGACTGCCGCTGGCCACCGGACAGTGACATCACCGCCGTCTTGAAGTTCTTGAAGTTCGGATTGAGGCGGCCCATCACCTTGCGGGTCGCCGATTCCATCGCCGAGTCGTCAAGCGAGCCCAGTCGGGTGGTCAGCTCACGACCCAGGAACATGTTGGCGGCGGCATCGACGTTGTCGGCCAGCGCCAGCGTCTGGTAGATCGTCTCGATCCCGAACGCCTTCGCTTCGCGCGGGTTCGCGATCGTCACCGGCTGACCGTCGATGACGATCTGCCCCGAATCGGGCGGGTGCGCTCCCGACAGGGCGCGCATGAGCGTCGACTTGCCGGCGCCGTTTCCCCCGACGAGCCCCACCACCTCGCCCGACCAGAGCTCGATACTCACGTTGTCCACCGCGTGGACACCGCCGAACGCGATCTTGATGTCCTGCATCTCGACGAGGGGTTTCGCCTGCGGCGCGCTCATCTTCGAGCCTCCGTCGTTCATCGGGCGCTCCTGCGGCGAAGGTAGGAGTCGAGGCCAACGGCCGCGACCAGCACGACGCCGACGACGATGTCCTGGGTCGGCGAGTCGACGTTGAGCAGGACCATGCCCGAGCGGAGCGACTGCATCACGACGGCGCCGAGCACGGCCCCCGTGATGGTGCCGATCCCACCGGTGAACGACGTGCCGCCGATGACCGCCGCGGCAATGACGTCGAGCTCGTTCTGGACACCCAGGTTCGTGACCGCACCGTTGAGTCGCGCCGTCTGGACCGCGGCGCTGATCGCGACCAGGATGCCGATGAGGATGTACGTCCGCATGATCGTCAGACGGACGTTGATTCCGCCGAGCTCGGCCGCCTCGGGGTTGCCGCCGATCGCATACACGTACCGCCCGAAGCGCCGGCGCGTCGCGATGATCGTCATCACCACCGCCACACCGATCATGATCAGGACCGGGAAGGCGATCCCGACCGGGATCTGGAGACCGCCCGTCGGCTCGGTGATCCCGTGCGACTGCGCGTACTGCGTCGCCAGCGCGGTCGGCCAGAAGTAGTTGTTGGCCACCCAGACCGCCCCGAGAACAGCCGCGCAGGCCGCGCCGATGACGGTCACGAGGGCCCAGGTCGGGCGAACGGGGAATCCGTACCGGCGGCGTCGCCGGCGACTGGCGATGGCCAGGTAGACGATGGCCACGCAGGCCAGGATGCCGATGATCCAGCTCGGCCACTCCCCGGCCGCACCGGTCGGGCCGCCACCGAGCAGGAAGAAGTTCTTGTCCATCGGCGCGATGGTCTGGCCCTTCGCGTACCAGAAGATGAGGCCGCGCCAGATGAGGAACCCGCCGAGGGTCACGATGAATGCCGGGACCCGCCCGTAGGCGACGATGAACCCCTGCAGCCCGCCGATGAGCGCACCCACCCCGATCCCGACCGCCAGGGCGATGATCCACGTGTAGGGCTGGTCGAAGCCGAGGCCGAGGTTCTTCGGGATCCAGACAGCCTGGACCATGGCCATGGTGTAGCCGAGGAATCCGAGCAACGAGCCGACCGACAGGTCGATGTTGCGCGACACGATGATCAGGACCATGCCCGTCGCCATGATGGCGATCGACGAGCTCTGGACGGACAGGTTCCACAGGTTCCGGGTGGTGATGAAGTTGCCCCCGGACATGACGTTGAACCCGATCCAGATGGCGGCGAGCGCCCCGACCATGCCGAGCAGGCGCGTGTCGACCTCGAGCTGCGAGAGCACGGAACGCAGGGATCTGGTGGGGCCTGCGCCTGCGACGGCCTTCGCGGGGGTTGCTTCGGTCACCGCCACGCCTCCTGGCTTGAACGCGCGATGAATGGGTTGCGCCCTGCGCCGCGGAGGTTCCGCGGGCGCAGGGCGCGATCGCTTACCGGTTCAGCGGCGGACTAGCCGCACTCGGGAACGGCCCCGGCCGCCACGTCCTTGCAGAGGTCGGCCTTGGTGATCCAGCCAGCGTCAAGGACGTCCTTGAGGTTGGCCTTGGTGATGGGATCCGGCTTGAGCAGGATCGAGCTGAGGGAGTTGCCACCGGGGGTCGTGAACGGAGAGGCACCGGTGATCTTGTCGACCTTGGTGCCACCGCACAACTCCACCGCGGCGTCGCCGGCGGTCTTGCCGAGCAGTCGGGCGTCCTTCCAGACGTCGACCGTCTGCGTGCCGAGCGCGACCCGGTTCAGAGCGGCGGTGTCGCCGTCCTGGCCGGAAACCGCGACCTTGCCCGCGAGACCCTGGGCCGCCAGGGCGGCGATGACGCCGCCGGCCATGCCGTCGTTCTCGGAGAGAACGGCGTCGACCTTGTTGCTGTTGGCCGTCAGGATCTGCTCCATCTCGGTCTGGGCCTTGGCCGGGTCCCAGTTGTCGGTGTACGTCTCGCCGATGTTCTTGATGTCGCCGGACTTGATGGCGGCCCCAACGATCTCTTCCTGACCGCCGCGGAGGAAGTCAGCGTTCGCATCGGCCTTGTTGCCCTTGATGAAGGCGTAGTTGCCCTTGGGAACGGCCTTGAAGACCTCTCGGGCCTGCATCCGGCCAACTTCGACGTTGTCGAAGGTGATGTACAGGACGGCAGGATCCTCGATGAGCCGGTCATAGGCGATGACCGGGACGCCGGCCGCGGTCGCGGTGGCCACGGACGACTTGATCGCGGTCCCGTCCTGGGCAAGGACGATCAGGACCTTGGCCTTGCTCTGGGTGATCAGGTTCTCGACGTTCGTCGCCTGTGTCTCGGCCGACGACTTGGCGTCGTTCGAGACGTAGGTCGCACCGGCCGCCTCGAGAGCCGCCTTGATGGCCGGCTCATCCCATTTCGCCCAGCGCTCTTCCTGATAGTTGTTCCACGAGACGCCGACGACGCAACCGGCTGCACTGCCGCCGCCGCCTGCGCTCGGGGCTGTCGTTGCGCCGCTGCTCGAGCATGCCGCAAAGACGACCGCCGCAACGCCGATCAACGCCGCAAATCTGCGATTTGCCATGCTTTCCATTCCTCCTCGTTGGGACCTGATGGCTCCATCGGTTCCACGTGTCCCGCGCTAGGCTACCACCCTCCCAAGGCGGGTTCCGTGACGGAACGAACGCTCGGCCGGCCAACCTGGCTGGCTTCCTGAAGCAGCCCGAGCGTCCATTCGCTCGGGACGTGGACCCCAGATGATGACCTCCCGCCGGTCGCGTCGTGACGCCGTCCTGTAGGAGACGCCGGACGCCGGCCGTGCGGAGGTGCGAGCAGAACAGTGACGGGTTTCATGATTAGGCGCTCGCAAGCTCGGCCCGGGCGCCACGGGGACGCAACCACGCGGCGGGGTCCGCCAGGAGCGGCTCGAAGGCGAGCTCCGCCGCCCCGAGCAACGGGGCATCGACCCCGAGGCGGGCCGGCACGATCCGAATGAGGGCTCGCGGCCCCGGCAACGTCCGCCGATCGAGCTCGGACTCGAGCGCGCCGATGAGGAACGGATGGGCCCGGCCGAACAAGCCGCCCAGGACGACCAGCCGCGGGTTGAAGACATTCACGAGGCCTGCCAGTCCGATGCCCAGCCAGCGCGCAACGGCGTCGAAGGCCCCGAGGGCGACCGTCGAGCCGGCCCTGGCCTCCTCGAGGACGGCCTCGACCTCGCTCCAGCCGCCGCCGGGTGGATGACCGGCCAGACGGAGCAGGGCCTCTTCGCCGACCTCGGTTTCCCAGCACCCGACGGACCCGCATTGGCAGGCGGTGCCATCCGGGTTGACAGGGATGTGGCCGACCTCGCCGCCGAATCCCGCCGTGCCGGTGAGCTGCCTGCCGTTCGCGATCAGCCCGCCACCCACGCCAACCTCGCCGTGGATGTACAGGACGTCGTCGGTGCCAACCGCCACGCCCCGCCGGACCTCGGCAAGCGCGCCCAGATCCGCATCGTTGGCGACCGAGATCGGCGCGACCGCCTCGAGAGCGCTGGCCAACCGATCACCGAGCGGAACGTCGCGCCAGCCCAGGTTCGGAGCCGTCGAGACCAACCCATCTGTGCGACGGACGACTCCGACGACGGCGACTCCGATCCCGATGAGGGAGTCGCTCCCCGATCGCGCACGAAGCACGCCAGCGAGCTCTGCCACCTTGCCGACGATCTCATCGACCGACGTGTGGCCGCGCGGCCGATGGACCCGAATGATGTCCAGGAGCTCGCCGCCGAGCCCGATCAAGGCGACGGCGAGCGAATCGACCGCGATGTCCACGGCCAGCACGACGGCGCTGTCCGGGTTTGGCCGAACCAGCGGCGAGGGCCGCCCGGGTCCGCCGACCGGAGCCGCGCGCTCTTCGGAAACGAGGCCCGCGGCGACGAATTCGCCGATCAGCCCGCGGATGGCGCTGCGGGTGAGGCCGGTCCGCGCGACGAGCTCCGATCGAGACCGCGCGCCGCTGACATGCAGCTCGCGAACGATGGCGCTCAGGTTCGCCCGACGGACGGTTTCGCTCCGCTGCCCGATCGCATACAGCCGCACGGCCACGGATTTGTGTTCCTCTCTTTCAAATGCCTGAGGTAGGCTCTTACAACGCCGATCCGAAGTCAAGCCTGTGAACCGCACACGCGAGATACTGGCTGGCCTCAGGCCTACCGAGATCCTTCTCATCGCATCGACTGCCGTCGTCCGCCAGGGCGACTGGAGGGGGTTCAACATGGCGACCATTCGACCCAGGCGAAGGCTCGCGGCCATCGCCGTCCTCGCGGCAGCCGTCGTCCTCGTGAGTGGCACGCTCGCGATCACTCACCCATGGTCGACAGGGACGTCCTGCGCGGCGGTGGCCGAGCACCGGGACTGGTCCGTCGCCCGGCGCTGGGACGAGGCGCTGCTCGACGCGATCCGGCGCGCCCTGCCGAATCCCCCGGTCCACGCCCGCAACCTGTTCCACACGTCGGTGGCGATGTGGGACGCATGGGCGGCGTATGACACGACCGCGTCCGGCTACATCGACAAGGAGAAGGTGCAGGCCTCGGACATCCCCGCGGCACGGAACGAGGCGATCAGCTACGCCGCATTCCGGGTGCTCACGTCGCGCTTCATCAAGGCGGTCGGCGGTGACCAGTCGCTGTCGGAGTTCGACGACGTGATGGACTCGCTCTGCTACCCGATCGACGTCACCACGACCGAAGGCGACACGCCGGCTGCGGTCGGCAACCGGATCGCCGCCGCGGTCCTCGCCTACGGAAAGACCGATGGGTCGAACGAGGCCGGCGGCTACAGCTCACCCAACTACAAGACCGTCAACCCGCCGCTGGTGGTGGCCAAGGCGGGCACGACCATGGCCGATCCCAACCGCTGGCAGCCCCTCCAGATCGAGCACATGATCTCGCAGAACGGGATCCCGGTCGTCAACGGCGTCCAGCAGGCGGTCGGCCCGCACTGGGGCCACGTCAAGAGCTTCGCGATGCCCGACGGCGGACCGGCTGGCGTGCCCATCGACCCGGGGCCGCCCCCGCGCCTCGGCGATCCGGCCACCGACCAGGTGTTCAAGGAACAGGCGGTGGAGGTCATCCGCGACAGCAGCCTGCTCGACCCGACGGCCGGTGCCACGATCGACATCTCGCCCGGCGCGCGAGGCGGCAACGCACTGGGAACCAACGACGGCCACGGGCACCCGGTCAATCCGGCCACCGGCCAGCCGTATCCGAGCGACGTCGTGAACCTTGGCGATTTCGCCCGGGTCATGGCCGAGTTCTGGGCAGACGGGCCCAAGTCCGAGACGCCGCCGGGACACTGGAACGTGCTCGCCAACCTGGTCTCCGACGAGCTCTCGCCGAACCTCCGGATCGGTGGCGCCGGACCGTCGGTCGATCGGCTCCAGTGGGACGTGAAGCTGTACCTGGCCCTGAACGGCGCGGTGCACGACGCGGCGATCGCGGCGTGGGGCCTGAAGGGCGACTACGACGGCACGCGCCCGATCTCGATGATCCGGTACATGGGCGGCCTCGGCCAGTCCAGCGACCCCAACGGTCCGTCGTACAACAAGGAAGGGCTGCCGCTCGTTCCCGGCCTGATCGAGGTGATCACCAAGGCGACGACGGCGCCCGGTCAGCGCCACGCCGCGCTCGCCGGCCACGAAGGCGAGATCGCCATTCGCGCCTGGGCCGGCAACCCGAAGGATCCAAAGACGCAGATCGGCGGGGTCACCTGGATCCTCGCCGCCAACTGGGTCCCCTACCAGCTGCCGACATTCGTGACGCCGGCGTTCCAGGGCTACATCTCGGGGCACAGCACGTTCAGTCGCGCGGGCGCCGAGGTCCTGACCGGTTTCACCGGCAACGAGTACTTCCCCGGCGGGATCAGCGGCTACACGATCAAGGCGGGATCGCTCAAGTTCGAGGCCGGGCCGACGACCGATATCCGGCTCGAGTGGGCCACCTTCTACGACGCCGCGGATCAGGCCGGGCAGTCCCGGCTGTATGGCGGCATCCACGTCCAGGTCGACGACTTCACCGGCCGGGTGATCGGCTTCGAGTGCGGGAAGGAGGCCTGGGCCAAGGCGCAGCAGTACTACAGCGGGCAGGCTGGCGGATGAGCCGGAGAGCGCTGAGGCTCTCCCTGCTCGCGGCCGCAGTCGTCGTCGCAGCGATCGTGGTCGTGGTCGTGGGCCTCGCGCTGGCTGGGCCGGGCGGGCCGGGGTCGGCCCTCGGGCCCGCCCGGTTCGTCGACGAGACGGCCACTGCCGGCGTCCAGCAGGTCTACGACGGCGGCTCGACCGCTTTCGTCGGCGGGGGCGTGGCCGTCTTCGACTGCAACGACGACGGCCGGCCGGACCTCTACCTCGCCGGCGGGAGCCACCTGGCGGCTCTCTACCGCAACGACAGCCCGCTGGGCGGTGCGCTCAAGTTCAGCCGGCTCAAGGACCCGGTGACGGACCTGGCGAGCGTCAACGGCGCCTATCCGCTCGACATCGACGGCGACGGCGTGGTCGATCTCGCCGTCCTGCGAGTCGGCGGTGTCGACCTGCTGCGAGGGCTGGGCGACTGCCGCTTCGAGAAGGCCAACAACGCCTGGGCGTTCGACGGCGGAAAGGCCTGGTCCACGGCCCTCAGCGCCACTTGGGAAGGGTCGGCGACCCTGCCGACCCTGGCCGTCGGGAACTACGTCAAGCTCGACGCGTCCGGCCAGCCCGCCGACTCGTGCGCCGACAACGCCCTGTACCGACCCGATCCCGTCGGCACCGGCTACGCGGCACCGATCGCCCTGACCCCGGGCTATTGCACGCTTTCGATGCTGTTCAGCGACTGGGACCGATCGGGCCGGCGCGACCTCCGGGTCACCAACGATCGGCACTACTACATCGACGGCGAGGACCAGCTGTGGCGAGTCGCGCCGGGCGAGGCGCCGCGGCTCTACACCCAGGATGATGGCTGGGTGGCCATGCAGATCTGGGGGATGGGCATCGCCAGCTACGACGTGACCGGCGACGGCTATCCGGATGTCTTCCTCACCAGCCAGGGTGACAACCGGCTCCAGACCCTGGCCAGTGGACCGAGCCAGCCGACCTACCGCGACATCGCCCTCAAGCGCGGCGTCACGGCCGCGCAGCCGTTCACCGGCGGCGACGTGCTGCCGTCCACCGCCTGGCATCCCGAGTTCGAGGACGTCAACAACGACGGCTACATCGACCTCTTCATCTCCAAGGGCAACGTGAGCGCCATGCCCGACTATGCCTCGCGCGACCCGAGCAACCTGTTCCTCGGTCAATCCGACGGGACGTTCACGGAGGCCGCCGACGCGGCCGGGATCGTGACCTTCGCCCGCGGTCGCGGCGCCGCACTGGCCGACTTCAACCTCGACGGCCTGCTCGACCTGGTCGAGGTGAACCTCGGCGACCCGGTGATGCTCTGGCGGAACGTCGGTTCGGGTGATGCCGCCAAGCCGGCGCCGATCGGCGGCTGGTTGGCCCTCCGGGTCACCCAGCCTGGCCCCAACCGCGATGCCATCGGCGCGTGGCTCGAGGTCCGCGTCGGCGAGACCACGATGCGACGTGAGCTGACCGTCGGTGGCGGCCACATCGGCGGCCAGCTGGGCTGGGTCCATTTCGGGCTCGGGTCGGCGACCGCCGCCGACGTTCGCGTCCAATGGCCGGACGGCGAGACCGGGCCGTGGATCCACGTGGCGGCGAACGAGTTCGCGCTGATCGATCGTGGCGCCAGCGTGGCGCAGCCGTGGCAACCGCCCACGAACTGACAGGAGGACGTTGCGACCCATGCCGAGGGCACGCCTTGCGAGGATCGACCTGCCGGAGTTCGGGATGCCGGAAGCCAGCCCGGAATTGCCCGACGCGTTGTACGCGACACGCTTGGCGCGCCTGCGTGAGCGAGCCGGCGCCCGCGGCTTCGACCGCCTGGTGGTGTACGGCGATCGCGAGCACAGCGCGAACCTCGCCTACCTGACCGGGTTCGATCCACGTTTCGAGGAAGCCCTGCTCGTCCTCGGTCCGTCGGGCGAGCCGGCCATCCTGATCGGCAACGAGTGCTACGGGTTGGCGGGTGCTGCTTCCGTGGCCATGCGGCGACATCGCTTCCAGGACTTCAGCCTGCCCAGCCAGCCACGCGATCGCTCGCGGTCCCTCGCCGAGATCCTCGGTGACGAGGGGATCGGCCCGGGCAGCCGGGTGGGAGTCGTCGGCTGGAAGACGTACGCCAGCCCGGACAGGATCGACACGCCCGCCTACATCGTGGACGAGCTCCGCCGCCTGGTCGGGGCGACCGGGGCTGTGGAGAACGCGACGAGCCTGCTGATCGATTCGGCGGACGGCCTCCGGGTGATCAACGAGGTCGAGCAGCTGGCGGCCTTCGAGTACGCGGCGTGCCAGACCTCGCAGGGGATTCGCCGGCTGTTGTCCGGTCTCCGACCGGGGATGACCGAGCGCGAGGCAGTCCGGTTGCTCGACTGGAACGGAATGCCGCTCTCCTGCCACCTGATGTTGACGGCCGGGCCTCGGGCGACGTTCGGGCTGCACAGTCCGGGTGACCGTCCGATCGCACGCGGTGACCGGTTCACGGCGGCGTTCGGCGTCTGGGGCGCGCTGAATTGCCGGGCCGGGTTCGTCGTCGAGCAGGCGTCCGAGCTGCCGGCGTCGATCGGCGACTACGTCGATCGGCTGGTCGGTCCCTACTTCGAGGCGGTCGCCGACTGGTACGGCGAGCTGCGGGTCGGCCAGACAGGAGGTGCGCTCCACGAGGTCATCGATCGCCGGTTGGGCGACCCGTTCTTCGGGATCTTCCTGAACCCCGGGCACCAGCTCCATCTCGACGAGTGGGTCAACTCGCCCATCTCGCGAGGCTCGACCGTCGAGTTGCGATCCGGCATGGTCTTCCAGGTCGACATCATCCCGGCGACCGGAACGGCCTACTTCACGACGAACATCGAGGACGGCATCGCCCTCGCCGACCAGTCGCTGCGCGACGCCTTCGCGACCTCCTACCCGGGCGCGTGGGATCGGATCCAGGCGCGCCGCCGGTTCATGCGCGACGCGCTGGGCGTCGAGCTCCATCCGGATGTCCTGCCCTTCTCCAACCTGCCGGCCTTCCTGCCGCCCTTCCTGCTCCAGCCGGATCTCGCGATGACCCTCGCTGGATAGCCGGACGGAAGGTGCCGAGAGCGGAGGGACCGTGGGTCGTTTTGGGCTCGGTCGGTCCGTCTCGCCGTGCGGCCGGTTCCGCCGCGATTGGCTGGTCTCGCCGTGCGGCCGGTTCCGCCGCGATTGGCTGGTCTCGATGTGACTGCCACGATCGGCCGGTTTCGCCACGATCGGCCGCTCGACGTGACTGCCACGATCGGCCGGTTCCGCCCCGACCGCCGCTCGACGTGACTGCCACGCAGCACTCGGGAACCCAAGCACCCAACGGAAGTCGTGGCGCGCAATGCCGATCGTCCCCGACGCATTGCCGTGGCTGCAAATCACCGAATCGCGGCGAGGCAGGCCACGCGCCTTGTTACCGGCAACTTCGGTTCGTCAGTGCTGACTGCTGGCCACACTGGTAGGCCGCCACGCTCATATGTAACCACGGTTGCATGTCTGTGATACAGTCCGGCCGTGAGCCAACAGAGCCGCTGGGTCCTCCTCGCCTACCGCCTGCCACGTGAGCCGTCCACGCCGCGGATCGCGGTCTGGCGGCAGCTCCGCAGGCTCGGCGTCGCCCAGGTCTCGGACGGCGTCGTGGCACTCCCGCTCGACGCTCGGACGAGAGAGCAGCTCGAATGGGTCGCCGACACGATCACCGAGCACCACGGCGAGGCGACGGTCTGGCTCGCCGAGCCGCGAACGGCCGTCCAGGCGCGGGCGCTCGCCCGCCAGATGACCGAGGCCATCGAGGGCGAGTACGACCGGCTGCTCGCGCGGGCCGGCGCTGCCGCCGCCGACTCGGCAGCGGCCCGAAGGCGAACGCTCGCCGCGCTCCGGCGCGAGCTGGGCCGGATCCAGGCGCGCGACTTCTTCCCGTCTACGGCTCGCGACCGGGAGCGCGCCTCGGTCGAGCGACTCGCGATCGGCCTAGAGGCCGCGTCGTGAACTGGGCGACGCGGCGCGGTTGCCACGTGGACCGGGCGGCCTGTGCCTGGTTGATCCGGCGCTTCATCGATCCAGCCGCGACGTTCGTCTTCGTCGACGACCCCGACGACGTGCCCGCGGACGCGACGCCGTTCGACATGCGGGGCGCAGCCTTGTCGCACCACGATGGCGCCTGCAGCTTCGAGACGATCCTGGAGCGGGAGGGGTTGAGGAATTCGGCGTTGGTCGAGGTCGGCCGGATCGTCCACGAGGCGGACCTGCGCGACGAACGGTTCGACGCGCCCGAGGCGGCAGGGCTGGACGTGCTCGTCCGTGGCCTGTCGATGACGCTGGACGACGAGGCGCCGTTGGAGGTCACGGCGCCCCTATTCGACGGCCTCTACGCGTTCAGGCAACGGGCCCAGATGCTCGGTCGCGAACCGGCGTGAGCGGCCCGCGTTCCTGACCGCCAGCGGCGGACGGCACACCAAGGAGGACACGATGCAGTGGGTGACTCGAGAGCATCCCAGGACCGACCGGGTGGCGTGCCCGTGGCTGATCCGCGCGTTCATCGACCCCGACGCGGAGATCGTCTACCTCCCACGCGACGAGGTCCTGGACTTCGCCGCCCGCACCGGGGCGACCAGCTTCGATGCACCGGGAGCCACCTACGCCCACCGCGACGGGAAATGCACGTTCGAGGTGCTCGTGGATGCGTACCGCATCGATGATCCGGCGATCGCCCTCCTCGCGCGGGTCGTCCACGGCGCCGACGTGGCCGACGATCCCGACGCCACGCCGCAGTCGGCCGGTCTGCTGGCGATCGCCGACGGTTTCGCCACCCTCGGCCTCGATGACCAGCGTCAGCTGGAGCTGGAGCTGCCCGTCTACGACGCCCTGTATGCCTGGGCGCGCCAGCAGACCCAGCCCGACTGACTTCCTGGACGAGCCGCGCCTGAGTCGGCGGTGGGAGCGCAACCGAATTGACCCGGGGGTCCGCGAGCGCCTAGAGTCCCTCCCGTCAATGCACCGAGTGGTTCTCAGGGAGGCGCCCTCGTGGCCAGACCCCGCACGTCCACGTCAACATCGTCGTCGCACGCGTTCAAGCAGCTGAGCGTCGGTGAGCTGGTGGCGCTGGACACCATCAAGCCCGAAGCGAAGGTCCGGCCCGAGACGCCCCGCCAGCGTGCGATCCGCGAACGGACCGACGACATTCGGGCCGCCTGCAACATCGCGGCGGCCGCGCCGGCCAGCCTGGCCGTCCCGATCAAGCTGAAGCCCGGCCAGAAGCTCGCGACGCTCCGCCTGGCGGTCGCCAAGCTGATGGAGGCGGAGAAGCGCGACCTCCACTGGGGCGTTCGCGGCGAGACGATCTACATCAGCAAGGGCCAGATCCCAGGCGGTCGCGGCGGCCGCCGGCGCAAGACGGCCTAGCGATTCACGCAGCACGCTGCCCGGTGACCGCCGTCGCCGCCGGTCAGTCCGTCGCGACGACGCCTGGGCGGCGCGAGGTCGAATGCGGCCCGGCTAGCGTCTGGTCGTGACCCGACCGACCTTCCCGCTGGACACCGAACGGCTGCGGCTTCGGCTGTTCACGGAGCGGGACCTCGACGCGGTCCACGCCATGGAGCGCCGCCCCGACGTGATGCGCTACCTCTATTCGGAACCGCGCACGCGAGACGAAGTTCGAGCCGCGCTCGACCGGCGCGTGAAGATGACGTCGCTCGACGACGAGGCCGCCGCGCTTCGCCTCGCCGTGGTGCGCCGAGACTCAGGCGAGCTGATCGGCGACTTCAGCCTTGCCCTTCGAAGTCGCCAGAACGGCCAGGGTGAGATCGGCTTCATGTTCCACCCCGATCACCAGGGCCAGGGCTACGCCGCCGAGGCCGGCCGTGCCGTGCTGGCGCTTGGCTTCGACGCCTTCGATCTGCATCGGGTCTATGGCTCGTGCGACGCTCGGAACACCGCGTCGGCGCGGCTGATGGAGCGCTTGGGGATGCGACTCGAGGGCACGATGCGGGAGACGGAGTATGTCAAGGGCGCCTGGTCCGACGAGCTGGTCTTCGCGATCCTCGCCGATGAGTGGCGCGATCGACGCCAGCGTCAATAACCGGGTTTGCCGCCCGCGTTGTTGCACGCCGCGACGAGGACCGCAACAGCCCCCAGGAGCAACCGCGCGATGATCGGCCGCGCCATGACGCTGGCCATGATCTGGTTCATGACGCCTCCTCAACCTTGGCAAGGAACCGATCCAGGATCGGACTGAACTCGGCGGGCTTGTCCAGCGGCATCCACTGCCTCGTGCCGTCCATCCCCTCATGCTGTACGTCGGGTGCGAGCCGGTGGATGTCGTTCGCGGTGTCGGCGTCGGGGCGCTTGCCAGATCGATTTGTGTCCCATAGATTATTGAGGTGCCATTGAATATCAACACGACGCCGGCGGATCCCTCGCCGGGGACGTCCCCGGCCGCAGCCGAAGAAACGAGTCACCGTCTTCGGCTGGCCGGCGCCGTCCGGGCCGAGCTCCTGTCGTGGAACCCGCGCGAATTCATCAGTGCCTTCCGGCGCTGGCACCACGGATCGTTCAGCCTGATCCATCTCAACGTGCTGACGATGCTCGAGGCAGAGGGTCCGGAGTCCATGAGCCGCCTGGCGGAGGCGCTGGACGTGTCCGTGGCGAGCATGACCGGAATCGTGGACCGGATGGAGAAGCGCGGCCTGGTCGAACGACGGCACGAGGACAGGGACCGTCGGGTCGTGCTGGTCTACCCGACCCCGGGTGGACGCGACGTCTTCCGCGAGATCGACGAGCGACGCCGGGTGGGTCTCGGCAAGCTCCTCGAGCGGCTCGACACCGACGAGCTCGAAGGACTGCTCAAGGGCCACCGCGCCCTGCGACACGCGCGCACGGAGGCGGCGGCGGCCCGGGCCGCGATCGCCGCCGAGCCCGCCGAGACCGCCGAGCCCGCCGGGCCGGACTCCCCACGCCAACCCCTCCATCGCGACTCCATGGCGCCTCCACGATCGCGCGAGAGGATCCGACCGTGAAGCCATTGACTGGAGCCGACCGGTGATCAGACTGCTTCGGACCTATCTGCGCCCGTATACCGGACAGCTCGTCCTGGTCATGGTCCTGTTGCTGATCCAGTCGATCGGCAACCTTTACCTGCCCACGCTCAACGGCGACATCATCAACAACGGTGTGGCCAAGGGCGACAACGACTACATCATCAACACCGGCGCCTTCATGCTGGCGGTCACCTTCGCCCTGGGAGTGGCGTCGATCCTGGCCGTCTACTGGGGCGCCAAGACGGCGATGGGGTTCGGGCGCGACGTCCGGAGCGCGATCTTTCGCAAGGTCGAAAGCTTCAGCCAGGTCGAGGTCAACCACTTCGGCCCGGCGTCCCTCATCACGCGCAATACCAACGACGTGCAGCAGGTCCAAATGGTCGTCTTCATGGCCCTGACCCTGCTGATCTCGGCGCCGATCCTGATCATCGGCGGAATCATCATGGCCATCCGCCAGGACGTGCCGCTGTCTGGCCTGCTCGTGGTCGTCCTGCCGATCATGGTCGTGTTCATCGGCATCGTCATGTACCGGGCCATCCCGCTGTTCCGGGCCATGCAGACCAAGCTGGACCGGATCAACCAGGTCATGCGCGAGACGCTGGCAGGCGTCCGGGTCATCCGGGCGTTCGTTCGGACCGACCACGAAGAGCGACGGTTCGACGACGCCAACGTCGACCTCTTCCAGACGTCGATCCGGGTCAACCGGCTGTTCGCGGTGACCATCCCGGTCATGACCGCGATCCTCAACCTCTCGACCGTCGCGGTCATGTGGTTCGGCGCCCTGCGCGTTGACAGCGGCCAGATGCCGATCGGGAATCTCACCGCGTTCCTGCAGTACCTGATGCAGATCCTCTTCTCGGTCCTGATGGCCGTCTTCATGTTCGTGTTCGTACCCCGTGCCGCGGTCTCCGCCGGCCGCATCCAGGAGGTGCTCGAACAGGAGCCCTCGGTCCGCGATCCGGAGCACCCGATCAAGGTCACCAACGCTCCCCGGCATGGTGTCCGGCTGGAGTTCCGCAACGTCGAATTCCGCTACCCGGGCGCCGAGCAACCGGTCCTGCGCGACATCTCGTTCGAAGTGCGACCCGGTGAGACCACGGCGATCGTGGGCAGCACCGGCAGCGGCAAGTCCACCCTGGTCAACCTGATCCCGCGCTTCTACGACGCGACCGGCGGCCAGGTGCTGATCGACGGGGTCGACATCCGCGAGATCGATCGCGAGGACCTCTGGAAGCAGATCGGGTTCATCCCCCAGAAGGCGTTCCTGTTCAGCGGGACCGTCGCCAGCAACCTCCGCTTCGGCGACCAGGAGGCGACCGACGACGAGCTGTGGCACGCCCTCGACATCGCGCAGGGTCGCGACTTCGTCTCCGAGATGGACGGCGGACTGGAGGCGCCGATCACCCAGGGTGGCACGAACGTGTCGGGCGGTCAGCGCCAGCGCCTGGCGATCGCTCGAGCCCTCGTCAAGCGAGCCGGGATCGCCATCTTCGACGACAGCTTCTCGGCGCTCGACTTCAGCACCGACGCGCGGCTCCGGGCGGCGCTCGGCCGCGAGCTCGGCTGGGCCACGGTGATCATCGTCGCCCAGCGAGTCGGCACGATCATGAACGCCGATCGGATCCTGGTGATGGACGGCGGCCGGATCGTCGGCATCGGCACGCACACCGAGCTGCTCGCGACCAACGAGACCTATCGCGAGATCGTCTACTCGCAGCTGTCCGAGTCGGAGGCGGTGGCATGAGCGGGCGACCCGGCATGGATCGACCCGGCGGCGGCGCCCCGACCGCAGGAACCGCGTCTCGCCCGTCCGGCGGCCCAGGCGGTCCGGTCTCGCCGGGGGCCGGCGCTCGGCCGGGCGGACACCGCGGCCCGGGAATGATGGGCATGATGGGCATGCCCGCCGCCAAGCCCAAGAACTTCCGCGAGTCGTTCCGGCGGCTGGTCGGTCGGCTCCGTCCGGAAGCTCCCCTGATCGCCCTGGTGATCGTGCTGGCAGTCGTCAGCGTCTCGTTCGCGGTCATCGGCCCGAAGATCCTGGGCAACGCCACCAATGACATCTTCCAGGGACTCATCAGCAAAGGCATGCAGCCCGGGGTGACCCCGGAACAGGCCGTCGCGGCGCTCCGGGCACGGGGCGAGAACCAGGTGGCCGACATGCTCTCGAGCATGCACCTGACGCCCGGCCAGGGTGTCGACTTCGGAGCGCTCGGCCAGGTCCTGCTGCTGCTGGCCGGTGTCTACATCGTGAGCTCCGTGTTCAGCTGGATGCAGGCGTACATCATGGCCGGCGTCACCCAGCGGACGGTCTACCGACTCCGCCAGGAAACCGATCAGAAGCTCGGGCGGCTGCCGCTCAAGTACTTCGACGGCCATCCGCGGGGCGATGTCCTGAGCCGCGTCACCAACGACATCGACAACATCGGCCAGACGCTCCAGCAGAGCCTGACGCAGCTCATCACGTCGCTGCTGACGGTGGTCGGTGTCCTGATCCTGATGCTCACGATCAGCCCGATCCTGGCGGCCCTCTCGCTGCTGGCCGTCCCCCTCTCGATCGTGGTCACGGTCCTCATCGCGAGCCGCTCACAGCAGCAATTCGTGCAGCAATGGGCCTCGACCGGGACGCTCAACGGCCACGTCGAGGAGATGCACACCGGCCATTCCATCGTCAAGGTCTTCGGGCGCCAGGAGGAGGCCATCGCCCGCTTCAACGAGGAGAACGAGCGGCTCTACGAGGCGAGCTACCGCGCCCAGTTCATCTCGGGGATCATCCAGCCGGCGATGAACTTCATCGCCAATCTCAACTACGTCGCGATCGCGGTCATCGGTGGCCTCCGCGTCGCGTCCGGCAAGATGAGCCTGGGCGACGTCATCGCCTTCATCCAGTACTCGCGCCAGTTCACCTTCCCGATCGTCCAGACGGCGAGCATCGCCAACGTCATGCAATCGGCGGTCGCCTCGGCCGAACGCGTCTTCGAGCTCCTCGACGAACCGGAGGAGATCGCCGACCCGGTCCAGCCGATCCCGCTCGAGGCCGCCGTCGGAACGGTCGCCTTCGAGGACATCGCATTCCGCTACGTCCCGGACATCCCGTTGATCGACGACCTGAGCCTCCAGGTCGAGGCCGGCCAGACGGTCGCGATCGTGGGGCCCACCGGGGCCGGCAAGACGACCCTGGTGAACCTGCTGATGCGCTTCTACGAGATCGACGGCGGGCGGATCCTGGTCGACGGGATCGATACCCGCGACATGACCCGCGACACTCTGCGCCGAATCTTCGGGATGGTCCTCCAGGACACGTGGCTCTTCCACGGCACGATCCGCGAGAACATCGCCTATGGCCGCGAGGACGCGACCGATGAGGAGATCGTGGCGGCCGCAGAGGGTGCGCACGTCGATCACTTCGTGCGCACGCTGCCGGACGGCTACGACACGGTGATCGACGACGACGCGACCAACCTGTCGGCCGGCGAGAAGCAGCTCCTCACGATCGCCCGGGCGTTCCTGGCCGATCCACCGATCCTCATCCTGGACGAGGCGACGAGCTCGGTCGACACGCGCACCGAGGTCCTCATCCAGCGCGCGATGGCGCGCCTCATGCGCGGTCGGACGACCTTCGTGATCGCCCACCGCCTGTCGACCATCCGTGACGCCGACACGATCCTGGTGATGGAGTCCGGCCGCATCGTCGAGCAGGGCAACCACGACCAGCTGCTGGCCGCGGGTGGGGC
>JBGPVC010000044.1:0-17793 GCA_041491485.1 Candidatus Limnocylindria bacterium
AGAAGCCGAAGTCGGTGGGCAGGTTTCCGGTGATCTCCTGCCACGTCTCGGACCCGTCGTCCGAGCGATAGACGCCACAGTGGTTTCGCTGATAGAGCCTCTCGGGATCGCCGGCGGCCATGGCGAACTTGTGGACGCACTGGCCCGTGACCGGGTACCGGTTCTCCGGATTGAACTCGGCCCGGACGCCGACGTTCCGGGGCTCCCAGGTCGCGCCGGCGTCCCGCGTCTCGAACACCCCGACGGCGGAGATGCCGACCCAGGTCCTGGCCGCGTTCGTCGGGTGGGGGACGATCGTGTGCAGGATGAGTCCGCCCGCGCCAGGGCCCCAGGTCGGGCGCGTCGGGTGGTTCGTCAGCCCGTCGACGTGCCGCCACGTGGCGCCGCGGTCGTCGCTCCGGAAGAGGCCCGCCGGTTCGACGCCGGCGAACAGGCCGCCATCCGGCGTCGCCGACAGCGACCAGACCGTCTTGATCGGCTCGGCCGCCTCGCCGTAGGTCAGTCCGGCCGAGGAGTGTGTCCAGGTCGCCCCGACGTCTTCGGAGCGCCAGACGGCCGGCCCGTACCAGGGGCTGCCGCCCGCCGCCAGGAGCGCCCCGCTGCCGGGCTCGACGATCAGGTCGTGGATCGGCCAGCCCTCGCAGAGCGGCCCGCGACTCGACCAGTTCCGTCGGTCCGCGTCGCTCTCGAGGATGAACGCGCCCTTCTTGGTGCCGACCAGCAGCAGGATTCGGGTCATCTCAGCTCCTCAGCGTTTCGGGGCGAAGGCCGTGATTCTATCCGCCCGCCTTGAACGGGTAGACGACCCAGGCATCGGTGGTGACCGCGTGGACGTCGGGCTCGCCCGGGACCACGGAGCGCT
Source organism: Candidatus Limnocylindria bacterium (assembly GCA_041491485.1). GTDB lineage: Bacteria > Chloroflexota > Limnocylindria > Limnocylindrales > CSP1-4 > SPCO01. The sequence continues at coordinate 863 of JBGPVC010000044.1, forward strand.
TGGGCTTCCAATGCAGCACCGCGGTGGTGGGGTGGCCACCGGCCTGGCGGATGCGCTCGGTCACGGCGTGGATCGTCGTGCCGCTGTCCCACACCTCGTCGACGACCAGGATCCGCTGGCCGCGGAGCAGCGGGTCCGCCGGGAACTGGAGGAACGTGGGATGCGGGCCGGGTTGCCCGTGGTCGTCGTAGAACTCGACCGCGGCGACCAGGATGTTCCGGATTCGGAGCCGGTAGGCGAGCATGCCGGCGGGAACGAGCCCGCCACGGGTGATCGCCAGCATCACGTCGAAGTGCCCGCTCAGCAGCCGCTCCGCCAGCTCGCCGACCATCCGATCCAGGTCGTCCCAGGTCACGATGTCGCGCCGGACCGCCACCGAATCACTCACGATTCGCCCCTCTGCCCGTGTTGCCCTGGTCTTCGCGCGCCTCGAGCGCGCTCACCCGAATGGCCTCGAGCGTCTGCGGGTCGTCGAGGCTGGAAAGATCACCCGGATCGAGGTCGAGCCAGGCCGCCCTGATCGCCCGGCGCATCACCTTGCCCGAGCGGGTCTTGGGCAGGGCCGGGACGACGGCCACGCGGTCGGGCTTCAGCGGCTTGCCGAGCTGGACGGCCACGGTCTCGGCGACCGCGCTTCGGAGCGCCGGATCGTCCGTCTCCCCTGGTCGCAGGACCACCATCACCACGATCACCTCTCCCTTGACCTCGTGCGGCACGCCGATCGCTGCCGCCTCCAGGACGGCCCGATGCGAGACCGCGGCACTCTCGACCTCGGCTGGCCCCACCCGCTTGCCGGCGATCTTGAGCGTGTCGTCGCTCCGCCCCTGGATGTACCAGAAGCCGTCGGTGTCGATGGTCGCCCAGTCGCCGTGGAGCCACGTGCCCGGGAACCGCGACCAGTAGGTGGCCTCGTAGCGGCCTTCCTCGTCGCGCCAGAACCCGCGGGTCATGCCCGGCATCGGCGCCTGGATCACGAGCTCGCCGACCGCGCCCCGGACCGGCCGCCCCGCCTCGTCCACGACGTCCGCCGCCGTCCCGATGCACGGCCCGGAGAACGACGCCGGCTTGATCGGCCCGAGAAGGTTGCCGCTGACGATCCCGCCCGAGACCTCCGTCCCGCCCGAGTAGTTGACGATCGGGCAGCGGCCGTCGCCGACGACACGGAAGTACCACCACCAGGGATCGGGGTTCCACGGTTCGCCGGTTGAGCCGAGGACGCGCAGGGAGGATCGGTCGTGAGCGTGAACCGGCTCCTCGCCGTGGGCCATCAGGGCGCGGATGACCGTCGGCGAGAGGCCAAGGTGGGTGACGTGGTGGCGGGCCACGATGGACCACAGCCGATCCGGTCCCGGGAAGTCCGGCGCGCCCTCGTAGAGCACGAGCCCGGCCCCGCGCAGCAGGGCGCCCGAGATCGCCCACGGACCCATCATCCAGCCGAGATCGGTGAACCAGAACAGCGTATCGCCGGGCCCCAGATCGAACTGGTGGGCGAGGTCCTGCGCGCTCTTGACCGGGAACCCGCCGTGCACGTGGACGGCGCCCTTGGGGCGGCCGGTGGTTCCGGACGTGTAGATGACCATGTACGGCGTCTCCGGGTCGGTGGTCGCGCCGGCGTCCGGGGTCAGCCCGTCCTCCTCGCCCGCCGTCGGCGCGTGCCACCAGGCGTCGCGGCCGTCCGCCCATGGCGTCGCGACCGCACCGGCCGCCCGTTGCACGACCAGCATCCGGCGGACCGATGGCGCCCCCGCCACGGCCGCGTCGGCCACGGCCTTGAGTCCAACCCAGGCACCTCGCCGCAGGAAGCCGTCCGCCGTGATCAGCACGGACGCTTCGAAATCGGCCAGCCGGGTCGCGATCGCCGGAGCGCCGTAGCCGGAGAAGATCGGCGTGTAGATGGCGCGCAGCCGGCCGAGGGCCAGGACGGCCACGACGGTCTCGACCAACATCGGGAGCAGGATCCCCACCCGATCGCCCGGCCCGACGCCGTGGGCATGCAGCCGGCGAACGGCAAGCTCGACCTCGGCCGCCAGCTCGACGTTGGTCAGCCGGCGGATCGTGCTGTCCTCACCTTCCCAGGTGAGGGCGGTCCCGTCGGGGTCCCCGGCAACCCTCGGATCGAGCGCGGCCCGGGCGTAGTTCAGCTCGCCACCGAGCCACCAGCGGGCGAACGCCGGGCCGCGGCTCGCATCCAGGACGGTCGTCGGCCGTCGCCCCCAGGCGAGACCGAGGTCGTCCGCCGCGGCGCCCCAGAACCAGGCTGGATCGGCGACGGCCCGTGCCTGGAGCGCCTCCAGCGTCGGCTCGCCGGTCGCGCGCAGGAAGCGGGCAAGCTGCGAATCGTGGAGCTCGGCGTCGCTCGGTCGCCAGGCCACGCCCTCGCCGTCGCGCCCGAAGATCGGCCAGTCCCGCTGCACTGGCACAGGGTAACGGCAGCCGTTCGGCCGTGGTCAGCGGCTGACGTGGTCCTCCCAGCGGTGGGTCGGCTCGTAGCCGAGCACGCGTCGCGCTCGATCGATCGATAGGAGGGTCTCGCGGCCTACGATGGCGCGCCGGAGCGGGACCGATGGGAACACCTCGGCCATCAGGTCCGCGCTCGAACGGGTCATCACCGTGTCGGCAGCCGCGATGATGCAGACCTCGGAGCCGTCGACGTCGGCCCCCAGGGCGAGCCGCGCCGCGGTGGCGACGTCGCGAGCGTCCACGTAGCCCCACAGGTTCCACTTGCGCAGGCGCGCGTCGTCCCAGTACGTCGGGAAGAGGGCGTAGTCCTGCGGCTCCATGATGTTCGAGATCCGCAGCCCGACGAAGGTCGTGCCGGTCCGCCTCGCGAACTGCGCCGCGATCGTCTCGCCGACGAGCTTGGACAGCGCGTACGACGTCTCGGGTCTCGGCTCGATGGTCTCGTCGATCGGGACGAACAGCGGCGGGGTGTCGAACGGCAGGCCGAGCACGGTCTCGCTCGACGCCCAGACGACCCGCCTGATGCCGTGCGCGGCGGCGGCGGCGAACACGTTGTAGGTCGACAGCGCGTTGTTCCGGAAGGTCTCGCCCTCCGATCGCAGGCCCGGAGCCGGGATCGCCGCGAAATGGACGACACCCTCGGCGCCGGAGAGCGCGTCCTGCGTCTGACCGAGGTCCGTCAGGTCGGCCAGCAGGCACAGGCCGAACGCGCTGCCGTCGTGGCGCGTGTCCACGTTGAGCACGTCATGGCCCTGTTCGCGAAGCTCCCGAACGACCCATGCCCCGCCCTTGCCGCTGCCTCCGGTAACGATGATCCGCATCGTTCGACCTCCTGGACCGAAGTATGCGGGAGGTGCCGGGCTGTGCGGACGCGGCCGCTGCGGCACGGCCGGCCGGCGCGTGGCTCAGCCAGCCGGCTTGGTCGTCACAGCCCCCTGGTCGAGCGCCGACTGCAGGGACTGGGCGTACGCCTCGCTCGTGTAAGTCGCGCCCGAGACGATGTCGATGTTGGCGCTCTGCGTGGTCAGCGACTCACTCGACAGGATCGGCTCGACGAATTGGGAGATCCGGCCCGAGCGCCCGCCGGTCGGCAGCTGCAGCGCGGTGACCGAGGTGATCTTCCCGTTCGAGATCGTCACCTGGACCTGGGTATCGCCGTAGCGCGATGGGACGACGGCTCCTGTCAGCGTCTCTGTTCCGGTCGCGCTCTTGCTTCCGGTCGACGGCGTCGCGACCGACCCCGCCGAGCCACTCGCATTCGCCGAGCCGCTCCCGCTCGACGACCCGTTCGTTCCAGTCGAGCCGGTCGAGCTGTTGGAGCCGGACCCGGTCTGCGTCGTGGACAGCGAGCCACCAGTCGAGGCAACGGCGTTGACAGCCGGCACCTGGTCGGGCGTCTTGAAGTTGAAGAGCAGGACCAGGGCAATGGCGGTGGTCACCAGGGCGATCGCGCCCCGTCGTGGGAACATCGCGGGCCTCCGTGCGTGGATCGACGCATCGATCTCGCCGCCAATCTGCCGGACTCGTCTGAGGAGTCCATGAGAACGAGGTCGCGGTGCCGCATTCTCAGGATCGTCTCAGGTGCCGCCGCGAGGCTGAGTACATGCCCGACCAGCCCATGCTCCTGCGCGCCGCGGCGCAGCACGCGCAGCGCGCCGGGGCCGGCGCCGCAAACCCGGCGCGAACCCGGCCGCGACCCGTTCCACTTCCGCGGACCTGGTCGGTCACGGCCGTCGAGATCATCCTGGTCCTGGTCGCGAACGGCGTCCTGATCCTGGCGATGTGGATCCGCCACGGCGGTCTCGATCAGGCGTCCACGTTCGGCGGCATCCTGACCGGGATCGGGCAGCTCACGGCCCTGTACGGGACGTATCTCGCGCTCATCCAGCTCATGCTGATGTCGCGCAGCCCATGGCTCGACCAGGTCTTCGGGATGGATCGGCTCGCGGCGGCCCATCGATGGATTGGCTTTGCGACTGTCTGGCTGCTGCTCGGCCACGGCGTGTTCACGACGATCGGGTACGGAATCGGGGACCGCCAGAATCCAGTGGCCGAGTTCCTGACGCTCGTCACGACCTATCCGTACGTCCTGATGGCGACCGTGAGCGGTGGCCTGTTCGCGGCGGTGGCGATCAGCTCGATCAGGATGGCGCGCCGCAAGCTGTCCTACGAGAGCTGGTACGGGATCCATCTCTACGCCTACCTGGCGATCGCGCTCGGGTTCCTGCACCAGCTCTTCGTCGGGACCGACTTCATCCACGATCCGGTCGCTGTCTTCTATTGGGTCAGCCTGTACGTCGTGACCGTGACGCTCGTGCTGGCCTACCGCGTCCTCCAGCCGATCCGCCTGAACCTCCGGCACCGTCTCCGCGTCGCGAGCGTCGTCCACGAAGGTCCGGGTGTCTTCTCGATCTATGTCACGGGTCGCGAGCTCGACCAGCTGGCCGTCCGCTCCGGGCAGTATTTCGTGTGGCGCTTCCTGACCCGCGATGGTTGGTGGCGCGGCCACCCGTTCTCGATCTCGTCGGCACCCAACGGCACATGGCTCCGGATCACCGTCAAGGAGCTCGGCGACTGGTCGGCCGCCTTGAAGCGCATGTCGGTGGGGACCTACGTGTTCGTCGAGGGGCCGTACGGCATCCTGACCGGCGCCAAACGGACGCGCGAGCGGGTGCTGCTGATCGCCGGTGGGATCGGGATCACGCCGCTGCGCTCGCTGCTCGAGGCGCTACCCGGCAGGCCCGGCGACCTGACGCTCCTCTATCGCGTCAGGAACGAGCACGACATCGTGTTCCGCGACGAGCTCGAGGCGCTGGCCCGGATTCGCGGCGCGGAGGTCCAGTACCTGCCGGGCCGTCGGCACCAGCCTCCGCGAACCCTCGACCCGCTCGGCCCCGCCGGTCTGCAGGCCCTGGTCCCGGACGTCCGTGACCGCGACGTGTACGTGTGCGGGCCGGCCCCGATGATGCAGCACGTGGAATCGTCGCTTCGCCGGCTCGGTCTGCCGCCGCGCCAGATCCACGCCGAACGCTTCGCCTATTGAGGCGACGTTCCTTTCGGGCCTTTCAGAATGTTCGAAGAATCATCCGGCAGATTGATGGGCACGGCGCGCCCCGAGGCGTGCCCCGATGTCCCGCGACCGCGCCACCTAGCTTTCGGAGACCATCCATGACCGAACCTGATCAGATCGAATTCCACGAGCACGTCGGCGGGCCCGGCGACCGTCAGCCGGGCGGCTTCCCATCGCGCTCCGTGGCGGTGCGGATCGGGATCGTGGCCGGGTCCGCGGTCCTGTTCGTGATCGGTGCGGTGGCCGCGATGGGCGCCTCGCCCGCGCCGTCTGGCGCTGCCGCGAGTCCCGACACGGGCGCCACGCCGGCCAACCCGGTCACGCCCTTCGACGGGATGCCGTTCCGCGGTGCGATGCCGAAGGTCGGCATCATGGGCGGCCCGGGCCTCGAGTTCCGGGGTGGATTCAGGCTCGGCGGGTTTGGCGACATCACGATCACCGCCATCGAGGGCTCGAACCTGTCGCTCAAGACCGACGACGGCTGGAGGCGGACGATCGCGGTCGGCAGCTCGACCACCATCACCAGGGGCGGCCAGGCGATCGCGGTCGGCGACCTCAACGTCGGTGACCAGATCGTCTTCGGCGAGACCAAGGGGACCGACGGCTCCTACACGATCGACCAGGTCAAGGTCGTCCTGCCCGTCGTCGGTGGCCAGGTCACCGCGGTCGGGGCCGACTCGATCACCGTCGACCAGAAGGGCGGCGGGAGCGCCACGATCCACGTGAGCTCGGGTACGACCTACGACGTCAACGGCAACGCCAGCGCCAGGTTGTCGGACATCACGGTGGGCTCGTTCGTGATCGCCGAGGGCACCCAACGGACCGACGGGTCGCTTGACGCAAGCACGATTCATGCCGGCACCCGCGGCGAGCGCGGTCCCGGCGGGATGGGCCCGATGTTCCGCGGCGGCCCGAACGACAACGATCAGGACCATCCCGGGGCCAACCCGAGCTCGACCCCCAGCACCTCCTCCAGCTCGTCCAGCGCCAGCTGACCACCGGTCGCCGGCAGGCAACGCGGCGCGGCAGCCTTCGGGCCCGCGTCGCGTTTTCGATTCTCATGGCGTTCTCAGGTGCGCGAGGTGTACTGACCACAGATCGCAAACCCCGCGACCACGCTCACCTTCGGAGATCCCGATGTTCGACTTCGATCAGACCGCCACACCCGAAGAGCCGGTCCGCTTCGACCAGCCATCGCCACCGAGGTCCTCATTCGCCCCGCAGGAGCCGGTGCCGCACGCATCGGAACCGCCCGACCGTGAACCGGCGGCCCCGATCGCGGCGCCCGGCGATGGCCCGCGCCCACGACGCGGCGGCCGGATGGCGGGGGTCCTGGCGGCGTCGCTGTTGTCGGCCGTCCTGGCCGCCGGCGGCACGGCTGCCCTCGTGACCGGCCCGCTCGCCGGTTCAACCGAGCCGCCGGCGGCGACGGCGCTGGCGCCCGCCGCGGTTACCACCGGGACCGGTTCTGGCAACGCTTCGGCGACGGCCACCGAACCCGCCCTGACCGACGTGGTCGCCGCGGTTCGCGATTCGGTCGTCACGATCACCTCGGAAGGACTGTCATCGCGCGGCCTGCTGTCGATCCCGTCCACGGGCGTCGGCTCGGGGATCGTCCTGACATCGAATGGCTACATCCTGACCAACCGCCATGTGGTCGAGGGTGGACGGTCCCTCACGGTGGAGCTCGCCGACGGCCGGCAGTTCAAGGCGACCGCGGTGAAGATCTCGAGCGACCAGGACCTCGCGCTGATCAAGATCGAGGCCACTGGCCTGACTGCCGCGAAGATCGGCGACTCGTCCAAGCTCCAGGTGGGCCAGACCGCGATCGCGATCGGCAGCCCGCTCGGGACGTTCACCGAATCGGTCACTCGAGGGATCCTTTCAGCGACCGGGCGAACGATCACGGTCCAGGACGAGGTGACCGGCCAGCCCGAGACGCTGAAGGGCCTCCTCCAGACCGACGCGGCCATCAACCCCGGCAACAGCGGCGGCCCGCTGCTCGATGCGTCGGGCGCGGTCATCGGCATCAACACCGCCGTTTCCACCCAGGCCGAGGGGCTCGGCTTCGCCATCCCGATCAGTGCCGCCTCGGCCTTGATCGCCCAGGCGACGGGTGGGGTCAGCTAGGCAGTCGTGCCGGCACATCCGCCGGTCCGGGTACCGCCGCACTGACCGTCCACTCGTGCTGACGACGGATCCCGCGGAGCGGAGCGGCGACGTCCGACGTGTCGAGTCCATCATGGGCACGACCGTCAGCGTCGCCGTTCGTGCGCCCCTCGTCGCGGACGACGTCCTCCATCAGTTCTTCGACCGGCTGCGCGCGATCGACGCGCAGTTCAGCCCGTATCGCGACGACAGCGAGGTCAGCCGGCTCGCTCGAGGTGAGATCGCCGAGGCCGATGCGAGTCTCGACCTTCGACATGTCCTGACCGCCTGCGATCACCTCGCCATGGTCACCGATGGAGCATTCGACGCCCGGCGGCATCGACCGGACGGCCGGCCCGATCCGTCGGGCTACGTCAAGGGATGGGCGATCCAGGAGGCCGCCTGGATCCTCGACAGCGCCGGAGCGCGCAACTACTGGATCAATGCCGGGGGCGACATCGTCGCGCGGGGCGAGTCGGCTTCGGGCCGTCCCTGGCGGGTGGGGATCCAGCACCCGGACCGGCGGGACCGGGTATCCGCCGTCCTGGCGGTCTCGGACCGGGCAGTCGCCACCTCGGGCAGCTACGAGCGCGGCGACCACATCCGGGATGCGCGCCTGGGTGGCACGGCGGCGACCGGCCTGCGTAGCGTGACCGTGGTGGGTCCGGGGCTTGCCTTTACCGACGCGTACGCGACGGCCCTCTTCGTGATGGGTCTGGACGGCTTGCGCTGGCTCACTGCGCACCCGGAATACGAGGCGCTGGCGATCACCGATGACGATCGAGTCGTGTGGACGCCGGGAATGGATCGCTACCTGGTCCCCGACCCGATGGCCTGACGTCACGCCGACCCTTGCCCGGATGAAGGGCCAAGCGCCCACGGGTGGTGCGTGACAGTCAGCACGTGAGGCTCGAACACGCCACGTTCCGTAGCCTCAACCCAGAAGCGTGACCCTGGAGCACCAGACTGCCTGGTGGGACCTCGTCAAGTCTCCTCGGTGCCTCGGTGTTGACTCACAGCCACAGTGCGCGGTCCCCACAGCGGACGGTCCCCACAGCGGACGGTCCCCACAGCGGACGGTCCCCGCGGTTCGGGCTCCACCGCGAGATGCGCTCGGGTCGCCTGGCTCCAATGCCCCTCAGCCGGCGCCGATCGTCGAGGTGGCCGGCAAATGCACCACGAAGCGCGCGCCGCCCTCCGCGCGATTGGCAACCTCGATCTCGCCACCGTGACGATCGACGATCCAGGCCGCGATCGCCAGACCCAACCCGGTGCCGCCGCCCGGTGCACCGTGCGCCCGGTAGAACCGCTCGAACAGGTGCGGGAGGTCCTCGGGCCGGATGCCGGGCCCGTCGTCCTCGACGGTGAGCGACGCTCCGCCACCCTCGGCACGCACCTCCACGCCCACCCGCCCGTCGGTCGGGCTGTAGCGGATCGCGTTGTCGACGAGGATCATGACGAGCTGGCGGAGGCGCGCCGGATCGCCGGACACCACGGCCGGCTGGGGATCGACCTCGACGCGGACGCCACGATCCGTGGCCGGCTTTCCCAGCGCAGAAGCGCCATCGGTCGCCACGTCGCCCAGGTCGACCGGCACGTGCTCGAGCTCCACGGCCCCCGAATCCGAGCGTGCGAGGAGCAGCAGGTCCTCGACGATCGAGGTCATGTGCCCAACCTCGTCGTCGATGTCCTCGAGCGCCGACCCGACCGCCTCGACCGGCTCGCCGCGGTGGCGCCGGAGGTAGTCGACGCTGCTTCGGATCACGGTCAACGGCGTGCGCAGCTCGTGGCTGGCGTCCGCCGCGAACTCGCGCTGCCGCCGCAGCGACGTCCGTTGGTTGGCGAGGGACTCACGGATCGGGACGAGGGCGCGCCGCGCGTAGACGGCCCCGAACCCGAAGGCGACCAGCACCACGACCAGGCCGCCTCCGAGCAGGACGGCCAGCATGACCTGGAGCGTCCGCACCTCGGCCGTCCGGTCCTGGACGACCTGGACCGTGAAGGTCTGGTCGTCGACCACGACCGTCTCGGTGAGGATGCGGACGGGGGTGCTGGAGATCTCCGCCGTCCGCACGTCCCGGCCGGCCGTCGCGGCGGCGGTCACGGCGGCCCCGTAGGGGAGACCCGGCGGCGGCGGTCCGAGGCCCCGCGGCCCAGTGATGACGGAGCCGTCCGGACCGATGATCAGGGCGTACGTGCCGGAGCCGCCGCCACCGAAGATGAACCCGTAGCGCGTGACATCCGCCGGGTCGGGGCGTTCGCCGCGGATGAGCCCCATCCGCGCGTCGAGCTGGCTCACGCCCGAGCTCTCGAGGGATCCAGCCACAGCCGCATAGAGCGCGACCGCCAGCACGATCAGGACGAGGAGCGTGGTCCCGCCGCTCCACAGCACGAGGTTGCGCCGGACGCGCCGGATCAGCCGTCCGTCGGCTGCCTCGGCGGCAAGCTCGGGAGCGGTCGTCTCAGGCGGAGTGGCGATCCCGTCAGGCATCCGCGAGACGATAGCCCACGCCGCGCACGGTTTCGATCAGTCGCCCGGCCGCACCGAGCTTTTCGCGCAGGTAGTGGACGTAGGCGTCCACGGCGTTGGGGGTGACGGCCACGCTGAACGGCCAGGCCTGGTCCAGCAGCTGGTCGCGTGACAGCGTCTGGCCCGGGTGTCGGAGCAGGCATTCGAGCAGCGAGAACTCGCGCGGGCTCAGGTCGATCGAGCGACCGTTGAGCGTCACCCGACGCGACGTCTCGTCGAGGACGATCGGGCCGGCCACCAGCTTGGGCTCGGGCCGGCGGACCCGCGCCCCTCGTCGCCCAAGCGCTCGCAGCCGGGCCGCGAGCTCCTCGTAGGCGAACGGCTTGACCAGGTAGTCGTCGGCGCCTGCATCCAGCCCGGTCACCCGGTCGCCGATCGTGTCCCGGGCGGTGAGCATCAGGATCGCCACCTCGGAGCCGGTCCCGCGGATCCGCCGCGCCACCTCCAGGCCGGAGATGTCCGGCAGGCCGAGGTCGAGGATGACCACGTCGATGCCGGCCGCGGCCTCGGCGATCTCGAGGCCATCCTGCCCGGTCGTGGCGGTCTCCACGATGTGGCGGTCCTCCTCGAGCAGCCGCCGCAGCAGGCGGACGAGACGCGGGTCGTCCTCGACGACGAGCAGGTGCATGACCGTCAGCCTACGCCTTCCCTACGGGACGACCGTGACGCTGCTGGCCGTGCCCACCGGGCCCGCGGACGGAGCCGCGCTGGCATTCGGGCGGAAGCCGTTGGCGCCGAGCTGGAGCTGGACCTCGACCTTCGATCCGGCCTTGACGTCCGCGGCCGTGCCCGGCGCCTTGGTGCTGTAGGTCGTGTCGGCGCCCAGCGTGAACTCGAGGGTCTGGCCGTTGGCCGTGGTGATCGTCAACGTGTCGCCCGTGACGGACTGGACGGTGCCGGACAGGTTGAACCCGCCCTCGCCGCGCAGGCCGCCACCCAGGAACCCGCCGGGCGCGCCGGACTGGCCGGGCGCGAAGCTGCCTCGGGCGAAGTTCCCGTTCCCGAACAAGCCGTTGCCACGCGTGGACGCCGCCGCGACCGGTGCCGTGCTGCGGCCGACGGCGAACGCGACTCCACCCACCGCGACCACGGCCGCCAGGACCAGGATGACGTTGAGCCATACGCCGGACGACTTCCGCTTCGGGACCTGCAGGGCAGGCGCGCTCGGCACGACCGGCTGCGGGCTGAACGATGCGCTCTCTCGGGGAGCGGGGCCAGGCTCGGGGCTGGCGGGCCGGTTGGGATCGAAGCTCACGCGAATCTCCTTCTCATTCGTAGCGCAGGGCCGTGATGGGATCGAGGCGGGCGGCCTGCCGCGCCGGCCAAACGCCGAACACGACTCCGACCGCGAGGCTGAAGACGACGGCCGCAACGACCGTGGACGGGTTGAAATGGAAGCCCCAGCCGGCCAGCTGGCCGATGACCGCCGAGGCGGCCAGGCCGACCACGATTCCGATGAGGCCGCCGAGCAGCGACAGCGTCAGCGCCTCCACGAGGAACTGGGCGAGGATGTCGCGGCCTCGAGCGCCGATCGCCTTGCGGATGCCGATCTCGCGCGTCCGTTCGCGGACCGAGACCAGCATGATGTTCATGATCCCGATGCCCCCGACGACGAGCGAGATCGACGCGATCCCGCCGAGCAGGAGGGTCAGCGTCCCGCTGATCGACGTGGCGGCGTCCAGCAGCTGGGTCTGGTTGAAGACATTGAAATCGGCGGTTTCGGTCGAGCTCAGGCCGTGGCGCTCGGTCAGCAGCGAGGTGATCTCGGCGCTGGCCGTGGTCATCTCGTCCGCCTTGGCCACGCTGACGCCGATGCTCCGCACGCTCTTGCCGCCGACGAAGTACTTCTGGACCACGCCCACGGGCACGACGACCTGGTCGTCGGGGTTCTGGAAGCCCGTGCCGCCCTTGGCCTGGAGAATGCCGATCACCTGGAACGGCAGACCGCCGATGGTCACCTGCTTGCCGATGTCGGAGGCCCCGAGGCCGAGGTTGGTCGCGGTCGTGGCGCCGAGGACGACCACGCGAAGCTTCTGATCGACGCTGACGGTGGTCAGGAACGTGCCCTGCCAGACGTCGTAGGCGCGCACCGACGCGTACGCGTTCGTGGTGCCAACGACGGTCACGGTCTCGCTCTCGGTGCCGGCCTTGATCGTCTGGCTTGTCGAGATCTCGGGCGCGACGGCGCCGATCGACGCCAGCTGGCCGATCGCCGTCGCGTCGTCGAGCGTCAGGTTGGTGGACGTCGTGCCGCCGCGGCCCGTTGGACTGACGGTGAGCAGGTTGGTCCCGAGGCCGGCCAGGCGCGAGGTGATGTTGGCGGTCGTGCCCTGCCCGACGCCGACGAGGGCCACGACCGAGGCAACCCCGATGATCACCCCGAGCATCGTGAGCGCGGCCCGCAGCCGGCTCGTCCGGAGGCGGGACAGCGCCAGCCGGAGCAGTTCGGCGAAGGTCATGCGACGACCCTCCCGTCCAGCAGGTGGATCTGCCGGCTGGCGGCTTCGGCCACGTCCGGGTCGTGCGTGATCAGGACGATCGTGCGACCTGCGGCGTTGAGCTCGTGGAGGAGCGTGAGCACCTCGGCGCCCGAATGGCTGTCGAGGTTGCCGGTCGGCTCGTCGGCCAGGATGAGCGCCGGTTCGGTGACCAGCGCCCGGGCGACGGCGACGCGCTGTTGCTGGCCGCCCGACAGCTCGGTCGGCTCATGGTCGAGGCGATCGCCGAGGCCGAGCCGTTCGAGCGCCGCCCTGGCGCGCGCCACCCGTTCGCGGCGCGACACGCCCTGGTAGAGCAGGGGCGTGGCGACGTTGTCGATCGCCGACGTCCGCGGCAGCAGGTTGTAGGACTGGAAGACGAACCCGATGGTCAGGCTGCGGAGCTTCGCCAAGCCATCGTCGTCGAGCTCCGCGACCGGCGTGCCGGCCAGCAGGTACTGCCCATGGGTCGGCCGGTCGAGGCAGCCGAGGATGTTCATCATCGTGGTCTTGCCCGAACCCGACGGGCCGATGATCGCGACGAATTCGCCCGGGTGGACCTGCAGGCTGACGTCGACGAGGGCCGGAACCTCCATTCGGCCCATCGAGTAGACCCGGCTGACCTGGTCGAGTGTGATGATCGCGTCGAGCATCTCAGTTCCCGTTTCCGCCGCCGCCGCGGAATACGCCGCCGCCGACCGGGATGCCCAGGCCCCCACCGAGGCCGCCCCCGGTCGTGGCCGCGGTACCGGTCCGGGTCGTATTGACGCCGGTGACGACGGTCTCGCCCTCGGTCAGGCCGCCGGTGATCTCGGCGAGCGAGCTCGTGACGAGGCCGACCGCGACGGCCTGGGCGGTCGGAACGCCGTCGGCGCCCATGACCATGACCGTGTAGTTGTCGGTCGAGCCGTTGAGAGCCGTCGCCGGCACCGACAGCACGTCGGCGCGTTGGGCGGTGGTGACCTCGATGTCTGCGCTCATCCCCGAGGCCGTCCCGTCGGGCGCCGGATCGATGGCCACGACGATCGGATAGCTCACGACGCCGCCGGTCCCGGAGGAGCTGCCGATCGGATCGACCTGCTTGACCGTGCCGGTCGCAGTCTTGCCGAGCGCGGTGATCGAGACGCTGACTGCCTGGCCGACCTTGAGCGACGGGTAGTCGGTCTCGGTGACCGTCGCGCTGACCTCCATCTGGAGCGAGGCGACCGTGACGTCAGCGCTCGAAGGCGCCGTCGCGCCGGCGACGACGTTGACGGCGGTGACCACCCCGTCGACCGGTGAGGCGAGGGAGTACCGGTCCAGCGTGTCCTTGGCGTCGTTGACAGCGGTGGTGGCCGACGCGACGGACGCCTTGTCCGTGGCGATCGTCGAAGCGTCGGCCGGCGCGACCTTCATCGAGTAGTTGTGCTGCGAGCTGGACAGCGACAACTCCGCCGATGCCAGCTGGTTGGCCGCCGAGCCGACCGAGGACGTGACGCTCAGCTGGAGCGTGTCGAGCTGCTGCTGGGCCTGATCGATGGCCGCCTGGTCGGCCTTGATCGTGGAGTCGGCCGGCCCGGCCGCCTGGTCGTCGGCGAGCTTCTGCTGGGCGGTCGCCAGGGCCGCCTGGAGCTGGCTCAGCTTGAGTTGGTTCTGCTGATCGGTGACGCTCTGCTGTGTGTTGGCGGCCTGGATCTGCAGGTTGAGCGTGTCGAGTTGCTGCTGGGCCTGGTTGACCGCTGCCTCGTCTGCAGGGATCTTGCTCGGGTCGCCCGGCGGGGAGACTCCGCGGTCGATCGCGAGCTGCTGCTGAGCGCTGGTCAAGACGGTCTGGGCCTGATTCAGCTTGAGCTGGTTCTGCTGGTTGGAGACGCCCGATTCGGTCTGAGCTCCGCTGATCTGGAGGTTGAGCGTGTCGATCTGCTGCTGGGTCTGGGTGATCGCCGCCTGGTCGGTACTGATCGTGGCTGTGGGCGGGCCGGCCGTCTGATCGTCGAGCAGTTGCTGCTGCGCCTTCGCCAGCGCCGTCTTCGCCTGGGCCACTTTGAGATCGTTCTGGTCGGAGGTTTGCGATTGGCTCTGCCTGGCCACCTTGAGCTGCTGCTGCGCCTGGCGGATCGAGTCGTACGCGGCAGCCCGCTCTGCTCCGGTCAGGCCCGCCTTGTCGACGGACAGCTTCGCCTTGGCCACAGCCAGGTTCGCCTTGGCAACGTCGAGCGCCGCCTTGGCGCTGGCCGTGTTGGCGGTGGCCAGCACGTCGCCGTTCGCCACCCGATCGCCGACGGCGACGTTGACCTTGGTGACCAGCCAGCTGCTCGACGACCCGTTGCCGGTATTCGAGCTGGCCGCGTTCGACGAGCTGGCGGAGCTGGAGCTCGAGCTCGAGCTGGTGCTGGTCGAGAGGACCGGATCCGACCCGAACGCAAGGTTGTACGTCGCGGCGGAGCGGACGCTTCCGGTGGCGACGACCTGCTGGGTCACGTTCCCGCGGCTGACCGCGGCGGTCAGGTACTGACTCTGCGCTCTTGCGTTGCCACCAGGCGCGAGAACGACGAAACCGGCGGTGCCGAGTCCGACCGCGAGCAGCAGTACGACTGCTGCCACTTTCCACTTCATCGGGATCCCTCTGTATCCAGGTGCAATGCCCGCGCCACGGCATGGGTCGGCGGGCCGGAAGTGGGCCGTCCACCCATTGGCAGACCCTGGCATTCAAGCGCCCGCCTCTGAGACCATCGTGAGAACGAGGCTCGGGATGACACCTGGACCCTTCTCGGGACGGCGTCATGCAGGACGCGCCCCCGGCGACCCATCCAGCCGCCGTAGGATCCGCTCGTGGAGTCGCAGACGGATCGGCACGAGGGGCCCCGTCGCCGCCCGCGCCGACCGGCACCCGGCCTGGGCCAGTTGCCCTGGCGGCGGCTGGTCAACCCGTTCCGGCCGGTCGAGATCCTGTCAGCCGACCAGGTCGAGGCGGTCCATCGCACGTCCCTCCGCATCCTGTCCGAGATCGGGATGGAGGTCCTGGGCGATCGGGCCCTGGATGCGTTCGGGAACGCGGGCGCCGCGGTCGATCGCCTGACCAGGAACGTGCGCCTGGATCCCGGACAGGTCGAGGAGCTGGTCGCCAAGGCACCGTCGGCCTTCGAGCTGTACGCCCGCAACCCCGAGCGGACGATCAGCTTCGGCGGCTCGAACCTCGTGTTCGGGGCGGTCGGCGGGCCGGCCTTCGTGAGCGACCTCGATCGCGGCCGCCGGGCGGGCAACTTCGCCGATTTCGTCGACTACGTCCGGATCATCGGCGCACTCGACATCATTCACCAGGAGGGCGGTGGTCCCCTCGAGCCCACCGACCTGCCGGTCGCGACGCGCCACCTCGACATGTATCGCACGTTCGCCGTCGAGCTCGACAAGACCTGGCAGTGCCTCGGTTTCGGAGCGGTGCCAGTCCGGGACGGGCTCGACGTCGTGGGCCTGATCCGCGGCGTCGACCGCGACGCGCTCCTGCGCGAGCCGTCGTTGATGACCGTGATCAACACCAACTCGCCGCTGCGCCTGGACGGCCCGATGGGCGACGGGCTCATCGAGATGGCGATCCACGGCCAGCCCGTCGTCGCGACGCCGTTCACCCTGGCCGGTGCGATGAGCCCCGTGTCCCTGGCGGGGGCGATCGCCCAGCAGAACGCCGAGGCGCTCTTCCTGGTCTCGCTGGCACAAATCGTCCGGCCCGGCACACCGATGGTCTACGGCGCGTTCACCTCGAATGTCGACATGCGGACCGGCGCCCCGGCGTTCGGGACGCCCGAGTACGTCAAGGGAGCCCTCGCCAGCGGCCAGATGGCGCGGCGCTACGCCCTGCCATGGCGATCGTCGAACACGACCGCCTCGAACGTCGTGGATGCCCAGGCTGCCTATGAATCAGAGATGGCCGTTTGGGGAGCGGTGATGGGCGGCGTCAACCTCCTGTACCAGGGGGCGGGCTGGCTGGAGGGCGGGCTGACCGCGTCGTACGAGAAGCTGATCATCGACGCGGAGATCCTCCAGATGATGTCCGAGGTGCTCAAGCCCATGCCGGTCGACGAGGCCAGCCTGGGCTTCGATGCGATCGCCGACGTCGGCCCGGGCGGCCACTTCTTCGGCACGGCCCACACGCTCGAGCGCTACGAGACCGCGTTCTACCGGCCGCTCGTCTCGGACTGGCGCAACTTCGAGACCTGGCAGGCCGACGGCTCGAGGACCGCGACCGAGCGGGCCAACGCGATCTGGAAGC
>JBGPVC010000045.1:0-17704 GCA_041491485.1 Candidatus Limnocylindria bacterium
ATGAACACCCCGTCGATCCTGGAGCCGGTCTCGTCGTGGACGACCAGGTACCCCGCCTGATCGACCTCGAGCCAATCGCGAAAGGCGTCGGTGTTCGGCTTGTAGCCGATGGCGATGAAGAGCCCGTCGATCGGCAGCCGCGTCTCATCGCCCGACGTCGTGTCCCGCAGGCGGATCCCGTCCACCTTGGCGTCGCCGAGGACCTCCTCGACGGCCGTATGCGGGTGGATCTCGATCTTCGGATTGGCGATCGCCCGATCGACCATGATCCTGGACGCCCGGAAGGTGTCGCGGCGATGGAGCAGGTGGACCTTCGTGGCGAAACGGGTCAGGTAGGTCGCCTCCTCGAACGCGGTGTCACCGCCGCCGACCACGGCGATCTCACGATCGCGGAAGAAGAACCCGTCGCACGTGGCGCAGGCCGACACGCCCCGGCCACGCAGCCGGGTCTCGCTGTCGAGCCCGAGCCATAGCGCGGAAGCGCCGGTGGCGATGATCACGGCCTGGGCGCGGTACTCCGTGCCGCGGGCCCAGAGCCGGAACGGCCGCCCCGAGAAGTCGACCCGCTCGATGTCGACGTCGACGAACCGGGCCCCGACGCGTTCCGCCTGTCCGCGCATGGCGGCCATCAGGTCCGGTCCCTGGATCGGCTCCACGAAGCCAGGGTAGTTCTCGACGTCGCTGGTCAGCATCAGCTGGCCGCCCGGCGCCGATCCGGCCAGGACCACCGGCTCGAGGTTGGCGCGCGCGGCGTAGATGGCCGCGGTGAGGCCGGCCGGACCGGAGCCCACGATCACGACCTTGGCATCCACGCGGTCACCGGCGGTCCGGACGGTCGATGGCCCGCCGGTCGCGGTGGCGGGCGCGCTGGCATCGTCGAGCAGGGCGATGCTGAAGCCACCGAACGGGTTTGGCGTCCCGCCGGCAGCGGGTTCCTTGTCAGTCATGACCTGCATCGTACCATGAAAGCGATACTCCCTGGGGGTATGGCTAGAGGTCCCGGAGGTGCGGCAGCACGTCGCGCCCGAGGAGCTCCAGCGGTGCGGGGTCGGGCAGCCCCGAGACGGACAGGATGACGTGCTGGGCGCCCGCATCGGACAGCTCGCCGAAGCGGTCGACCAGCCGGCCGGCCGTCTCGGAGCCGCGCCCGCCTCCGACGCCGATTCGGACGTCCTGGAGCGTCGATCGCTCGATCTCACGGGGATCGCGCCCAACGGCGGCGCAGTGGGCATCGAGGATCCGGTACTTGCGGGCGATGGCCTCGGGCGTGCCGAAGACGTTGCAGGCGTCGGCGTACTGGGCCACCAGCCGGAGGGTCTTCCGCTCGCCGCCCCCGCCGACCATGATCGGGACCCGTGGGCGGCTGATCGATTGCGGCGAATTGAGGAGTCGGTTCGCCTGGAAATGCCGGCCGGCGAAGCTGCCCTCCGATCCGTGCTCGCCGGTCCACAGCTGGTGACCGATCTGCAGCGTCTCCTCGAGCATCTCGAAGCGCTCGGCCAGCGGCGGGAACGGGAAGCCGAGTCCCTTCGACTCCTCTTCGTTCCAGGCCGCGCCGATCCCCAGCCAGGCCCGGCCTCCGGACAGGACGTCGAGGGTGGTCGCGGCCTTGATCCAGAGTCCCGGGTAGCGGTAGTGGACGCCGCCGACCATGAGCCCGAGCCGCGCGCGCCGGGTGAGGGCGGCCATGAAGCCGAGCGTGGTCCAGCCCTCGAGCATCGGCTCCTCGGTCCGGCCGACGCTCCGAATCTGAAAGAAGTGGTCCATCACCCAGATGGAATCGAAGCCGACGTCGTCCGCCTGGCGGACGATCCCGGCGAGCGTCGGGCCGATGGCCTCCGTGCCGCCCGGCCACGTGAACGAGCTGATCTGGAGGCCGACCTTCATCGACGCGGAGCGTAGCAGCATCATGGGCCGGGGCCCGCGAGCCGGATCAGCGGAAGAGGTCGTTCTCCGCCGGCATGAGCGTTTCGCGGATGGACGACTCCGCGCGGCGGAAGGTCGCGCCACGGATCAGCGCAACCGGCCGGCCGGCGGTCTTGCCCAGGGCCAGCTCGGCGGCCGACGCGAGCTCGTCGGCGACCGCCCGGACGGTCGAGCGCATGATCCGGCCGTCGGCGTCGGCGATGCCGCGCAGGTCCTCGAGCGGCGCGAGCCCGGAGATCCCGATCGCGACGTCGACGATGCCCCAGCGCCACGGTCGCCCGAAGCTGTCCGAGATCACGACCGGCACGTCCATGCCAAAGCGGGCGCGAAGGGCCGATCGGATCCGCGCCGCGGACGCGTCGGGATCTGCTGGAAGCAGCGTCACGATCGAGCCGGAATCGGGGCCGACGTTGGAGGCGTCGACCCCGCCGTTCGCGCAGATGAAGCCGTGCGGCGTCTCCGTGATCAGCACGCCGTTGGTCATTCGAACCACGCGCCGTGCCTCGCGGAGCACGATCTCGATCTGTCGCGGGTCGCGATCCCAGCGGGTCGCGAAGTCGACGGCCTCGGGGCGGGGTTCGACCGTCGCCAGGTCGACGACCGCGCCCTCGGCCTTCGAGACGACCTTCTGGGTGACCACGAGGACGTCGTCCTCGCGCAGCGGCAGCACGTCCGCCGCCTCGCGCAGTGCGTCGCCGATCAGGTCCGCCAGGTCGTCGCCCTCCCGGATCTCGGGCAGGCCGGCCAGCGCGACGATCTCGAGACGCGCCTCGCCGTCAGCCCACATCGATGGTCTCGGGCGCGATCCCTTCGACGAGCACCAGGTCGTCGGCCGTGTCGAGGTCGACGTCGAGTGGCCCACCGAGCTCGACGTAGATGGCCGCGGCGGACTTCGCCCGGGCGGCGTGCTCCGCACGGCTGCCCGCCCCGAACGCGAACTCGATCGCGTCGGGCGGGGCCAGGATCAGGACGTTGGTCCCCGTGCCGTGCCGGTCTGGCACGAGGGCGACGAGCGGTGGTGCCGCGGACGCCGGGCCCGCTGCGGCATCGCGGGTCCAGGCGTTGCCGGCCGCACCGATGACGGCGTCGAGCGTCTCACGGTCGAGCCATGGGAGGTCGCCGGGCAGCACCACGATCGCCGCGGCGCCCCGGGCGAGCGCCTCGGCCCGGGCCAGCTCGAGCGCCGGGTTCAGGCCGCGGTCGAGGTCGGCGAGCGGGACGGTTCCCCACGTTCGCGCCAGGTCGAGGACCGCGGGGTCGCTGCTGACCACGATCGTGCCGGCCACCAGCGGACTGCTCGTCGACGCCGAGACGGCGCGGGTCAGGAGCCGGCCGACGAGATCGGCCCGCTCCTCGGCGTCGAGCGGTCCGCCCAGCCGAGACTTGGCCCGCTCGAGGCCACGCACGGCGATGATCGCCCAGGTGGCGGTTGGTTCGAGCACGGCGTGGCCCGCGCTCACGAGCGCACCGGCTGGAGCGAGCGCCCGAACGCGAGGACTTCGGCCGCCAGCCGGGCACGTGAGGCATCGTCGGTCATGATCGTGTCCGTGACGAGCGCGGCGAGACCCAGCGCCTCGATCGACGGCCTGAGCTCGGCGTCCACGTCGTCCAGCACGAACCCGTCGGCCAGGCCGGCATAGAGCCTCGCCACGCCGAGCGCGCTGGCCTCGTGCCCGAGCGACGCCAGCATCCGGTCGGCGGGCCCCTTCAGGGCGCGACCGCCGACGATCCCGCTGACGGCGACGACCGGAACGCCGCGCTGCCGCGCGCCGGCAAGCGCGTCGCGGATCCCGCCGACCGCCAGGATGGGGCCGACCGACACGATCGGATTCGATGGGGCGATGACGATCAGCACCGCGGTCTGGAGCGCGGCGAGCACCTCCGGTGTCGCGATGGCCCGGTCGGCGCCGGCGAACCGGACCTCGCGGACCTCGGGTGCCTGGTGGCGATGCACGAAGTACTCCTGGAATTCGAGCCAGCCGTCGTCCGTCCGCACCTCCGTGCGGACCTCGTGATCGGTCATCGGCAGGATCCTGGCGACGATGCCCAGCCGCCGGGCGAGGTCGCGGGCCACGTCGGTCGGCCGGGCGCCCGCGCGCAGCCGGTCCGTTCGCCACAGGTGGGTCGCCAGGTCGCGATCGCCCAGGCGGAACCAGGCTTCGTCACCCAGCTCGGCCAGGCGGTCCACGACTGTCCAGGTCTCGTCGGCGAGTCCCCAGCCGCGCTCGACGTCGTCGAGGCCGGCCAGCGTGTAGGCGACGGTGTCGTGATCGGGCCAGATCGCGAGCCCATGCAGCACCAGGTCGTCACCGGTGTTGACGATGACGGTCAGTTCGGCTCCGAGCTCGGCGAGCAGCCCGTCGGCGAGCTTGGCGCCACCGACACCGCCCGCGAGCTCCACCACCCGCGGCATCACCTACTCCAGGTGGTCGTACACGACGAGCGGCGTGACCCGGAAGCTGATCCGTTCCTGGCGCTCGAACCGGTCGCGGATCAGCCGCTCGGCCTCCTGCGGGTCGTCGGCGTGGTAGCGACGCGCCATCTCGGCGATGTCGGCCTGGGCCGTGGCCTGGTCGGCCACGACGCGGGCTTCGCCACGAAGCCCGACCCAGCGGTACCCGTCGGCTTCGTCGGTGACGGACAGCGAGATCCGGGGATCGCGTCGCAGATTCGACGGCCAGCGCCTGCCGACGGCGCTGTTGAGGACGATCTCGTCCCCGTCGAGTCGATACCACAGGACGGCCTGATGCGGCGACCCGTCCGGATCGATCGAGGCGATGGTGACGAAACGGTTGGCATCGAGGAAGCGGCGGACCGGATCGGAGAGCGTGAGCGGGCGCGCCGAGGTGTCGGTCATGCCTTCGATGGTACGCGAGGCGAACGCGCGCGGCCTCAGGCGATCCGTTCGCCCGCACGGATCGGCAGGTCGAGCCGGTTCTCAGGCGGCGACAGCGGGCAGGCCCATCGTGGATCGAAGGCGCACGACGGCTGGAATGCGAAGTTGAAGTCGATGATCAGCGTGTTCGTGGCCGCGTCGCCCCCAAGGTCGGCGCTCTTCGCGCCGTCCGCCAGGTAGCGGCCCGCGCCATAGGTCTCGTGGCCGTTCGTGGCGTCGCGGAAAGGAAGGAACAGGCCGCCCGCGTAGCCGCCCATCCAGAAGACCGACAGCGTTCGTGGCCGGTCCCCGAAGGGAATGGTGACCCGCCCGATCCGGCTGAACGACAGGACGTCGTCGCCCGAGTTCGGCAGCTCGAGGGCGAAGGCGCCAGGGGCCGGCGGCGGAGCCGGCTCGATGACGACCTCGAAGCGGAGCGATGGATCGTGCTCGAAGTGGAGCGCCCGGAAGCCCGCCCTCGTGCCGGCCTCGACCGGCGACTGGGGATGGTCGCGGTACAGCCGTTCGCGAACCGCTCGCCAGTGGGTCAGCGCGAGGACCGGATCCGTCTCGGCCATCTGTCTGACCTCGGCGTAGAGGGCCGCGACCTGGCGACGCCAGTCGGCCAGCCAGGCGCGATCCGTCGCGGAGCCGTCTCCCTGGCTCCACTCGCCGGCCACCGTGGTCAGCGTCGCCGGAGGTAGGGACCGGCGATGATCCAGGCGCCGAGAAGGATCAGGGCGATCGGCCAGAGGTCCCTCCAGTTGAGCCGCGGCAGGTCCAACCCGAGCGTCCGATCCGCGAAGTACCACAGACCGATCGCCAGCAGGGCGACGCCGACGATCACGGACGAGCTTCGGCCGTTGCTCATGGCGCCATCCTAGCCGTGTCCCGCGCCGCCGCCTAGAATCCACTCGATCGCCGGCCCGACCGTCCGGCGCGCCCGCACAGGACGGAGGAACGCGTGCCCACGACCTCGGATGCAGCGGAGATCGGCGTGTTCGGCGGCTCCGGCTTCTACTCGCTCCTCGACGACGTCCGCGAGATCAAGGTGGACACGCCGTACGGTCCGCCGTCCGATTCGTTCTTCCTGGCCGAGGTCGCGGGCCGAACGGTGGCGTTCCTGCCGCGCCACGGGCGGCGCCACACGATTCCGCCGCACCGGATCAACTACCGGGCGAACGTCTGGGCGATGCGTTCGCTCGGGGTCAAAGCGGTCGTCTCGCCCTGTGCGGCAGGGTCGCTCCAGCTGGCCGTCAAGCCCGGCGACTTCGTCGTCTGCGACCAGTTCGTGGACCGGACCCGCGGCCGGGTCGACACGGTCTATGACGGTCCGATCGTGACTCACCTGTCGTCGGCCGAGATCTACGACCCGGTGCTGCGCCGGCTCGCGATCGAGACGATCCGCGATCATGGAATCGAGGTTCACGAGCACGGCACGGTCGTGGTGATCAGTGGTCCCCGGTTCTCGACCAAGGCCGAATCCAAGTGGTTCAGCGACGCCGGCTGGGAGGTCATCAACATGACCCAGTACCCGGAGGCCTGGCTGTGCCGGGAGCTCGGGATGGCCGTCGTCAACATCAGCCTGATCACCGACTACGACGCGGGCGTCCACGAGGGGACCGAAGCCGTCGACGCGATGAGCGTGCTCGAGGTCTTCCAGCAGAACGCCGAGCGGATCCAGTCGGTGGTGCTGGACCTGATCGGGCGATTCCCGGCCGATCTCGACGCGCTGGGGGCGCGGGCGGCGCTCGAACCGACCCGCGGCGACGGGCACGCGATGTCCCCCGAGGACATCCGCCTGTTCGAGACGGGCCTGTAGGTGACGGCCGAGCCGCTCGGGATGGCCGGCCTGGGCACGGCCGGCGAGGGCACGCCATCTCACCTCCCGATCGGCGTCTGCCTCCGGACGATCCGTGCCGAGCCCGGCTGGTGGCTGGAGAGCGCCCGTCGCCTGGACGAGGCCGGGTATGCCGGTCTGTGGGCCTGGGATCACTTCATGGGCCGTGGCGACAAGGCCGTCCCGGTCGTCGAGAGCTGGACGATCCTGTCGATGGCCGCGGCGCGCACTTCCAGGGTCACCGTGGGGTCGTTCGTCGTCAATGTGATGAACCGCCACCCGGCGCTGCTCGCCCGGATGGCGTCCACACTCCAGATCGCCAGCGGCGGCCGGCTCGTCCTGGGGATCGGGATCGGCGGAGCGCCTCGCGAGCACGAGGCCTACGGCATCGACTTCCCCGACGCCGCCGAACGCGTCGCCCGGCTCGAGGAGGCCGTCGCCGTGTTGCGCGCCCTGTGGACGGGTGGTCCCATCACGAGACCGTCCCCGTTCTACCCGCTCCACGAGGCGTACGCCCACCCGGTTCCGGTGCCGCCGCCCCCGATCATCGTCGGCGGCGAGACCCTCGCCGGCGCCCGTCTGGCCGGGCGGATCGGGGACGGCTGGTCGGCCTTTGACGGCAACTTCGAGGCCAACCTGCCGGCCTACCTCGAGTCGCTGGAGGTGAGCGGGCGCAAGCGCTCCGACCAGCGGGTGGTCGTCGGTTTCCAGGGCGACTGGCTCAGCGACGAACGGATGATCGACAGCCCCTGGGTTACCGAGCCACGCGAGACGTGGGCGCGCTGGCGCGAGGCCGGTGCCGATGGGGTGATCGTCCTCGCGCGGACGACGGCCGACGTCGATGCGCTGGTGGCGGCGGTCGACCGCTGGTAGGCGCGAACGGGCTGGACGGCCGATTGGCGCCGTTCATGGCACCATCTCCGCCGTGACCGCCCCGACGACCACCGTCCCCGAGCTGACCCACCCCTGCGTTCGGTGCGGGGCGCCGGTGCCGCTCGACGTGGGCCTGTGCGAGCGCTGCAATCCGCTCGGCCTGCGCGATTCGTCGGCGTCGCAGGTGCACGGCATCGCCATCGCGGGGGTCGCCGCCGCCGTCATCATCCTCGCCATCGTGGCGCGCCTGGCGATCTCGGGCATCGGCCCGTTCAATGCGAGCGTCGTCGCGGCGGCTCCCGACGGGGGTGGGCTGGCCATCACGCTCCAGGTGACCAACGAGGGCACCAGCGCCGGCCAGACGACGTGTCGCGTCCAGGACCCAGCCGATCGCAACGGCGGCCGGGGCGGCCTGGTCCTCAGCCCGCAGATCGCGCCAGGCCAGACGGTGTCGTTCACGAAACACGTCGACGAGCTCGGCGCTGCGGTCCGCG
Organism: Candidatus Limnocylindria bacterium; assembly: GCA_041491485.1. Taxonomy (GTDB): domain Bacteria; phylum Chloroflexota; class Limnocylindria; order Limnocylindrales; family CSP1-4; genus SPCO01. Next base: position 8,009 of record JBGPVC010000045.1, read on the forward strand.
CCCTGTCGGTCGAATGCAGCACGCCGTGAGCGACCGGGCGGACGAGCTCGCGTTCGCCAGGGACCTCGCCTGCCAGGCGGGCCGCGTGCTGATGGACCACTACGAACAGCTCGAGCAGATCGACTACAAGAGTGCGCGCGACGTCGTCACCGAGGCCGACCACCTGTCCGAGGCGCTCATCGTGCAGCGCATCCACGATCGGTATCCGGCAGACGCGATCCTCGCCGAGGAGACCGGCGAGCACCGCGCGGTCGCCGGCGAGGCCCCGACGTCGGGTCGCGGACGGGTCTGGATCGTCGACCCGCTCGACGGAACGGTCAACTACGCGAACGGAATCCCGGTCTTCTGCGTGTCCATCGGATTGGTGGTCGATGGCGTCCCGTCTGTCGGGGTCATCGTGGATCCGACGCGGGACGAGTGGTTCGGCGCGACGGCGGACGGTCCGGCCCTCCTGGACGGGCGGCCCATCCATGTCTCGGCCAAGGACAAGGTGTCGGACTTCGTGATCTCGATGTCGCTCAGCGGTCGATCGGCCGTCACCCGCTCGCGCAACGTGCGGAAGGCCATCCGGATCTCGCGTTCGATGGGCTCGGCCGCACTTGCCCTGGCCTACGTCGGCAACGGGCGGTTCGATGCCTTCGTGCAGCAGGGCGGCCTCTCGGCCTGGGACGTGGCCGCGGCGGGCCTGATCGCCGAGCGCGGAAGGGCGCGCGTGACGGCGATGGACGGCGGACCGTGGTTCGACCTCGCCCACAGCCCGCGCTCGATCGGCATCCTGGCCGCACCCGTCGCGCATCACGAGGCGCTGCTCGCCTTGGTCCGCTGACGATCGGGCGGTCCGGTCAGTCCTCGCGCCAGAGGTGCGGCCGGCGGCTCAACCGTCGCAGGCCCCATTCCTCGCAGAACGCTTCCCATTCGGCCTGCGGGGCGCCATCCCATCGAAGATCGTCGGGGTCGTGCTGCCTGATCTGGACGCCGTCATCCGCCGTACGAAGCCGGGCCAGGTCGCGATAGAGCATCGCCTCGGCCCAATGCTCGCGGAGCGAGGCCGCCAGCGAGATGGCTCGCGTGCCGCCCAGTCCGGGAACCTCCCAGGCGGAGGCGTGCGGCGGCACGTCCTCGAGACGCCCATAGCGCAGCAGCACCCCGGCCGCCGACTTGGCGCCCCAGCCGGGAATCCCCGGGTAACCGTCCGACGAATCGCCGACGACCGCGAGGTAATCCGGTATGGACGTAGGGGCCACACCCCATTTGGCTCGGACACTGGCATCGTCGTAGACCAGGCCTCGGCGGCGATCCCAGAGCACGACGCGAGCGTCCTGGACCAGCTGGGCCATGTCCTTGTCCGGCGTGCAGATGAGGATCTTCGACACACGCGGGTCCGTGGCGAAGCGAATCGCCGCTGCGGCGATCGCATCGTCGGCCTCGAACTCGACCATCGGCCACAGGGCGATCCCGAGCGCCTCCACGGCGGCCTCGGCGATCGGGAATTGGGCGAGCAGCTCGGGCGGCATCCCCGCCGACGACTTGTAGCCGGCGAAGAGGTCGTTGCGGAACGACTCGATCACCCGATCCGTGGCGCAGCCGACGTGGGTAGCACCTTCTTCGCGCAGCAGGTAGAGCAGCTGTTCGACGAGTCCGGACACGCCCGACAGGACGATCCCGTCGCGGCCGAGGACCGGTGGCCGAGGCGCGAAATGCGCTCGGAACAGCTCGTACGTGGCGTCGACCAGGTGAATCTCCACGGAACTCGCTCAGCTCCCGCCGGGACCGGTCTCGACCAGGTCTCGCAGGCGCTCGAGGTCGGCCTGGAAGACGCGCCCCAGGACCGGCGCGAGGATCCGTGATCCGAGGTGCGGGAGCCAGGGCGGCAGGAGCGTCTCCGACCAGCGAACGATCGTGGTGCCGCCGTCGACGCCCGGGTCGAGCCGGATGTCGCCGTGGCCGCTGAAGCTGCCGTCGTGATGGATGGCGAACCGGCGGGGCGGCTCGAACGCCGTGATCGTGATCGGATCGAGCGCCCGCAGGCCGAAGATTCGAACGTCGGCCTCTGCGCGAGTCCCGACGCCGACCTCGCCCCGCCCGTCGACCCGGACGGCTTTCATGTCATGCATCCAGCGCGGCTGGCCCTCGATGTCGGCGAGCGCCTGCCAGACACGTTCGATCGGCGCGGCAATCACGACCGAGGTTTCGACCGGCGCAGGTGGCGCGCCACCAGCGCGCCGGGCCAGTAGGCGATCGGCGATCCAGGCGGCGGCCGCGGCGACCAGGGCGAGGCGGGTGGCTCGGCGGATCACGCGACCGGCCGTTCGAGCTCCACGCCCGCCGCCCGAAGCTCCTGGAGCGATCGGTCGCCGTCGCCCGGCCGGAGATTGACCGCGGCGATCGCATCGGTCGGAACCACCGTGCGGAAGCCGAGCCGCACGGCGTCGAGGGCGGTCGCCTTGACGCAGTAGTCCGTCGCCAGGCCGACCACGACGACCGACTCGACGCCGGCGGCATGGAGCACGTCCTCGAGCGCCGTCGGGATCGTCTCGCCAGTCAGGCTGTCGCGCATCGTGAAGCCGGAATAGCCGTCCTCGCCGTTGGCTCCCTTGCGGACGCAGGGCGCATCGGCGGGCAGCGCCAGGGCCGGATGAAGCTCGGCACCCCAGGTGCCACCGACGCAATGGACTGGCCACACGCCGCCGTCGCGAGCGAAATGCGGGGTGTGCTCCGGATGCCAGTCCTGGGTCGCGACGATCAGCGAGCCGGAGGCGCGCGCCTGCTCGATCTGTCGATTGACGGCGTCGATGATCTGATCGCCCCCGGCGACCGCCAGGCCGCCGGCGGGGTCGGCGAAATCGTTCTGGACGTCGACGACGATCAGCGCGGTGGTGCGATCGTACGGCTGCACCCGCCGAGCCTACCCCAGCCCGGCGCACCAGGTTCCACCGGCCCGGCGACCGTAGGTCCGGCTGGCGCGACCGACTCGCAACGTCCCGTTCCGAGCGAGATGGGCTACCCTGTGGGACCCATGTACTTCGACGAATTCAAGCACCAGCTGCCGGACATCGATCCGGCGGAGACCGACGATTGGCTCGCCTCACTCGACCAGGTGGTCGCCCAGGAAGGTGAGAGCCGGGCGCGGTTCCTCATCTACAAGCTCCTCAAGCGCGCGCGCCAGCTCCAGATCGGGCTGCCGCCGCTGACCCAGACGCGCTACATCAACACGATCAGTCCAGAGCAGGAGCCGTACTTTCCGGGCGACGAGGAGATGGAACGGCGGATCCGCCGGCTGATCCGCTGGAACGCCGTGGCGATGGTCCTGCGCGCCAACAACCGGTTCCCCGGGATCGGCGGCCATCTCGCCACCTACGCCTCCGCCGCGAGCCTCTACGAAGTCGGCTTCAACCACTTCTTCCGGGGCAAGGACGGAGAGGGCAGCGGCGACCAGATCTTCTACCAGGGCCACGCCGCTCCGGGCATCTACGCGCGCGCGTTCCTGGAAGGCCGCCTCAGCGTCGACCAGCTCGACCACTTCCGGCGCGAGACGGTGCCCGGCCAGGGCTTGAGCTCGTACCCGCATCCCCGCCTGATGCCGGAGTTCTGGGAATTCCCGACCGTCTCGATGGGCCTCGGCCCGATCAGCGCCGTCTACCAGGCCCGCTACAACCGCTACCTGCAGAACCGCGGCCTGCTCGATACCTCGGGCTCTCGCGTCTGGGCCTTCCTCGGCGACGGCGAGACCGACGAGCCGGAGTCGCTCGGTGCGCTGCATGTCGCCGCTCGCGAAGGGCTGGACAATCTGACCTTCGTCGTCAACTGCAACCTGCAGCGGCTCGACGGGCCCGTGCGTGGCAACGGCAAGATCATCCAGGAGCTCGAGGCGGCGTTCCGCGGCGCCGGCTGGCACGTCCTCAAGGTCATCTGGGGCCGCGAATGGGACGAGCTGCTGGCGCGCGATGTCGACGGCGTGCTCGTCCAGAAGATGAACGACACGCTGGACGGCGAGTTCCAGAAGTTCTCGGTCGCGGGTGGCGCGTACATCCGCGAGCATTTCTTCGGGCCGGATCCGCGCCTTCGCAAGATGGTCGAGCACCTGTCCGACGACGACCTCGCCAAGCTCCGCCGCGGTGGGCACGACTATCGCAAGGTGTATGCGGCCTACAAGGCGGCGACGGAACATCGCGGCGCTCCGACCGTGGTCCTCGCCAAGACCGTCAAGGGCTGGACGCTGGGACCCGGCGTCGAGGCGCGCAACATCACCCACCAGGCCAAGAAGCTCAACGAAGCGGAGCTGCGCATCTTCCGCGACCGCCTCGAGCTGCCGATCCCCGACGCCACGCTCAAGGATGCGCCCTACTACCACCCGGGCCCCGATTCCGAGGAAGCGCAGTACCTGCGAGAGCGGCGGGCCGCCCTCGGCGGGCCGCTGCCGAAGCGCGTCGTCCGGGCCGCCCCGCTGCCTCCGCCCGCGCCCGAAGTCGACGCCGAATTCGACGCCGGCAGCGCCACTCCGGTGTCGACCACGATGGTCTTCGCCCGGATCCTGCGCAACTTGATCCGCGATCCGCAGCTCGGGCCGCGGATCGTGCCGATCATTCCGGACGAGGCGCGCACCTTCGGGATGGATCCGCTGTTCAAGGAGGTCGGCATCTACGCGGCTCTCGGGCAGCGCTACGAGCCGGTGGACTCGGACCTGGTCCTGTCCTACCGAGAGGCGACCGACGGCCAGGTCCTCGAGGAGGGGATCACCGAGGCCGGCTCCATGGCCAGCTTCCAGGCCGCCGCCACCTCGTATGCGACCCACGGGCTGGCGACCATCCCGTTCTACATCTTCTACTCGATGTTCGGGTTCCAGCGGACCGGAGACCAGATGTGGGCGTTCGGCGATGCCCGGGGTCGCGGGTTCCTGATGGGGGCGACGGCCGGGCGAACCACGCTCACCGGCGAGGGGCTGCAGCACGACGACGGCCAGACCCAGATCCTCGCCTCGACCATCCCGAACCTGCGCGCCTACGACCCGGCCTTCGCGTTCGAGCTGGCCGCCATCGTCCGTGACGGAATCGAGCGAATGTACGTCCGCGGCGAGGACGTCTTCTACTACGTCACGATCTACAACGAGAACTACGCTCAGGCACCGCGGCCGGCGGGCGTGGACGATGGCCTTCTTCGCGGGATCTACCGGTTCGCCGAGGCGCCCCAGATCGGCGGCGACGCGCATGCCGCACGGCTGGTCGGTTCCGGGGCGATCCTTCAGCAGGTGCTGGCCGCCCGGGACCTGCTCGCCGAGAAGTTCGGCGTCGCGGCGGAGGTCTACAGCGCTCCGTCCTTCCCGCTGCTGCGACGCGACGCCCTCGAGGCCGAGCGCTGGAACCGGCTCCATCCGGACGCCTCGCCGCGGGTGCCGTATGTCAGCCAGGTGCTGCCGCACGAGGGCGGGCCGATCGTGGCCGCGACGGACTGGATGAAGGCGCTGCCGGACATGGTCTCGCGCTGGCTGCCGCCCCACTACGTGGCGCTCGGCACGGACGGCTTTGGTCGGAGCGACACCCGTGAGAACCTGCGAGCGCTGTTCGAGATCGATCCGGCCCACATCGCCGCGGCGACCATGGTGTCGCTGGCCCGTTGTGGCGCCCTGCGCAGCTCGAAGGCGACCAAGGCGATCCGCGAGCTCGGGATCGACCCGGAGAAGGCGGACCCGCTCGAGCTCTGATCGATTAGCGGGCCGTGGCCAGGATCTCAAGCAGCTGGCCGTGCTGGAGGTCGGTGGCGAGGACCGTCTCGTCCCCGGCCAGCGTGATCGAGCTGATCGAACCCGGCCATTGGCCGGCGAGCACGGGCTCCCGGCGACCGGCGCCGGCGGGATCGAGCAGCCAAAGGTTGCCCGAGCAGGAATCCGAGAACACGTACCGCCCGTCGAGTGCCGGCTGGCCCGAGCCGCGAACCACCACGCCGCCGATGACGGCACACCCCTGGTCGTGGCCGTATTCGGCCATCGGCAGGGTCAGACCCGTCTGGTCGCAGCCCTCGCTTGGCGCGTAGCAGTGGAAGCCCTCCATCCGGTTCCAGCCGAAGTTCAGGCCACCGACGCCGGCTCGCGCGACGTCGATCTCCTCCCAGGCGCTCTGGCCCACGTCGCCGATCCACAGGTCGCCGGTGGCCGGATCGAAGCGGATTCGCCACGGGTTGCGCAGCCCGGTCAGCCAGATCTCCGGTCGAGCCCCGGCCACGCCGACGAACGGATTGTCGGTCGGGATGCCGTACGCCAGGCCGGCTCCAGCCGCCGGCGCGTCGACGTCGATGCGCAGGATCTTGGCCAGCAGCGTGTCCGTTCGCTGGCCGTTGCCGTGGGGATCGCCGCCCGAGCCGCCGTCGCCCATGGCCACGTACAGCAACCCGTCTGGGCCGAAGACGACCGCACCGCCATTGTGATTGGCATACGGCTGGTCGATGTGCAGCAGCCGGCGCTCAGAGGCGGGGTCGGCGAGGTTCGGGTCCGCGGCATCCAGGCGGAACTCGGACACGACGGTGTTGCCGTCGAGGTCGGTGTAGTCGACGTAGAACCGCGGGTCGGTCGGGAAGTCCGGATGGAACGCCAGGCCGAGGAGCCCCTGCTCGCCGCCGCTCCTGACCTCGGCGCCGATATCGAGGAAGGGACGGTCCACCAGGGCGGTGCCATCGACGATCCGGATCCTGCCCGCCTGCTCGACCACGAACCGGCGACCGCTGCCGTCGCCCGGTTCGGCGACGTCGACGGGACTGGCCAGGCCGCCGGCGATCACCCTGAGCTCAAGTCGGGGAACGGAGCCGGGTGCCGGGCTGCCGGTCGTGGCCGTCGTGGCGGAACCGCCGGCATCCCTCGACGAGACCGGCGTCGCCTGGGCCGTCGGGGTCGAGGTGGCCGGCGCACAGGCGGCGACCAACATCGCGAGGCACGCGGCCAGGTGCCGCCGGGGCCCGATGGAGCGAGCGAGCATCGTCGGATGCTACCGCGACCGCCGGGCAAGCCCGTTCAACCATGCCCGGCGCCGTACGATCGGCGCAACCACTGGATCCTCGTCGCGTTCGGGCCGGCCGAGGGTTCGCGGGCCTGACGATCAGGTCGTGCGGAGGACGGCGACGGCGTTCGCCAGCGCCCGGGCCAGCTCCGGGCCGCGGCCGAGCTCGTCGTGGCGGAAGAAGACGAACGCGTCGTCGCCGGCCGACAGGAACGGCTCGAGGCGATCGGCCCAGGCGGCGAGCTCGGTCGGATCGTAGTCGTGCCGGCGCAGCCGCAGGTACAGGAACCGGCCCGTCCGGCGGATCGTCGGCGGCTCGGCGTCCTCGGGCAGCTCGGTCGTGCACAGCGCCACACCGGCCCGCGCCAGCGCCTCGAACGTCTCATCGACGTGCCACGAGGCCTCCTGGAATTCCATCGTCAGGGGCAGGTCGGGCGGCCAGGCCGCCAGCAACGCAGCCAGCCGCCCATCGTCGCGCTTGACGCCCTCCGGGACGCGGAACAGGACTGTGCCCAGGCGGGCGCCGAATGCCCGGTACGGGCCGGTCAGCCACGGCACGCTCGCAGCCGGATCCACCTGCAGCGCGCGGAACGAGCCGCCGCGCTGCGCCTTGATCGCGAACCGGAAGTCCGTCGGCGTGGCCGCCAGCCAGGCGGCGACGGCCGCGGGTGAGGGCTGCCGGTAGAAGGTGTTGTTGAGCTCGACGGCGCTCAGCTGCGACGCGAAGAACTCGAGACGGCGCGCCGGCGACAGATCAGCCGGGTAGAAGCGTGGCGTCCAGCCGGCGTAGGCAAAGCCGCTGGTTCCGACCCGGAGTCGGCCGGGCACGATGCTCAGCGGTCGTCGCGAGCCGGAGCGGCTTCATCCGCGGCCGATCGCGAGGCGTCGCTGCCGTCCGGTCCGGCCTGCCGGGCGACCGCGGTCATCGACCGTTCGATGACCTCCAGGTCCCGGTCGCCGAGGATGGACAGGAAGTGCTCGCTGATGCCCCGCAGGTGGGTTGGCGAGGCCTGTCGCAGGCGGGTCAGGCCGCGGTCGGTGAGGACCGCCTCGGCGCCGCGTGCGTCGGCGAGGCAGACGCTTCGCTCCACCAGCTCGTCGCTCACGAGCCGATCGATGAGGCGGGTCACGCCGCTCTTGCTCAGGATGACCCGCTCGGCGAGGGGACCCATTCGCATCCGTCGCCCGGGGGCGAGGGCGAGCGCCAGCAGCGTGTCGTACTCGGCGATCGACAGGTCGTGCTCCAGCCGCAACTCTTCGTCCAGGCGTCGTGACACCCGCGCGTGCGCGAGCAGGAACGCGCGCCACGGTGCGAGTCGCGAGTCGCGCGCGGTCAGCGGTCGATCGACCGGATCGGAGATGGGCATGGCCGCGATCCTACACCCTCGAACCGGCGCCACCGGAGCGACCCGTCAACGCCAGCTCTCGGGATCGAACAGGAAGAACGTCGTCTGCGCCCACGTCTCGCGCAGGTCATCCCAGCGAGCGGCCAGCCGTTCGCCGAACGGGCGTTTGCCGAACGGGCGTTTGCCGAACGGGCGTCCGACCAGATCGATCGGGGCGCGGTCGAGGGCGTCGAGCCGGGCCGCGGCGTCGCAGGCGAGCACCGCGGTCGCGTCGTCGAAGCCCGACCGACTGATCGGCACGAACCTCGGGGAGCCGCCCTGGAGCCTGGCGCTGGCCGCGTAGCCGGACATCCGCCGAGGGTAGCGCCCGATCCCCACGTCGCCAAGTCCCCCTGCCGCTATCCTTCGCGCGATGACGACCGCCGCCCGGCCCTTCGGCGCCCAGAGCATGTCCGCACCATTGCTCGACGTCGTGGTCAAGCGACCCGGCCCGGCATTCGGCGCGGCGTTCGACGATCCGGCCCACGGCTTCCTTCACCCGGTCGATCTCGACCTCGCTCGCCGCGAGCACGACGCCTTCGTCGCCACGCTTGCCGCGCTCGGTCCGCGGGTCCACACCCTCGACACGGAGCTCGACAGTCCCGATCTCGTCTACACTTTCGATCCGCTGCTGGTGACCGATCGAGGGGCCATCCCGCTCCGGCCGGGCAAGCCCAATCGGGCCGCGGAACCGGACGCGCTCGAAGCCTGGACGCGTGCCGCCGGGATCCCCACCGCCGGACGGATCGAGGCGCCGGGGACGGTGGAAGGCGGCGACACCGTCTGGTTGCGCCCGGACCTCTTCTGCATCGGTCGGACGCTGCGGACGAACGACTCGGGCGCCCGGCAGCTCGCGGGGCTCGTGGGCGGCGACGTCCGGATCGTTGACGTGCCCTACTGGAAGGGACCGGCCGAGCTCATCCACCTGATGTCGGTCATCTCGCCGATCGCCGACGACCTCGCGGTGGTCTACCTCCCGCTCCTGCCGGTCGGGCTCTGGGAGCTGCTCCGGGAGCTGGAGATCCAGCTGATCACGGTCCCCGACGAGGAGTTCCCGACGCTCGGCTGCAACGTGCTGGCGGTTCGGCCGGGCGTGGTCATCATGGCCGAGGGCAGTCCGCGGACGCGGGCCTCGCTGGTTGCGGCCGGATGCGAGGTCCACACCTACCCGGCCTCCGAGATCGGCGTCAACGGATCCGGTGGGCCGACATGCATGACCCGGCCGATCCTGCGCGCCTGATGTTCGCCGCTCGGGCGGGCGCCTTCGGCTGCGCTCGCCAAAGCGGCGAACAATCGAGACGGGGCGATCAGGGTCGCGAGGCGAGCTC
>JBGPVC010000046.1:0-17697 GCA_041491485.1 Candidatus Limnocylindria bacterium
GGCTGATCCATTGCCGCTGGAGCGGCGAATCGACCTGGATCCCGTTCGGCGACTTCCGCCCCGGCCTCGACTACGAGAACCACACCTCGCACCCGGCGCCGGGACAGCTGGCGATCTACCCGGGCGGAATCAGCGAGTGCGAGATCTTCTTCCCGTACGGTGGCTGCACGACCGCGTCGAAGGTGGGACAGCTGGCCGCGAACCACTTCGCCACCATCGTCCCGGACCCCGGCTGGCAGGACCTGCTGCGCGAGATCGGGCGGCGGTGCCTGTGGGAGGGAGCGCAGTCCATTCGAATCGTCGAGGAGGACTGAGGCCAACGATGGCCGGTCTCTTCGTCCGCGGCGGGACGGTCGTGACCGCGGCCGGCTCGCGGCGAGCGGACGTGGCGGTCGAGGGCGGCCGGATCGCGGCGATCGAGCCTGACCTGGCGGGCATGGCCGCGTCGGCCGACGAGGTGGTCGACGCAGCCGGCCTGCTCGTGCTGCCCGGGGTCATCGACGCCCACACCCACACGCGCGTGGCGGTCGACGACCAGCCCGATCGGTTCTTCCAGGACTCCGTGGCAGCTGCGGTCGGCGGGACCACGACGTTCCTGGCGTTCAACAACCCCGGCACGGGGTCGTCGCCCGCCGCGGAGCGTTCGCTCCTGGCCGGGCTGCGCGAGTGGCGCGCGGTGACCGATGGCGACAGCGCCATCGACTACGCGGTCAGCCTGGTCGTCAGCGGGCGGATGGACGATCCGATCGCCGAGCTGCCGGCCGTCGTCGACGCCGGCGTTCCCACCTGCAAGGCGTTCATGATCTTCGACTTCCGGCTCAACGACCGGGCGTTGTACGACGCCATGCGCGTGATGGGCGAGCGAGGCGGGCTGCTCGAGGTCCACTGCGAGGACGCGGTCCTGCTCGACGCCGCGATCGATGCGGCACTTCAACGTGGTGATGTGCTACCGCGCTACCACGCGACAACGCGACCAAGCTACGTCGAGGCCGTTGCGACGGCACGGACGATGGCGTTTGCCCGCCAGTCCGGCGCCCCGGTACACGTCGTGCACCTGTCGTCCGCCGACGCCCTGCGCGAGGTCCGGCTCGGCCGCGCGGACGGCGTCCGCGTGTCGGTCGAGACCTGCCCGCACTACCTCGTGCTCACCGAGGAGCGCTACGACGACCCGGATCCTGTCGCTTGCGCCCGGTTCATGATCGCGCCGCCGCTTCGCTCGCCGGCGGACCGTGAAGCGCTGTGGGCTGGCTTGGCCGATGGCTCGATCGACATGGTCGTCAGCGACCACGTCCCGGACCGGCTGGCCATCGAGAAGGCCGCGGCCGGCAACGGTGTCCCGTTCAATCGAATCAGCAACGGCGCGCCAGGGATCGGGACCTTGCTGACGCTCCTCTATTCCGAGGGTGTGGCACGCGGCCGGATCACCGTCGAACGGCTCGTCAACCTCCTCGCGACCGCGCCCGCGCGTCGCTTCGGGCTTGGCGGCAAGGGCGCGCTCGAGGTCGGCCGCGATGCCGACCTGGTCATCTTCGACCCCGCCGCGCGCCGAACCATCCAGAGCACGGACCTGCACCAGTCGAGCGACTACACGCCATACGAGGGACTGGCGGTCAGTGGAGCGGTACGCGACGTCTTCGTCCGAGGCCTGCCGGTCATCCGGTCGGGTGCGTTCGTCGGCAGGCGCGGCGCGGGCCGGTTCGTGGAGCGGGGGCTGCCGGGCGACTGACCGGCCGCGGCGCCGGGCCTCGGGCGCCGGGGGCTCGGCCTGGTACGCCGACGGGACATCCGGGACATCGGCCGGATCGTGGCTCACTCGAGGACCGGATACGCCCGCAACGTCAGGAACTCGGCGAAGTCGTCGTCCAGGACCAGCCGATCGAGGAGGTCGGCGGCATCGGCGAGCCGCGCCGCCGCCGGTCCGGTCAGGCGTGCTCGCTCCTCGTCGCGGATTCGCTGGTAGAGCGCCCGATCGAACACCCGACCGTCGTCCAGCCGAACGGCGCGCGACCGCCAGAACCAGAGCTGGGACCGGGCGATCTCGGCGGTCGCGGCATCCTCCATGAGGTTGTCGATGGCAGCCGCCCCGTTGCCGCGCAGCCAGCTGTCGAGGTAGGCCAATGCCACCCGCACGTCCGCCCGGACGCCGGCTTCGGTGACGGCCCCACCGGGAACATGAAGGTCGAGCAGCTGCGCGGCGCTGACACGGACCTCCTCGCGCAACCGCTCCTTCTGGTGAGGTCGCGCGCCCAGCACTCGGTCGAACACCTCGGTCGCGACCGGGACCAGGTCCGGATGGGCGACCCAGGTCCCGTCGAACCCGTCGCTCGACTCCCGATCCTTGTCGTCGCGGACCCGCGCCAGGGCCACCTCGGTCACGGCCGGGTCGCGCCGGTTCGGGATGAACGCGGCCATCCCGCCGATGGCGTGCGCACCCCGGCGATGGCAGGTCCGCACGAGCAGCTCGGTGTACGCGCGCATGAACGGGACGGTCATCGTGAGCTGGGCACGGTCGGGCACGGCCAGCTCCGGCCAGGCCCGAAGCTTCTTGATGCCGCTGAACAGGTAGTCCCAGCGCCCGGCGTTCAGCCCGGCGGCGTGCTCCCGGAGCTCATACAGGATCTCGTCCATCTCGAACGCGGCGAGGATCGTCTCGATCAGGACCGTCGCCCGGATCGACCCGCGCGGGATCCCCAGGGCCTCCTGGGCGTACACGAAGACCTCGTTCCAGAGTCGCGCCTCGACGTGGCTCTCGAGCTTGGGCAGGTAGAGGTACGGCCCGCTCCCCCGGCGCAGCAGCTCGGCGCCGTTGTGGAAGAGGAACAGCCCGAAGTCGAAGAGGCTGGCCGAGATCGGGGCGCCGTCGACCCGCACGCCGGACTCGACCAGGTGCCAGCCACGGGGCCGGATCAGCAAGGTCGCGGTCCGCTCGTTCAACCGGTACGACTTGCCTTCGGGCGAGTCGAAGACGAGCTCGCGGCGCACGGCGTCGATCAGCGCCGCCTGGCCGCCGACCACGTTCGCCCAGGTCGGCGACAGGGCGTCCTCGAGATCGGCCATGAACACGCGGGCGCCCGAATTGAGCGCGTTGATCATCATCTTCGGCTCGGCCGGCCCGGTGATCTCGACCCGCCGGTCGTCGAGATCCGCCGGTGCCGGGGCGACCGTCCAGTCACCCTCGCGGACGCCCCGGGTCGAGGCCAGGAAGTCAGGCCGGGCGCCGGCGTCCAGCTCGGCCTGCCGTTCCTCCCGCCGGCGGAGCAGCTCGAGCCGTTGCCCGCCGAAGCGGCGCTGGAGATCGGCGACGAACGCGAGCGCCGCGTCGGTCAGGACCCGCCCGGACCCCGGAACGGGGCCACGCCGAACCTCGACCTCGGACGGCAACGGCAACTCAGGTGTCCTCGCCGCGTCGCACCGTCCCCTCGATCAGCCCGTGCGGCTCGGTCGTCGAGACGTACACCTCGCCGTCGTTGGTCATCCCGAACGGCGCCAGGTCGGCAAGCCAGTGATGGAGGTTGGGCATGACCATGCGGATCTCGTCGACCTCCTCGTGCCGGCGCAGGATCTCGCGAGCGATGATCCAGATCGAGGCCTGGACCGAGGGGCTGTCGTGGTCGGCGAACACCTCCAGGAGCGACGCCCGGACGTCCGCGAAGGTCCGGTCGGCGTCGAGATCCGGGGAGCCGTACCGCCAGACGGCCGTGAGCCTCGTGGCCATCAACCGGTCGTCGGTCTCCGCAAGCGTCGTGTACCGGTCGCGGGGGAACCCGCTGAACCCTGAGCGTGTCGTCTTGAGGACGACGAGGTCCTCGACCCCGGCCTGGACCGTCGTGCCGCCCGGTGTGGCCGAAACGGTGGCAACACGCGTGCCCTCACCGCCGCGCACGAAGGCGTCGCGCGCCGGCGAGCCGGCCACGTCGATGGCGGCCCAGTGGTGGCCACGGATGCTGACGGTCGCCCGGTCGACCTGCTGGAACTCGAGGAAGTGCTCGGCGAGGGCCCGGCCGTAGTCCTCCAGCGAGCCGTCGAGATGGTCCTTGGCGAACGCGTAGGCCGTGTTCTTCATCGTGTCGGTGGCGATCACCAGCGCGTTGTCGCCGTCGGTGTACGACCGCTCGAAGTCGCCCTCGAGGGCGATCGCGACGGTCAGGTCCCGGACCCGGTGACCGGCCGGGTCGCGCCGGACGCGCACGAGGTGGATGGCCGCCTTGCCGTAGCGATTGGCTCCGAGCTCGATCACGGTGTCGCCTCCGTCGGTGCGGTGCCCAGTCGTGCGGCCCGATCCCTGCCGATGTCGATGACCGCGTCGAGGGCGCGGCTGATCTCGCTCGCGCGGCTGGCGTCGAGGGTGGTGGCCATCTCCGGCAGGAGCTCGGCCCGCGACCGGCCGTTGACGAAGACGCAATAGCGGAACCCGAATCGATCCTCATATGCCACGTTGAGCCGGTCCAGCTCGTCGGCCACGCGGTTCCGCTCGGCCACGGCATCGCGGGCGGCGGTCTCGGCCGCGTCGCGCCCGTACCCCTGCTCCACGAACGACAGGGCCGAGACGCTGGCCGGCGGCGCTCCGAGGCGTGGGTGGGCGTCGATCAGCTCGATCTGCTCCGCGACCGGCATCGCATGGGCGATCTGCCTGGCCCGCTCGAACAGCGCGTCGAGCGACCCGAACGGCCGGGCATTCGCGAGCCGGCCGAGGAAGCGCGGCGCGCCCTCGAACAGCGGAGCCAGCGTCGCCGCGAAGATCCCCGCCGAGATCCGGTCGAGCAGCTCGATCGGGGGGAGGGGCGTTTGATGACCGGCCGTCACCACCCGCCGGCCTCGCGGATCAACCGGTGGAGGACACGGGCAGCCACCACGCGCCGGTACTCCGCGGTCGAGCGCACGTCATCGATCGGCCGGAGCTCGCCGGCGAGCGTCTCGGCCGCTCGGTCGGCCGTCTCGGGCGTCGGCGGATGGCCCTCGAGCACCGCCTCGGTCGCGCCTACCCGGATCGGCGTCGGAGCCACCGAACCAAGGGCCAGGCGCACGCCGCTCCAGGATCCGTCGCTCGCGTCGCTCCGATAGCTCAGGGCCATGACGACCTTGCTGATCGACTGGGCACGCCGCGTTCCGATCTTGCGAAAGCGCGTCTTCCGACCGGCAGCCAGCGGGAACCGGATCCGGAGCAGCAATTCGTCCGGGGCCAGCGCGGTCTGCCGATAGGCCGGCCAGAACGCGACCGCCGGCACGATGCGCTCTCCCCGCCATGAACCACAGACCAATGTCGCGTCGAGCGCCAGCAGGATCGGCAGGGTGTCCCCCGCCGGCGAGGCATTCGCGGCGTTGCCGCCGATCGTGCCGCGGTTCTGGATCTGGGCGGCGCCGATCGTTGCGGCCGCCTCCACCAGGGCGGGCAGGTGCTCGCCGCAGAGCGCCGAGCGCCGGATCTCGGTGTACGTGGTCAGCGCGCCGAGGACCACCCCATCGCCGTCGAGCGCGATCCCGCGGAGCTCGTCGAGATGCCACAGGTCCAGCATCCGCTCGGGCGGTTCGCCGAGCTCGCCGGTCAGGGCGACCATCAGGTCCGTGCCGCCGGCGATCGGGGTGATCGGGCCTTCGCTCAGCAGCGCGTATGCGTCGGCCAGGTTGTGCGGGCTGGTGACGGGCGGCTCGACTGGCATGGCGGGTCAGCGACGGCCGAACGGGCCGCGCCGTCCGGCGCGACCGCGGCGGCGCAGGCTCCCGACGACGAGCGCGAGAACGGCAGCCAGGATCCCGAAGCCGACCGCCAGCTGCGTCGGGGTGAACGGGCTCGTGGGCGCAACGGTCAGGGACTCGGGCGCGGCGGGCTCGGGGGCGGCCGCCTGGGGCAACGGGTGCGGGCGCTTGCCGTTGGTCGGGACGATGATGCGATCGGTGTCTGGGCTCATCGATCCGGCCCTCCATGGTCGGACACCGCCGCGAGGGCGATCGCCTCGACGATCTTGGTGTAGCCGGTGCAGCGACAGAGGTTGCCGGCGATCGCCTCGCGGATCGCCAGGTCGTCCGGTCCGCCGCCGGCGTCGAGGTAGGCCCGCCCCGCCATCAGCATGCCGGGCGTGCAGATGCCGCACTGCGCGCCGCCGGTCACGAGAAATGCCGCCTGCAGCGCGTCGAGCCCGTCCGTCTGGCCGGGCTCGGTGGGCGCCGTCGCGAGGCCCTCGACCGTGAGGACCGTCGCTCCCGCCACCTGGCAGACGGGCACGAGGCACGAGTCGACGGGCGCTCCATCGAGCAGGACCGTGCACGCGCCGCACTCCCCTTCCCCGCATCCCTCCTTCGTGCCGGTCAGCGCGAGATCCTCGCGCAGGACGTCGAGGAGCCGGCGCATGCCCGGGACGTCGACCTCGACCGGTGTCCCGTTGACCGTGAAGCGGTGGGCGGTCATCGGTCCGGTCCCGGCGGCGTGACCGCCGGCGGCGTGACCGCCGGCGGCGTGACCGCGGACGGTGCCGCGACCGCCGCCGGCTCGGACGATCCGGGCGGCAGTGGCGCGATCGCCGGGACACCGGCGAGCGCGGCGAGGATCCGCTCCGGGCTGGCCGGCAAGTCCGTGATCCACGCCCCGGTCGCGTCCGCGATGGCCGCCACGACGGCCGGTGCGCCGACGTCCATCGGCAGCTCGCCGAGCCCCTTCGCACCGTGGGGAGAGCCCGAGAATGGCGCTTCGACCAGGATCGTGGTGATTCGAGGCGCATCCAGTGCGGTCGGGATCACGTAGGTCGCCAGGCGGTCGTTGAGGTACCGCCCGTCACGGAGCTTGATCTCCTCGATCGTGGCGTAGCCGACCGACTGGAGCGTGCCGCCCTCGACCTGGCCCTCGGCCAGCACCGGGTGGATCACCCGGCCGACGTCGTCGACGGCGACGATGTCGCGGACGTGGACTTCGCCCGTATCGAGCTCGACCTCGACGTGGGCGACGCAGGCCGCCCAGCTGAACGCCGGGTAGGCATCGCCGCGGTAGGTCTCGTCATCGAACGAGATGTCCGGGTACGGCTCGAACCGCTGGTCGATCCGCCGCGGGCCGTGGGCCCGCGCGAAGTCGCGATAGCTCGCCGCGAAGCTGGCGCCGGTGGCGCCCTCGACCTCGGCACGCAGCCGGTGCGCGGCCTTGATCAGCAGTCCGCCGACGACCATCGTCGTTCGCGACGCGACGGTCGGGCCGGAATCGGGGACGTGGGCGGTGTCCTGTACGGCCGGGTCGATCGCTTCGGCCGGGACGTCCAGCACCTCCGCGACCAGCTGGGGCAGGATCGTCTTGCTCCCCTGGCCCATCTCGGTCGATGCCGTCAGGATCCGGATCGTGCCCTCCGCGGTCAGCTCGAGCGAGGCGACGGATCCGAGCTTCACCTCGCCGGTGCCGGTGAAGCCGGCGCCGTGCCACGCCATGGCCAGGCCCACGCCGCTGGCGACGCGCTCCTGGTCCGTGCGGAGCGGCGACCCTGGCACCGTGCCGGACCCCGCGCGCCGCGCGCGGGCCGCGTCGTGGCGAGCCCGCAGTCGCTCGAATTCGGCAGCCTCGGCCGCCCGTTCCAGGACCTCTTCACCGGCCACGCTCTCACGGAGGACCTGTCCGGTCGGGGTGGTGTCGCCGACCCGATAGACGTTGCGCCGCCGGATCTCGAGCGGGCTCAGGCCCAGCGCCTCGGCGATCCGGTTGAGGTGCGTCTCGGCGGCGAACTCGACCTGTGGCGCGCCGAACCCGCGGAACGCGCCGTTGGGCGGGGTATTCGTCCGTGTCGCCCGGGCCCGGATCCGGACGTTCGGGCAGCGATACGGACCGCCCGAGTGGAGCGCGCCCCGCGACAGGACGACCGGCGTCAGCGTGCAATACGCCCCGCCGTCCATGACGACCTCGATCTCCTGGGCGATCAGGCGGCCATCGTGGGTGACACCCGTGCGGTGCCGGACGATCGCCGGATGGCGCTTCGTCGTGGCCGCGATATCCTCGTGTCGCTCGTAGATCATCCGCACGGGGCGGTGTGCCTTGCCGGCCAGGAGCGCGGCGTGGAGGGCGACGACCGAGGGGTACTCCTCCTTGCCACCGAACCCGCCGCCGGTCTCGGCCTGGACCACCCGCGCGGCGCCGTCGTCGAGGCCCAGTCCGAGCTTGAGCGCCGAGTGGACGTAATAGGGGCACTGGAGCGAGCCGGTCACCGTGACGGCGCCGTCGTCTCCCGGGACCGCGATCATCGCCTGGTTCTCGATGTAGAGCTGCTCCTGGTGGCCGACGCGGTACTCACCCTCCAGCACCAGGTCGGCGGCGGCGAACGCCGCCTCGGGGTCGCCGGTCGCGATCTCGTAGGCCGCAAACACGTGGTCCGACTCGAGAGGATCGAAGACGGCCGGCAGCGGCGCGGTGCGGATCCGGACCGATCGCCGGGCGGCGCGCAGGGTCGCCCGGTCCGGCGCGGCGATCAGGACCAGCGGCTCGGCATGGTGCTGGATCTCGCCACCCACCGGGACCAGGATCGGCTGGTCGTCCTTGATCGAGCTGACGATGTTCTCGCCCGGGATGTCGACCGCGGTGACCACCACCACGCTCGACCAGTCGAAGTCCGGGTCGAGGTCGACGGCCGTGAACCGAGCGTGTGCGTCAGTGGACCGGATCGTCGCCCCGTACCAGGCGCCGGGCACGACCAGGTCGTCCGCGTACTTGGCGGTGCCGGTCAGCTTGGCGGGCCCCTCGCGACGGAGCGGCGCCGTGCCGCGAGCGCGACCGGGCGTGATCGTGCCGGGCTCCACGAGGACGGGCGCGGGCGGCGCGGTCCGGGTCGTCACCTCAGCCACAGACCATGCTCCATGTCCGTTGACTCTATCACCGGGCGGCTCCCGGCCGAGGCTCCGCAGGCCAACGACGGAGGCTCGACAATGTCACTGGACGATCGCCCTGCAGCTTTCGAGGAGACGAACATGGAAGACCTCACCGGAACGGTCGCGGTGGTGACGGGAGCCAGCTCGGGCATCGGGCGCGCGACCGCCCGCGAGCTCCTGGATGCCGGCGCTCGAGTGGTCATCGGAGCACGCCGGCGCGACCGCCTCGACGCCATCGAGGCCGACTTCCCCGACCGGGCCGTGGCGGTCGAGATGGACGTTCGGTCGCCCGATGACTCCCACCGGCTGGTGAACACGGCCATCACCCGGTTCGGGCGGATCGACAGCCTGATCGCCAATGCCGGCATCGGCATGTACGGCGGGATCCTCGACCAGACCGACGAGGCGCTTGCGACCATGCTGGACACCAACGTCGCGGGCACGGTCTGGCCGATCCGGGCCGCCGTTCCAGCGATGATCGAAGCGGGTCACGGCGACATCGTCATCGTCGCCTCCGTGGCCGGCTTCCGATCCGGCGCCGACGAGGCCGTCTATGCCGCGACGAAGTTCGCGCAGGTGGGGCTTGCGGGCGGGCTCGATCGCGAGCTCCGCGAGAAGGGCATCCGGGTTACCGCGATCGCTCCGGCCGGGACGGCCACCGAGTTCGCGATCGGCAGCGGCCGGACCGAGGACATGCCCGAGCTGCACACGTACCTGCGACCCGAGGACATCGCCTTCGCGATCCGCACGGTCCTCGAGCAGCCGCGGCGACTGCGGACGCAGTTCTGGACGATCTGGAGCATGGCGCAGGGAAGCTGATGCGCGAGCGCGTGGCGGGCCGCGCCGGCCGCGCGAGCCGCGCCACCCACCCGTACGGTGAGATGACTTTCGAGCCATGGTCAACGCGCCGGCGCGGCGCAAAGACTGTTCGGGTGACTTCGAATCGTCGGTGCGTCCTCGGCGCGTTCAGGCTGCCGGCGTTCACGCCGCCGCAGATGACGGAGTAGGCGAACCATGCCAGCCAACGATCTCTACATCGTTCTCCTCGTCCTCATTGCGGCGAATGTGGTCCTGATCGCCGTTGCCGCCGTGCGGTCGTTTCTGCGACGTCGCCGGCCAAGGGCGGCACGATCGGTCAATCGCGCGATGGCGAGCGGCCTGGATGGAGCCGCCATCTCGCTGTCACCCTCGGCCATCAGTCGAGGACAGCTGGGTCCCGCGACGCCCGAGCCGGAACCGGCGCTTCGGTCGACAGACCGGCTGACGGGGTTGCTCAAACCGAACGAGTGGAATCGGCTCGTCGAGGACGAGGACACCCGGCATGCACGCTACCGGCGACCCGCCACGATCGTCATGGTCGAGCTCGATGGAATCGACCGCCTCGTCACCGCGCTCGGTCAGCCGGCGGCCGATCGTGTCCTGGTCGCGGTCGCCGGGACCATCCAACGACACGCCCGGAAGTCGGATCACGTCGCACGGCTCGGGACGAGTCGCTTCGGCGTGCTCCTGCCCGAGACCGACGAGGTCGCCGCCATCAACTACGTCGAACGCGTTCGCCTGGCCAGCGACCTGTGGCTCGAATCCGGGGCGATCTCGCTCCGCCTGGCGATGGGCTGGGCGAGCCCGGTCGTCGATTCGAGCCTGGTGAGTGCCCAGGCGCAGGCGACCGAGCGGATGTTCGTCGAGATGCACCGCGGCACCCTCCGCGACCGCGGCATGGAGGCCGGCGCCACGGATCCCGTGACAGGACTGAAAGGCGCGCCCTCCGCGATATGAGCCGCGCTCAGTCGGCCCCGTGCCGGAGCGCCCGACCGGGGGTCGCGCCGGTGTGGACGCCATCGGCGACCACGGGCGTGCCGGCCACGATGACCTGCTCGATCCCGATTGGATAGGAGCGTGGCTGGTCGTAGGTGGCGGTGGCACGGACCGTCGCCGGATCGAACACAACGAGATCGGCCACGGCACCGTCGCGGATGACGCCTCGATCTCGCAACCCGAGCCGGGCCGCGGGCGCCGAGGTCATCTTGCGGATCGCCTCCTCGAGGCTCAGCAGGGCCTCGTCGCGGACGAACTGGCCGAGGATCCGCGGGAAGCTCCCGTAGGTACGAGGTGCGGGCTTCGCGCCAAGGAACGTGCTGTCCGTTCCGATCATTCCGACCGGGTGCTTCACGAAGTCGCGCAGGGTCTCCGCCCAGGGTCCGCCCGTCACCTGTCCGACCCCGAGATCTTCCGACAGCAGCAGGTCGCAGATGACGTCGAGGGCGTCGTGTCCTGTCTCGTTCATCACGTCCGCGATCGTGCGGCTCTCCCAGCGCAGGTTTTCGGGCCGTTGGAAGGCGGCGAGGCGGACGTCGGCCCAGCCGGCGGCGCTCGTGTACGCCGCACCCCTGGCCTTCAGCTCAGCTCGCAGCACGTCGCGGGTCCGCTGGTCGCCGATCCGCTCCATCAGCGGGCCGGGACCGCCGGCCTGGACCCATTGCGGCAGCTGGATCAGGAGTCGGGTGTTGGCCCATTCGGACGGGTAGCTGTCGAAGGTCACGTCGAGGCCATCGGCGCGCGCATCGTCGATCAGGGCAAGCAGGGGCTCCGGTCCGCCAGGATGCGTCTGGCGGTGGTACAGGTGGGTCACGTGTGCGGGGGCGCCGGCCCGTCGCCCGATCTCGATGGCCTCACGGATCGGGTCCAGGTACCGGTCACCGAGCGGGTAGCGAACGTGCGTGTGATAGAAGCCGCCATGCCGCCCGGCCTCCTCGGCGAGGGCCACGAGCTCGTCGGTGGTCGCGTAGCCACCTGGTGGGTAGTCGAGGCCGGAGCTGACGCCGAATGCGCCCTCGGTCATTCCGTCGCGGATCAGGCCGCGCATCCGGTCGATGGCGCGTTCGTCGGCGGGCACGTCGTCCCAACCGAGGGCCGCGATCCGGAGCGGCGAGTTGCCGATCATCGTGGCAACGTTGAGGCTGACCGTGCGGTCGTAGCGGGAGAGGTAGCTCTCGACCGAGCCCCAGTCGTAACCGATGTCGGGCCGGCCGTCGAGGCCGCAATCGAGATGGACGAACGCCTCCAGGTCCTCGCGGTTGAGGAACGGCGCAAAGCCATTGCCGTCGACCCCGACGACCTCCGTGGTCACGCCCTGGCGTACCTTGGGCTCGTGGCGCGGGTCGGCCAGGATCACCAGCGCGCCATGGCTGTGCAGGTCGATGAAGCCGGGGCAGACGACCTTGCCGGTCGCATCGATCGTCCGGCCCGCGTTGACGGGCGGCGGGTCCGCGGGGTCGAGCAGGCGGATGCGCCCGTCGACCACGGCGACGCTCGCCAGCATCCCCTTCGCGCCGGTCCCATCGACGACGGTCCCGCCACTGATCACGAGGTCGGCGTGATCAGCCACGCTCGCCGGGACCCTCGAGTCGGCGGCCACGGACCCAGGCACCCCGCACCATGTCCGGATGGGAGCGGAAGATCAGTCGGCTCATCAAGTCCTCGGGATCGGCGTCCTCGGCCCCCGGCACCGACGCCACGTACGAAGGATCGACCGCGATCAGGTCGGCTTCCTTGCCTGCCTCGAGCGAGCCGATCTCCCTGTCGATGCCGAGCGCCTGCGCTCCGCCGAGCGTCCCCATCCGTAGCCAGTCGAGCGGCCCGAGCGCCGGCCCGCCGGAGCGACCGGCCACGCGCATGGCGTTGTGGGCATAGAAGCCGACCCGCATCTCGGTGAAGATCGAAAGATCCGGACCACCCGACACGTCCGAGCCAAGCCCGACCGACAGGCCCGCCTCCACGTACCGTCCGAGCGGCATCACCCCCGACGCCAGGAAGAGGTTCGATGCGGGGCAATGGGCGACGTGCGTCGTCGTTTCGACGAGGCGTGCCAGCTCGCGATCGGACAGGTGGACGGCGTGGGCCAGGACGGCCCTCGGACCGAGGCCGCCGGCCCGGTCGTAGACGTCCACGTAATCGAGCGCATCCGGGAAGAGCCGCCCGACCTCCGCGATCTCGGCGCGATCCTCGGACACATGGGTTTGCCAGTACGTCCCCGTCGCCGCCGCCAGTGCCGCCGACTGGCGGAGCATGTCGGCCGAGCACGACACCGCGAACCGGGGCGTGACCGCGTATCGAAGGCGGCCGGCGTCGCGTCCGTGCCAGCGCTCGATGAGGTTCGCCGATTCGCGCAGCGAGCGCTCCAGGATCGCAGTCGGGTCGATGGTCGGGTCGTAGGTCAGGCGATCCATCATCACCTTGCCGATCACGGCCCGGATCCCGTGCGCCTCGGCGGCCCGGAACGTGGCGTCCAGGCTCGCCTCGTACACCGCCCCGTACACCATCGCGGTGGTCGTCCCGGCCGCGGCGAATGCGCGCCAGACGATCGGGGCGAGCCGGTCTGCGACGGCGGCATCGAATCCCCGCTCCAGCGGGAAGATGTAGCGCTCGAGCCAGGTCAGGAGGTCGAGTCCGGCGCCGAGCCCGGCGCTCGGGACCTGTGGCAGGTGCGCATGCAGGTCGACCATGCCGGGCATCACGACCCACGGACGGAGATCGATGGCCGTGGCCGCTTCCGTGGGCCGCTCGGCCGCGGCACCGGTGAAGGCCAGGCGTCCGGACGCGTCGGCGAGCAGGAGGCCGTCCGGTTCGTGGCGAGTCCCACCGGCCGCGAGCGGAGTCAGCAGCCTCGCGCGAAGCGCGAACGGGGGTCGAGCGGGCAGTTGCTCGGAAGTCACGGCCCGCGATCCTAGCACGGCCCCGTTGGTGCGCCAGTGCGCTTGGTCATGGGCCCGGGTGCCCCGCCCCGTTCAGTTGGCCGGAACCGCGCGTCGCTGCGGCAGTGCAGCCGAAGGCGCCCTCGAAGCAACGGAGCGAGCGCACCGCGGAGTGCGTGAGCGACCGGCGCAGCGGGCAACGCACGGATGCGCCGTCCAGTTCAGTTGGTCGGAACCGCCGCGTCGCTGCGGCGGTGCAGCCGAAGGCGCCCGCGAAGCAAGGGAGCGAGCGCACTGCGGAGTGCGTGAGCGACCGGCGCAGCGGGCAACGCACGGATGCGCCGCCCCAGCGGCGCGGCTATCGCTTTTTGCCGCGAACCTCGAAGAGGTGGGCCGTCCACTCCGAGCCGCCACGATCCGTCGCGGCCGAGCTCCCGTGCCAGCCGCACGTGCAGGTGATCGTCTGGGCCTGGTGTTTGTACTCGTCGATCACGTGCTTGAATGGCTCCACCGTGGTCGTGGGTTTGACCGGAGGGCGACTGTTCACGGGAACTCCTGCACGACTGGAACGAGGGCACGCGACGTGCGAGCGGGGGCCTCCAATCCTACTCGATTTGAGCGATTCCTGCCGGCGTGCACGGCTGGGTGCCGTCCGGTCGGGCTCGTCGGCGGGCGCGGCAAGATCATTGTACTGTCAACGATGTCGCGGACAGACGAGTGCCTCACGGAGCCCCAAGCATGCCCATCGATTCCCGGGAGACCAGCTGGAATGCGTCCATCATCGCGGACTTCCACGCGCATGACGGAGCGATCACGAGCGGGCCGTTGGCTGGCTCGAATCTGCTGCTCATGACCTCGACGGGTGCGAGATCCGGGAAGCCGCATGTGGCCCCGCTCGGCTACACGAGGGACGGCGGCCGCTACGTGGTCGTGGGCTCCAACAGCGGACGGTCGCAGAACCCCGAGTGGCTGCGGAATATCCAGGCCAATCCGTCGGTCTCCGTGGAGCTCGGACCGGCCACCTTTCGAGCGACGGCGACCATCGCCACCGGTGCGGAGCGGCGGCGGCTGCTGGATGCCCACATCGCGGCGATCCCGATCTTCTCGCGGTACGAGGCGATGGCCGGGCGCGAGCTGCCGGTCGTGACGCTGACCAGGACGCCGTAGCGGCTTGGCGTCGCGGCCTCTGCGGCCGGTCGGACGGGCCACCGAGATCCGCCGAATGGTTGCTGGCGGCGCAAGACCGGGCCCCACGTTGCCGCGGCGGCAACGAAGACGCGCTGCTCGGGGTCTTGAATCGGAATCCTTGCGGCCACAGCAACAATGGACCGCCGCTGATCGGCGACGAGGTACATGGTTGCCGGGACGGCAACGAATCCGTCCGGCGGTGCGGTTCGAATGAACAGCGTCGCGTTTGTTTGCCGTTGCGGCAAATCGATGCCCGGAGCGTGATGGCGACGCGCGCCGCCGAGTCCCGCAGGCCCCTACTCCGGTCCCAGGTGGTATCCGAGCCGCCTTGGTAGCCGGCTGAGCCGACGCACCGCGAAGCCCGGTTGGACCCCGCGCTCCTGCGCCGATTCCGTGCGAACGATCGCCTCGCGAACGACGCGGGCGCCGACGTAGCGAAACGGCTCGGGCGGGAAGGCCCGAGCCAGCTTCCCGACGAGTGGCAGCGCCAATGCCGGATCGTTGTACCGCTCCGCGGCCAGTGCCGCCAGGATGCGACCGCCGAGGACCGACGGCGCCACCCCGTTGCCGGAATACCCGTGCCCGAAGTGGACCGGGCGCCCGGGCACCGTCGCGAACATCGGCAGGTGGTCGGCGGTGATGTCGATCGGTCCGCCCCAGGCGTCGTCGATGCGAACGTCGCGCAGCGACGGGAACAGGCGCCGCAATCCGGCAACGGCCCGCCGCACCGACGCGAGGTCATCCGTGAAAGCCGCCCCGATCCGGCCACCGAAGCCGGCACGACCCCCTCCCCCGCCGATCGCGATCCGCCCGTCTGGCGTGGTGCGCAGGTAGTGAAGGGTGAACCGGCCGTCGCTGACGCCTTCGCCGCCGGTCCAGCCGAGTTCGGCCAGGCGATCCGGGATCGGCTCGGTCAGGACGATGTAGCTCGACCAGGTCACCAACCGGCGCCCGAACGTCGGCCAGGCCGCGGCCCAGGCATTCACCGCCGCCACGGCCGAATGGGCGATCACCTCGCCCTCACCGAGCGCCGAGGACGTTCGGACTCGGACCGGACGCCCCCCGCGAGCCTCGGGGGCGCGTCTCCCGACCGAGCCGATCCGGCCCAATGCCCCCGGCCGTTCGCCGTCGAGCTCCACGACCCGGGTTCCCTCGTGGATCGTCACGCCGCGACGCAGCAGGACGCGGCGCAGGCCGCGGGCGAGGGCCGCCGGCTGGACCGTGGCCGCCCCGCGCATGAAGACGCCGCCGCGGAAGACCGGCGATCGCACTCGCGCTCGAACCGCGTCCTCGCCCAGTCGCGCGTATTCGTCCGCCACACCGAGATCGCGACAGGCCTCCACCGCCTCGTCCCAGGCGGCATCCTGGGCCGGTGCCGCGCTGACCGACAGCGCGCCCGCCTTCGTGTACCAGGCGTCCACCCCGTTGGCCCCGCACCAATCGCCGATCGAGTCGACCGTCTCGTCGATCGCCCGGGCGGTCGCCAGCGCGCCATCGCGCCCATGGCGGTCGATGAGCGTCGGCAGCTCGGCCCACCAGCCGGTGACGAAACCGCCGTTCCGTCCCGACGGGCCCCCGCCGCAGATGTCAGCTTCGAGGATGACGATCCGGGCACCCGGCTCGAGCTCGGTCAGCCGCCACGCCGTCCACAGCCCCGTGTATCCGCCACCGACGATCACCATGTCGGCGGTCCTGCTCCCGACCAGCGGTGGCGCCGCGTCGGCGAGCTCGGGCGGCTCGGCCGCCAGCGTCTCGCGCAACCACCACGACCGCCGCATTCCGCTCGGCCGAACGCCGCCGAGCATGGCTCAGCCGCCGACCGGGATGAAGCCGTCCTGCACCAGATCGTCGACGGTCACCGGCTTCGGGACGAGGCCGAGCGTCGTGAGGTAGGCGATCGATTTCGTCCAGCCGTCGCGGTCGATCGCACCGAGCCCGTTCGCCATCTGGACCGGACCCGTCCAGGAATCGACGGTCGCGGTCAGGATCGCCATCTGGGCGTCGCGAGCCGATCCGAGCTCGGGGACGGCCTTGATCGCGGCGTCCAGGCCGACCGTCGGATTGAGTTTGATGGCGTTCATTGCCCGGAGCGTGGCCGCCACGAACCGCGCGATCGCGTCGTGCTTGTCGGTGAGGGTTTTCGTCGCCGCGATCAGTCCGGGCCCCGGCAGCGGTGTGATCTCGTCGATGTGGAGGACCACCGCCTTGGTGCCGTCGAGCGCGAGCTGGACGGGCTCGTTGTTGGAGAAGCCGGTCGCGGCGTCCACCGCGCCCTGCGCGACCGCGGCACGCTGCGTGAAGTCGGGATACTCCACGATGTCGACGTCGTTGGTGGTCAGGCCGGCCGAGCCGAGCAGGGCCTGGAGCATGATCCATCCCCCGCCGTAGCGACCGGGCGTCCCGATCTTCCGGCCCTTGAGGTCGGCCGCCGTCGTGATCCCCGACGAGGCCTTGGCGAAGACGATGTCCGGGAACTGCCCGTAGAGCGTCGCGAAGTACCTGATCGGGATGCTCTGGCTGACCGCAGGGATCACGCTCGTGCCGTCGCCGATCCCGACGTCGATGGCCCCCTGTCCGACCAGGGTGATCAGGTCCGGATCGATCTTGTTCTGGAACTCGACCGACAGCCCGGCATCGGCGTAGTACCCGGCCTGGTCCGCGAGGTAGAACGGCGCGAACTGGACGCTCGGGATGTACCCGAGCCCGACGATCAGCTTGACCGGCGCGGCGGTGGCCGACGGCGCGGCCGGCGAGCCGGAGGCAGCGGCGGATGGGGACGCCACGCCCGATGCCTGCGCCGACGTGGTCGGCGAGGAGGACGACGTACCGGCGCCACACGCCCCGGCTGCGACCGCGACGAACGCGGCGAGAACGGCGAACCGGCGGGACATCGACGACACGTGCACCTCCAGGATTGCGGACGGTCAGCGGGTGCCGACGAGCCGGCGCTCGAGGGCGACCACCATGAGGTAGAGGACAATTCCGAGCA
>JBGPVC010000047.1:0-17615 GCA_041491485.1 Candidatus Limnocylindria bacterium
ACCCACCGGCGGCCGGCTACCCGAATCGTGGCGCGCGACGATCCTGGCCGCCATCGACGCCGGCCTCGACGTCCTGTCCGGCCTCCACATGTTCGTCGGCGACGATCCCGAGTTCGCCGCCGCCGCGGCGGCGAGGGGCACACAGATCGTCGACTACCGCCGTCCGCCGGACCGGATGGAGACCACGGTCGGGCGCCGCCACGAGCCGGGCAAGCGGGTAATCCTGACCGTCGGAACGGATTGCGCCATCGGGAAGATGTCGGTCGCGCTCGAACTGCGCCGGTCGGCGCTCGCTGCCGGCGACCGCGCGACGTTCGTCCCGACCGGCCAGACCGGGATGATGATCGACGGGTGGGGCGTGGCGGTCGATCGGGTCATCAGCGACTTCGCCCAGGGAACGGTCGAATGGCTCGTCGAGCAGGCCGAGGCGCTTGGTGACTGGGTGCTGGTCGAGGGGCAGGGCTCGCTCGACCATCCGGCCTACTCGTCCGTGACCCTGGCGCTGATCCACGGTGCCACGCCCCAGGCCATGATCATGGTCCACAAGCCTGGCCTCGCCGAGCACGACTTCGATCACCTTCCGGAGGCGTCCTTTCCGATCGCGTCGCTGCCCGGCTACATCGAGCTGCACGAACGGGTCGCCGGCCTGGTGGCCCCGTCGAAGGTCGTGGCGGTGGCGCTCAACACGTCGCTGTACCCGGACGACGACGAGGCGCGCCGGATCATCGAGTCGACCGTGGCCGAGACCGGGCTGCCTGCCGACGACCCTGTCCGCTTCGGCGCGGACCGGCTATGGCGTGCCATCCACGACGGGGTGGACGCGCTGCCCTGGGTCGCCGGGTCGTGAGCCTCCATCTCAGCCAGCAGACGCTCCGTCTCGCGCTACGCGATCCGTTTCGCATCGCCCGGTCGGATCACGGCGCCGGCCGCGAGGTGACCACGGTCATCGTCGAGATCCGGGACGATCGGTTCCCCGGACTCGTCGGGGTGGGCGAGGGGTACCCGGACCGTTTCTACGGGGAGACCCCGGACACGATTGCGACGATCCTGCCGATGCTCGCCGAGGCGGTCGGCGAACTGGAGCCGACGCGGGCCGGGCTGGCCGCGGCGGGCGCCGCCACGGATGGCGTCATTCGCGGCCACGGCGCGGCGAAGTGCGCGCTCGACATCGGGCTGCACGACCTGGCTGGCAAGGTCGCCGGCGTCCCGGTGCACGAGCTGCTCGGACTCTCACCCGACCTGCCACCGACGGACTTCACCATCGGCATCGACACGCCCGAGATCGTCGCCCAGCGGGCGCGGCGCGCCTCGGCGTTCCCGGCGCTCAAGATCAAGGTTGGGGGCCCCGGCGACCTGGCGACCCTCGAGGCGGTTCGGGCCGTGTACGAGGGTCCGATCCGCGTCGATGCCAACACGGGCTGGACGCTCGATGGAGCGCTGGCGATCCTGCCCGAGCTCGAGCGACTCGGCGTCGAGCTCATCGAGCAACCGTTCCCGGCTCGCCGGCTGGACCTGCTGAGGCGGCTCCAGGACCGATCCACGCTGCCGATCGTCGCCGACGAGAGCTGCGTGTTCCCCGAGGACCTGGAGGGGCTTGTGGGCGTCGTTGCCGGCGTCAACGTGAAGCTGGCGAAATGCGGCGGCATCTGGGCCGCGCGCACCATGCTGGAGCGCGCCCGACAGCTCGGCTTTCGGACGTTCCTCGGCTGCATGGAGGAGACATCGGTCGGGATTGCCGGGTCGGCGGCGGTGGCGTCCCTGGCGGACTGGGTCGACCTGGACGGCTGCCTGCTGCTCGACGCCGACCCCTTTGAGGGGCTCGACCTGGACGCCGAGCACCGCTGGGTGCTGTCCCCGCGGCCCGGTCTCGGGCTGTCGCGTCGGGCGGCCTGAACCGGTTCACGCTCGTACAGCACGGGCGTTCACTGAACGTCCGTTCGTGTGGAAAACTTGGTGGACGAAGTCGTGGACAAGCCCCCTTCCGGGCCGGCGCCGGCAGTCCTACGATGGCCTCTCACCGGTTGACCACACCCCGAGGGAGGGAGTCGCCGGAGTCAGGAGACCGCAACCGGTCGTCGGGTTCGATCCGCCCGACGGCGCCGGCGGGGTGCGTCTTGTCATCGGCCGTCGATCGGGCCTGGCCCGGTCACGCCTGCGAGTTGAAGGGAGGGCACGCCATTGATGGATTCACGCAACGTAGCCACGTGCGGGCCGGATCCCGACGCCGTCGAGTTCATCCGCTTCTGCTACCACCGCCGTCGGGTGGGGTGGCCGGAGCTGTACGACGAGATGTGTGCCGTCGCCGGACGAGGCCTCTTCCGTGGCTTCAGCGCGGATGACCTGATGAGCCGGGGCGTCGGTTTCAGCCTGTTCGACATGCCGGCCCTGGCCGCGCTGGCGATGCGGGTCGTGGCCGAGGAGCAGGCGCTTCGCCGACCCGTCAACGTGGTCATCGCCGAAGCGGGGCCGGCCACGCCGGTCGCCAGCCTGGCACCCTCGGGCGCCTGACCCTCGCGCCGACCTCGTCACTGTCGGTATCGACAGACGACCGGCCCCCGCCGATGCCGGCGGGGGCCGGTCGATACCTGGGGCTGGGGCGGCGCCAGCGCGAGGGCGCTGTGTGTCCCAGCCAACGATTCCGGAGTCAACGCGTGTTGCGTTCGTCTGCCGGAGCGTGTGCACCCGGGAGCGTGACTCAGAGTCAGTAGTGACGAGCCGAAGGGTTTCGCTCGACCAACCGCGAGCCCTCTCGAGCCCTGTCGAGCTCTGTGGAGTCCTCCGTGTTGACCAGGAGTCACAGGAGTCCCCGATCCGGCAGTCACGACGCCCTTCAGGCCACAAGTGCTGGCTGCCAGCCACACCCACCCGTCGTGGCCGAGCCGCGCGAGCAGGCCACACGGCATCAGGCGCGAATGCGTCGCCTCGCCATCTCGCCCTCGATCTGGCGCTCCGCCTCGACGTAGCGGTCGATCTGCTCCCGAAGCTGGTTGGCCTCGGGCGCGTAGAGATGGACCTGCTGCTGGAGGATGTACGACAGGCGCCGGCTGGTCATGCGGACGTGGTCGAGGTTCTTCATCAGAACCAGCGGATCCATCGAGGCCAGGTCAGACGGGTGGTACATCTGCTGCATGGCGGCATTCTAGAGTGACCGGAGCGCCCTCGGCGGCCAGCTCCAGTCGACGTCGAGGTTGGCTCCCGCGAGCGCGCGGCGCCGGCCCGTCTCGCCGGCCCCGAGCACCAGGATCCGGTCGACCTTGGTCGCGCCACCCGCTTCGTCACCCCACAACTTGGTCATCTTGCGGTTGGCCGCCACGTCGTCGAGGACGACGCCGGCGAGCCGGTAGCCCTCCGGCTCCGCGGCCGACTCCCAGACCCGATCGGCGAGGCCCACGCCGCCACGGATCCGCCGGCCCCGATCGGTCAGCACGTCGCCGATGACGAAGACGACCACCGCGTCGTCGGTGAGGGCGGGTCGAAGCCCGGCAAGGACGTCGCGCAGGAACGCCAGATATGGTTCGCGGTGGTGGGCGTCATCGAGCGCAGCGTCGATCGCATGCGAGTCGAACCCGAGGAACCACGTCCGAAGCCAGTTGTAGTAGCCGTACTTGACCACCCGCAGGTAGGGCGGGGAGGTCACGACGAGGCGAGCCCGGTCCGGCCGGCCGCCCGCGCGCAGTGCCGCCCGAGCGCGAGACGCCACGTCGCGGGCGTCGCCGAGCAGGGCGATCCCGGTCGTCGGCGGTGGCGGCTGGCGGAAGAGCCGATCGAGCTTCTTCGACAGGCCATCGAAGACGTCGCGCTCCGGAGACGCGAACGCCGTGCGCGCCGCGAAGTCGCGAACGTAACGTGGCGCCATCGAGAAGGTATTCGGCATCAGCTCGGACAGGTAGCTCGCGCTCTTGCCGTGGAGGATCCCGGTGATCGCCGCCGCCAGGAACCGGTCGGTGACGTCGTCGAGCTGGAGCGACGAGCGAACGAACAGCAGCTGCCCAAGGGTCCGAGGATGGAAAGCGAGGGCGACCTCGGCCGGGACCGCCTCGGCGCCGTCGTCGGGCCCGGCCGCGGAGCCCGCGGCAGGCACGCGCGAATCGGGCGCCGTCGGATCCGCGGTGACCCGCATCCCAAGCCCGAGCCACGCGCCCGATTGGGCATTCCAGCCGAGACGGAGCTGGGCGAGCCTGGTGGCGGCCTGGGCGCGTGTCGCGGGCTCCACCTTCGCTGCCGTCAGGAGCGTCGCAAACGGATTCAGATCGTTGCCGACGCCGATCCGTCCCTCGGCGCAGGCCTGGAGCGGCGTGGTGCCGCGTCCCGAGAACGGGTCCAGGACCACGTCACCCGGCCGCGAGTAGCGCGCGATGAAGGCATGGGTGAGGGCCGCCGGGAAGCTCGCCAGGTACGAGCACATCGGGTGGAACGGATGTCCCCACAGTCGCTCCTGGTCCTTCCACTCGGGCACCAGGGCGATGGCCGGGAGCTCGAGCGGGAGCTCGAGGGCGAGCTGACCCGCAGTCGCGCCAGCACGACGAGCCGACATTGGCGGTCCCGGTCCTCCATGGAGCGCTCATCCGGATCCCGGTCCGGACGACGGGGCGCGCAGTGTAGCACGAGGGATTCCCGGGTCAGCCCCCGTCACGAGCCGCCCAACCTGGGTCCCTATGCCAGGCAGCGGTCGACAAAGGCATTTCGGAATTTGCCGTCGGGATCACATCGGCGGGCGAACGCGACGAAGTCAGAGAGCCGTTCGTAAGGCGAGATTGCCGGCCCAGTTCCTCAGGGCGGCATCAGCGCGCCGGGGCGGACGCACGTGCGTGGTGACCGGGACCCGGACCCTGGGGTGCGCGGGCGCAACTGGTACGTTTGGCGGCACTTGCGGAGGACGACCGCGGGCGTCATCGTCGCTGGCGGCCCCGGCCGGCGCCCAGCATGGATAAGGTAGTGAAGGATGCGCTCGAGCGAACGTCTGACCGCAACATGGCGAGGGCCGGTGGGGCATGCCATCCCCGCGTTCGTCGTCGTCCTGCTCGGGGTCGACCTGGCACTCGCGATCGCCTTTGCGGGCTACTTCATGCTCGGCCAGCCATTCAGGACGCTGATCCCCTTCATCGATCTGGACGGCGAGGCGAATCTTCCCACCTGGTATGCATCGATCCAGTGGTTCTGCGTCGGGTCAGTGTTCTGGGTCTTTGCCGATCGCAACGTGGTGCGCGACCGTATCCGGTCGTGGCCGCTCGTCCTGCTTCCGGTCATCTTCGTTGCCTTTTCGTTGGACGAGGTCGCAGCGATTCACGAGTTTCTTGGTGTCCTGAGCGACCATCTGTTGCCCACCGGATCGCGATACGCGACGCTCCTGTCGAGTACGGGCCTGTTCTTCCTCGTGGTCGGGATCCCGTTCGCCATCCTGTTCGCTGCACTCGTCGTCTCGCTACGTCCTCTTCTGGTGCGCTCGGCGCGTGGCGCAAGGCTCCTGGTGGTGGGGATGTCCCTGTTCCTGTTGGCGGCGGTTGGCATCGATGCTCTGTCCAACTTCGTCACTCCGGGAACCTTCGAAGGCATGCTCCAGGTCACGGTCGAAGAGTTGACCGAGATGGTTGCCGCGACACTCGTCCTGTGGAGCGGCTACGAGCTCATCCGCGACCCGGGCCACGAGCCGGGCCGTGCTGTCGGCCCTCGTGGCGTCGAGGTGGAGCGGGAACGACTCGCGTAGAGTGTGGGGGCGCGTCAGGCACGCACGCGGAGGTTCGAATCTCGGCATGGTAGCCCCGTCGTTCGCTGCTCAGCCCAGCGACGTATGGACATCAGCGGCCACGGGATTGGCCGTCAGTGCGCCTCATTCGTGCGTGATCTGAGCAGCAAGCCACGTCCCCGTAGCTCAGTGGACAGAGCAGCCGCCTTCTAAGCGGAAGGTCGCAGGTTCGAATCCTGCCGGGGGCGCCAATATCCGGAGGCCATGGTCGACGACCGCCCCGGCCGAGACGCATCGTTCGTCCGAAGGCTGCGAGGCCACCACCCGCACCGCTAGGATTCGACCGTGCTCCGACTGCTTGCCAGCCCGCGTGCCGCGGGCGTCATCGGCTGCCTGACGCTGCTCCTCATCGGCTGGTCCGGGCTGCTGGTGCCGTCCCTCATCCGCTCGATCGAGCGCGACTTCGGTCAGACCGATGCCGGGATCGGAGTCTACTACCTGGTCTGGGCCGTCGCGTATGCGTGCGGCTCGCTCGGCGGTGGCGTGGTCACGGAACGCCTCGGTCGGCGCCGCATCCTGATCGGTGCCGCACTCGTCCACGGGGTGGGTCTCGGGGTCCTGGCCCTCGTTCCGCCCTGGGGAGTGGCCCTCCTGTCGGCGGTTCCCGGCGGCCTCGGCGCCGGAGCGCTCGACGGCGGGGCCAACGGGCTCATCCTCGACCTCTTCCATGCCGCGCGCGGCCGGGCGCTCAACACCCTCCACCTCTTCTTCAGCGTCGGGGCCCTGTCATCGCCGCTGGTCGTCGGCCAGCTCGTGGATGCCGGCGTCGCGTGGCAGGAGATCATGATCGTCACGGCCGTGGCCGTGGTCCCACTGGCCGGCCTGTATGCGGTCGCTCGGCTGCCGCACGGGCGACATGCCGCGGCTCCCCCTGCCGAAGGCGTACGTGCGTCGACGCCGATCGCGCTCAGCTGGCCGCTGCTCACCCTGGAAGTCGCGATCGCCTGCTACGTGGCGGCGGAGGTCGGCGTCTCGAACTGGCTCGTGCGCTTCCTCGAAAGCGTTCCGCTCGGTACCGCCACGGGCGCTTTGTCGCTGTTCTGGGCGGGGCTGGCGCTCGGGCGGCTGGTCTCGGCTCGGGTCTCGGACCGCTTCGACCACCTGCAGTTCACGACCGTCGCCATCACGATCGCGGGGTTTGCGACGTTCGCCGCGGTCGTGGTGCCGTCGGTTGATGCGTCGATCATCCTGTTCGGCCTGGTCGGCTTCGCGTCCGGGCCCGTTTTTCCGATGATCGTGGCGATTGCCGGCGATCGGTTCCCCGAGCGGTCCGCGGCTGTCGGCGGGTTCATGACTGGAGCTGCCGTGTTCGGGTCCGTGCTCTACCCGCCCGTCATGGGATTCATGTCGGTCAACATCGGACTGGCGGCGGCCATGCTCGGGGCCGGCGTTCTCAGCCTCGCCTGCACGGTCTCGCTCCTGGTGGCCCGACGGCTGCACTAGGCTGTCGAGAGTCACGGACGTCTGGAGGATCCATGGACGCTTCGAGCCACCACGAGCCCGTTCGCTGGGGCATCCTGGGGACGGGCGGCATCACCCGCGCCCTGTTGCGCGGCGCACGCCGCACGGCCGCGGTCGACATCGTGGCCGTCGGCAGCCGCACGGCGGGCCGGGCGGCCGAGTACGCGAGCGAGCACGGGATCGGGCGCGCGCACGGGTCGTACGAGGCGCTGCTCGCCGACCCGGACGTCGAGGCCGTTTACATCTCGCTGCCGAATTCGCTGCACCACCCATGGACGATGCGCGCGCTCGAGGCCGGCAAGCACGTGCTCTGCGAGAAGCCCTACTCGCGCCGGCCCACTGATGTCGCCACCGCCTTCGACGCCGCCGACCGCGCCGGACTGGTTTTGTGCGAAGCGTTCATGTGGCGGCACCATCCGCAGGCGAGGGCGATCGTGGACCTGCTACCCGAGCTCGGCGAGCTGCAGACGATCCGTGCGACCTTTGCGTTCTCGCTCGACCGGCCGAATGACATCCGCCTGCGCGCGGATCTCGATGGCGGCTCGCTGATGGACGTCGGCACGTACTGCGTCTCGGGTGCCCGACTGTTGACCGGTGAGGAGCCCGACCTCGTGTTCGCCACCCAGGTCGTTGGCCCAAGTGGCGTCGATGTCCGCCTCAACGGGCTCATGCACTTCCCGGGAGGGGCCGTCGCCGAGTTCATGTCGAGCTTCGAGGCCGACCACCGCGGCCTGGAGGCGATCGGGAGCGAGGGCTCGGCTCGCCTGACCAACCCGTGGTTGCCGAACGACCCGGACCCGGTCCTGATCCGCGACGGCGTGGAGACACGGATCGAGTTCTTCGATCCGTACCAGCTCGAGCTCGAGGACGTCAGTGCGGCGATCCGCGAACATGAGCGGCCGCTGCTGGGTCGGGCCGACGCCCTGGGCCAGGCACGGGCCATCGAGGCGCTCTACCGATCGGCCGATTCGGGCCTGCCCGTTCGCCTTCTGAACGCCGTGTCCGACTCCTCCTGAGGGAGCACGATCCGCGCTCGGCCGATACACTGGCTCCCGCCCAGATCCTTCCTGGATCGTTCGTCCCTGGGGAGTGTTTCGCATGACGGCTTTCGCCGGCGCGGAAGACCGCGCCGTCCACCTCGACCCGCGAGCCAAGCTCGAGATCCTCGGCGCGATCCTGCTCGCGCTCTTCCTGTTCGCCCTCGACCAGACCGTCGTAGGCACGGCCCTGCCGGTGATCGTGACCGATCTCCACGGCAACGACCTGTACACCTGGGTCGTCACCGTGTACCTGCTGACGTCGACGATCAGCGGCCCCATCTACGGCAAGCTGTCCGACCTGTTCGGTCGCCGCCCGATCATCATCTTCGCGGTCGTCCTGTTCCTGGCCTCGTCGGTTCTGTCCGGCCTGAGCCAGGAGATGTGGCAGCTGATCCTCTTCCGCGGCCTCCAAGGCCTTGGCGGCGGTGCCGTCTTCCCGGTTTCGCTCGCGGTCGTCGCGGACCTGTACACCCCGGCCGAGCGCGGCAAGTACCTCGGCTTCTTCGGGGCGGTCTTCGGCCTGTCGTCGCTGCTGGGTCCTGGGATCGGCGGGTTCATCACCGACCAGTTCAGCTGGCACTGGATCTTCTTTGTCAACGTCCCGATCGGCCTGGTGTCGCTGGTGATCCTGTGGCGCCTGCTGCCGGCCATCCGGCGCCCGGACGCCGGCCGCAACATCGATTACATCGGGGCGGCGGTCTTCGCCGCGGCGATCGGGCCGTTCCTGGTTGGCCTGACCAACAAGCAGACCGGCGACTGGACGGACCCGGAGGTCGGCGGGCTGATGCTCCTCGGGATCGTCCTGCTGGGCGTCTTCCTGTGGATCGAGTCCCGGGTCGCCGACCCTATCGTGAACCTCGGGCTGTTCCGAATCCGGTCGTTCACCGTCTCGGTCGTCGCCATGTTCATGGCCGCGTTCGGGTTCTTCGGCGCGGTCATCTTCCTGCCGCGCTACTTCCAGGCGGTGGAGGGAGCGAGCGCCACGGAGTCCGGCTACAGCCTCCTCCCGTTGCTTGCTGCCCTGATCGTGAGCGCCACCGCGTCCGGCCAGATCGTCGCACGCACCCACCGCTACAAGATCCTGATCTTCGTGTCGATGGTGCTCCTGGGGATCGGCCTGTGGCTGTTGACGCACCTCCAGGCTGGCACGGACCGGCCCGTCCTCTGGGCCTGGATGGTGGTCGCGGGTCTCGGGATCGGCCCGTCCTTTGCGGTCTTCACGCTGATCGTCCAGAACGCGGTCCAGCCCCGGCTCGTCGGCGTGGCCACGAGCAGCCTGACGTTCTTCCAGCAGATCGGCGGCACGGTCGGCCTGACCATCGCGGGCACGATCTTCGCCAGCCGGCTGACCGAGGAGCTGCCGGCGCGTCTCACCAGCGCGGGCGTTCCGGCGCAGTTCGTCGGTCAGTTCGCGGGTGGCGGCAGCCTTGACCTCGCGGGCACCGGGGACCTCGGTGCCAAGATCCTGGCGGCGACCCCACAAGCCCAGCAGGCCTTCGTGCAGCCGCTCATTCCCGGCATCGTCGCCGCCGTCCACGACTCGATCTCGATCGCGATCGCGTCGAGCTTCTGGGTCGGCATCATCGGCGCCGTCATCGGGGCCATCGTCGTCCTCTTCGTGGAGGAGGTGCCGATGCGGGCGACGTTCGAGATGACCGAGACCGAGGTCGCCTGAGCCGGCCGAGTTCCGCGAACCGGCGGACAGGAAGAAGGGCCGGCGGGGGGACCGGCCCTTCTGGTGAGGTGTGACCTGGAGCGGTGCCCGGTCAATGCCCGGGCCGGGCGCCGCGATGGCTCAGCTCGCTGAGGCCGTACCCGGCTGTCCGACGCGGGTGCCCACCTTCGAGCGCCACGGGACGCCGAGCATCGGCAGCAGCCAGCGATCGACGCCGTAGTAGCCGGCGACCTTCCAGGCGAGCATCAGCCCGACCTCGAAGGTGAACAGGATCGGGTTGACCGACGCGGAGCCGGCCAGCAGGAAGGACATGTTCATCAGGGCACCGAAGAAGGCGGCGATACCGACCAGCGCACCGACCAGCAGGCCGATGCCGACCGCGAGCTCGCCAAGCGTGATGAGCCAGCCGAACCAGCCCTGCGCGTGGTTGTCGATGAGGAACTGCAGGAAGCCGCGATACCACTCGAAGGTGATCGAGGGCCGCGCGGGCGCTTCCGGGATCTTGACCGCGTTGTTCCAGAAGCCGAGGAGACTCGCGCCGCCGTCGACCCAGCCGGTGCCGGTGAGCTTGTGCCAGCCGGCCTCGATCCACTCGAAGCTGAGGAAGATCCGGATCGGCAGCCAGAAGAGGCCCGCCCGGGTGTTGCTGAACAGGTACCGCGTGAATGCCGGCCCCTCGACCTCCACGGTCTGGGACTCGGCTGAATGGCGATCCTCGAACATCAGGACCAGGACCGCGATCGCCAGGACCCAGAACGCAACGGTGGCGACCTGCCGCTCGGTGGATCCGTCAGCCGGGAAGAACCACGGATTCTCCATGTAGAACAGGATCCCCGCGGCGATGATCGCCAGCGGAACCACGAACGATCGGTAACGCGCCAACATGCTGTGTTCCCTTCCTCGCCGGATGGCGTCTCACTGAACGTCGGGACGCATTCCGTCTTCCGGCATATTCGAATGGAATCAAGATGCCGTCCAGTTACGTCCTGGCAGAGGGCCGAATGGCCCCTCGTGTCGGGCCAGTCCGCACGGACGAATGGCACGACTTTCGGGCGCAGGCAGGCGAGTCCCTGGCTCGCCGAGGTCTTGAGCGTTTCTTGAGCCTCCCCTCGGACCTTCGCTCACGTTGGCTCTTGGGTCGCCGCCGTACGGTGAATTGCCGCCCAGTGCCCGGCGGTCGGCTTATGCCCGCCATGTGTCCCGGAGATCGAGGCCCTTCGTCCACACCGTGAGATTGCACCCCTCCACCATGCCCACCCGATGAGCGAAGGAGCCAACGAACCCGAGCCTTTGCGCGGCGGGCGCGCCGCGGAGCTCGTTCCCTCCGTGCCGGCGCAAGACACAGGGTGTCTTGGGCGTGACTGACCCCCGGAAGGTCCTCGAGGGCGTCAAGCGTGGCGATCGTCGAGTGCGTGTCGATCGACCGCACGCGAAGTACTTCCGCTACCAGGCTACCGGGGTGCTTAGCGCCAAACTGGCCACGGACGAGGCCACGACACCGCTGGGCCAGGCGCTCGCCCGCGCCCGACAGGTCCTCTTTGGACGCCCGCTGTCGAATGAGGAGGAGCTCGTCGAGCGGCTTCCGAAATGGAAGGCGCTGCCGGTCTTCTCCTCCGATGTCATGTCGTCGGTCGCGTACGCCACCGAAGCTAGCCTGTTCACGCTCATTGGGGTCGGCTCCCAGGCGCTCGGGTGGCTCATGCCGATCTCGTTCGCCATCGTGGGCGTGCTGGCGCTCGTCACGCTCTCCTACCGGCAGACGATTCGCGCCTACCCGAACGGTGGCGGCAGCTACATCGTTGCCCACGCGAACCTGGGTGTCATGCCGGGACTGGTCGCAGCGGCGGCGCTGCTGACCGACTACGTCCTGACCGTCGCGGTGAGCGTATCGGCCGGGATCCAGGCCCTCTACTCGGCCTTTCCGGTGCTCACGCCGATCGCGGTGCCCCTCATCGTCTTCTCGATCCTGCTAGTGATGACGGTGAACCTGCGTGGCATTCGGGAGAGTGGCACGATCTTTGCCGCCCCGACCTACATCTTTCTCGGAAGCGTTCTCCTGATGGTCGGACTGGGCATCATGCGCACACTGACCGGGCAACCGCCGCAGGTGACCGACGTTGTCCCGGCGCATGTGACGGCCGAGACGTTCGGGCTGCTCTTGATCATGCGTGCGTTCGCCGACGGGTGCTCCGCGATGACCGGCACAGAGGCGGTGGCCAACGGTGTGCCCGCCTTCAAGCCGCCCGAATGGCAGAACGCCCGAACGACGATGCTCACCATGGCGATCCTGCTCGGCACCGTCTTCCTCGGCACGTCGTTCCTCGCCCAGGTTACCGGTGCGCTGCCGGCCGCGAGTGGCGAGTCCGTGCTGTCACAGATCGGACGATCCGTCTATGGACCGGGCCCGCTCTGGTATCTCCTCCAGCTCTCCACAATGGGCATCCTGGTTCTGGCGGCGCAAACAAGCTTCGCCGACTTCCCGCGAGTCGCGTCGATCCTCGCCCGTGACGGGTACATGCCACGCCAGTTTGCCTTCCGGGGTGAGCGCCTCGCGTTCAATGCCGGGATCATCGTGCTCGCCGGCGTGTCGGTCGTGCTCGTCGTCGCGTTCAAGGGCCGCGTGGAGGCGCTGATCCCGCTCTATGCGATTGGAGTCTTCACCGCGTTCACGCTGTCGCAGGCGGGTATGGTTCGCCATTGGTTCACTGAACGAGGTTCCGGGTGGCGACGCAGCGCGTTCTTGAACGGTCTGGGTGCCTCCGTCACGGCGATCGTCGTGGTCATCTTTGCGATTGCCAAGTTCGCGCTGGGTGCGTGGATCATCTTCGTGGTTGTGCCCGCCCTGATTGCACTGATGCTGTTCGTCCATCGCGAGTATGCCGCTGAGGCCAGGGGTCTCGAAGTCAGGGCGCAGTCGGTCATTCCCCCGCCACGTCGTCCACGTCGGGTCGTCGTTGCGGCGCCGGCCTTCACACGCGCGGTGGTGCAGGCGATCCGGGTGGGCCTGACGATGGCGCCGCACGTCGAGGTCGTGCATGTCACGGCGGACCTGGAGGAGGGCGAGCAGTTCAGCGAGCGTGTCAGGCAGCAAGTGCCGGGGACCGTCGTGGTCACGGTCGAATCACGGTATCGCTCGCTCGTCAACCCGTTTGTCCGGTATCTCGAGACATCGCAGGAGGAGCATCCCGACGAGGTCATGGTCGTCCTCATCCCGGACTACCTGCCCAATCACTGGTGGGATCGGATCCTGTACAACCAGAACTCGCATCGCATCCGCTCGGCGTTGGTCGGTCGCCGCGACATCGTCGTGCTCGACGTGCCCTACCGGCGGGAGCGGCCGTAATCCCGGAGCCACCGTCGTCACTGTGACGGATGTACCGTTCATCGGTGTCCAAACGGCACGTGCTCGTCCTCATCCCGGCCTACCAGGAGGGACCGCGGATCGCGGCGGTCGTTGAGCGCGCCCGCCGCCACGGGCCGGTCGTGCTGGTCGACGACGGCTCGACCGACGATACCGCGGCGCAAGCCGAGGCGGCCGGAGCCATCGTCCTGCGCCAGGTCCCGAACGCCGGCAAGGGAGCCGCCTTGCGGGCCGGCTTCGCCTACGCCCTGGATCACGGGGCGGACGCCGTGGTGACGCTGGACGGCGACGGCCAGCACGACCCTGACGAGATCCCCACATTCCTTGCCGTGCACGAGCGGGCGGGCGCCCAGCTCGTGATCGGTCGGCGCGACTTCGCGTCGATGCCGCTCGTTCGGCGGGTGTCGAACACGGTCGGCCGGATGGTCATCTCTGTCGCGGTAGGGCGAGACGTCCCAGACAACCAGTCAGGTTACCGGCTGATCGGCACCCGGCTAATGACCGGGCTGCTCGATAGTCAGGAGGCGGGCTTCGAATTCGAGGTCGAGATGATCGCCCGCTGCATCACTCTGGACCTGCCGATGGCCTGGGTGCCGATCCGCACGATCTACGCTGGCGAACCGAGCCACATCCGGCCCTGGGCGCACCTGACCAGCTTCCTGCGGGTGGCCCGCGCGGCTCGCCGAATGGTGCGGGCGAACCACGCCTAGTATCTGGTTCGTGACACGCCCTGAGGTCGATCTCCGCCGGATCGTCGCCGCCGCGGCGGCAGTGGTCGCGGCCTTGGCGGCGACCACAGGTGTCGTGGGCCTGCTCGAGGGCTCGCTCGCCATTCCGGACGCGTCATCGGCCTATCTGCTCGCGGTCGTCGGCGTCGCCGTGGCATTCGGGACGACGCCGGCGATCGGGACGGCGATTGGTGCCTTTCTCCTGTACGACTACCTGTTCACGGACCCTCGCTACACCTTCACGGTTCGCGATCCTGGCGAGTGGCTCAACGTCCTGCTCCTGCTCCTCGTCGGGACGGTCGTTGGGCGGTTGGCCGGTCGTCAGCGAGCCCGAGCCGACGCCGCGCTTGCTCGCGAACGGGAGGCGCGGGCGCTTTTCAACGTCAGCTTCGCCCTGGCAGAGCACCACGACCGAACCGAGGCATTGCAGGCGATCGTAGACATCCTGCGTAACGAGGCGCGCGTGTCGCGGGCGTGGGTGGTGATCGGCGAGACTGTGGCGGCGGACACCGCGCCCTCGTCGGGGCCGGCTCCGGGCATTCCGTCGGTTCACGCCGTTCTGCGGCGCCGCCCTGGCGATGAGCCGGCCGAGTGGGTTCGGGTCCATGCGGTCGCGCGCGGCCCGAAAGGCGATCCGATCGCCGAGGAGGCCGCCTACAAGGTCGTGATCGCGGCAGGAAGCCGGAACTTCGGGACACTCTGGGTTACCCGGCCGAGGCGCCTCGGCGATCCGGATCCCGGAGAGACGCGAGTCCTTGCCGCCGCCGCGGATCAGATCGGCGGCTCGCTCGAGCGGGACCGGCTCCTGGGCGACGCGACGGCGGCGGAGATTTCACGGCGGAGCGAGGCCCTCAAGTCGGCGCTGCTCGACTCGGTCTCGCACGACCTGCGAACGCCACTGGCCTCGGTCCGCGCGGCCGCAGGCACGCTCATGGATCCGGACGTCGAGTGGCCGCCCGAGCGGCGGCGCGAGATCGCCGCATCGATCGACCGTGAGGCCGAGTGGCTGAACCGCCTGGTCACGAACCTCCTCGACATGAGCCGGATCGAAGCCGGCGAGCTGAAGCCCAGCCTCGAGGTTTTCGAGCTCCCGGACCTCATCAACAGCGCCCTTGCTCGCTCCGCGCAGGACACGACGCGCGCACGGGTAACGCTCGACCTGCCCCGCGGCCTTCCGCCCGTGCTGGCCGACGAGGTCTTCGTCGGGCAGGTCCTCTCCAACACCGTGGACAACGCCGTCAAGCACGGTGGCCCCGACGTACCGATCCGGATCTCGGCGCGATCGCTCGGCGACGGGCATGTCCGGGCCACGATCGAGGATGGTGGCGGGGGAGTCCCCGCTGAGGCGATTCCCCGGCTGTTCGAGAAGTTCTTTCGCGTGCCGCGCAAGGGGGAGGGATCGCGGCGTGGCACGGGGATCGGCCTGTCCGTAGTCCGTGGCCTGGTGGAGGCGATGGGCGGTCACGTGCAGGCTCGTCCGAGCTCGCTTGGCGGCCTGGCGATCGACATCGACCTGCGTGAAGCTCCGGCGCCGTCGACATGATCGTGCACCAGGACGCATCCACGATCCTCCTCGTCGAGGACGACG
The DNA here is from genome assembly GCA_041491485.1 of Candidatus Limnocylindria bacterium. Classification (GTDB taxonomy): domain Bacteria; phylum Chloroflexota; class Limnocylindria; order Limnocylindrales; family CSP1-4; genus SPCO01. The sequence continues at coordinate 15,597 of JBGPVC010000047.1, forward strand.
ATGCGACGCGAGAATCGATCGCAACGTTCCTGCGCGGACATGGACACGAGGTCCGCGAGGCATCAACAGCGGCCGAGGCGCTCGCCGCCTGGGAGGCGCACCGTCCGGATCTCCTCGTGCTCGACCTCGGTCTGCCCGATCTCGACGGGTCGGCCGTGGTCCGCCGCGTTCGGCGGGAGGCGACCACGCCGATCCTGATCCTCTCCGCGCGCGACCGGGAGGCCGACAAGGTCGCCGCGCTCGACCACGGTGCCGACGACTACGTCACCAAGCCGTTCGGGATGCCCGAGCTGCGAGCCCGGATCGACGCCCTGGTTCGGCGCGCGGCGGGGCCGGGCGCCGACGCGGCCGGCCAGATCCGGGTCGGCGAGCTCGCGATGGACGTCACTCGCCGGCTGGTCAGTGTCAACGGCGTGCCCGTGCACTTAACGCCGCGCGAGTACGAGGTCCTGAAGGTCCTGTTGGCGCACGCGGGCCGGCTCGTGACGCATGGGCGGCTCCTCCGCGCGGTCTGGGGATCGGCATACGGTGCCGAGTCGCACTACGTCCACGTCTACGTGAGCCAGATCCGCCGCAAGCTCCTGGCCGCCGATCCCACCGGGTCCGTCGATCGTCTGATCGTGGCCGAGCCCGGCGTCGGCTACCGGGTGGCGATGGCTTGAGCGGTCCTTGAGCGGAAGCGAGGGTCGCTGAACCGATTCCCTCTTGGCTGACGGCGCGATCCTCGTCTCGTGAACGCCACAGAGGCAGCGGCCGTGACCGAGGTCGAACGCACGCTGGATCGCGAAATCGAGCTCCTGATGAGCGCGGTTAACCTCGTCGCCAGTGGTGGAGCTCCGTCCACTACCGTCGCCGGATTGCGATTGGCGGAGGCCGCCATGGTCATCGTCCGGCCTCGCGCCGAAGCGCGCGGCCTGATCCTGGAGGCGCTGTGGGGTCCCGATGAGTGGACATGCGATGTGCGCGTGCGTCGGCCACCCACGGAATGACGACGCGGCCGCCCGAAGTCCTGCTGATCGAGGACGACGAGCCGCTCGCCGGAATCCTGTCGGTGCACCTGCGGGCCCACCACTATCGGGTGACCATCGCCCCATCGGCTGAGTCGGCCCAGGCGGCACTCGCGTCGGGCCTGCGCCCGGACGTGATCCTGCTCGACATCAACCTGCCCGGAGAGACCGGCTGGTCGGTGGTCCGCAGCGATGCCCTTGCCGGAGCCGGTCGGCCGCCGGTGGTGGTCGCCAGCGCGATGAACATCAGCCCCGCCCGGCTTCGCGAGTTCGGCATCGCCGGGTACCTGCCCAAGCCCTTTGCCCTCGACACTCTGCACTCGACCATCGAGCGCGTGCTCAGAAAGGAGACAACGCATCCGTGAGTGATCTCCAGATCGTGGTGATCATGGTCGCCTGCGTTCTCGCGCTCAGCAGCTATCTGGTCCTCTGCGACCGGGTTCGCCGGTGAACGTCCTCGACGTGCTGGCCGGCATCGCTGCGGTCTTCGTCTTCTTCTACCTGCTTTGGGCCCTGCTCCGGCCCGAGGACTTCTGAGCATGTCCATCGGTGACTTCCTCACCCTGGCCACCATCGCGCTGGCGATCCTGATCGTCACGCCGTTCCTTGGCCGCTACATCCACAGGGTTATGGAAGGCGAGCGCGTCTTCCTCACCCCCGTCGTCCGCCCGATCGAGCGGTTCATCTACCACGTCTGCGGGATCGACGAGACCAGCGAGCAGGACTGGAAGGGCTACACGGTCTCCGTCCTGGCCATGGCTTTCGTGGCGATCGTGGCCGGCTATGTCGTCTTCCGCCTGCAGGACGTTCTGCCGTTCAACCAGGGCGGCATCCCGCCGATGTCGCCGGACCTGGCGTTCAACACGTCGGTCAGCTTCGAGACCAACACCAACTGGCAGAACTATTCCGGTGAGACCGGCGCGACGTATCTGACCCAGGCGACGGTCCTCGCCGTCCGGAACTTCACCTCGGCGGCAACGGGGCTGGCCGTGGCCATCGCGCTCATCCGCGG
>JBGPVC010000048.1:0-17594 GCA_041491485.1 Candidatus Limnocylindria bacterium
GCATGCGGTGAACGAGGACGCGGTCGGCCACGAACACCCCGGCCACCGCGAGTCCGACGAGATAGACGGGCAGCACCGCCTCGCTGCCGGCGAGTTGAGGGTACGGGGCCGATGTCCGCTTGGTCAACGGGCTGGCGGGCGATGCTCCCCGCCCAGCGTTAACCAAGCCTTAACGGGGGGCAAAACGCCCGTTGACCCCACAGCGCGACGGTTCGGGTCGAGACCGAGACGGCCGAGCCCCATATCCGGCTGCGCGTGCGAGCCACGCGGTCTGCAGGAGGACGCGTTCGTGATCATCGATCGTTCGAGGCGCATGGGGGCCCTGGCCCTGATGGCGACGATGCTCGTCGGGGCCTGCTCGACGAGCGGCGCGACCGCATCGCCGCCGACCGCAGCGCCCAGCGAGGCATCGACGCCGGCTTCGGCCGAGCCGTCGACCGGCCCCGTCTCATCGCCTGCGACGGACGCCACCTATCGCTGCAGCAAGGGCGACGGACAGCTGAATGGCGCCGGCTCGACGTTCATCTTCCCGCTCCTCTCGAAGATGGGCGAGGACTACAACACCAAGTGCGGCGTCAAGCTGAACTACCAGTCCATCGGCTCCGGTGGTGGCATCAAGCAGTGGACCAACAACACGGTCGACTTCGGCGCCTCGGACGCGTTCCTGAAGGATTCCGAGATCCAGGCGGCGGCCGCGAACGGCGAGCCGGTCGAGATCCCGGTCACGTTCGGAGCGGTCGTGATCGCCTACAACCTGCAGGGGCTTTCGGCGCCGATCCAGATGACGCCGGAGATCGTCGCGGGCATCTTCCTCGGTACGATCACGAAATGGAACGACGTCGCCATCGCCGCCCAGAACCCGGGCATGAACCTGCCGTCGACCGACATCAGCGTGGTCCATCGGTCCGACGGCTCGGGAACCACCAGCATCTTCACGACCTACCTGAGCGCAGTCAGCCCGGACTGGGTCACGACTGTCGGCGCCGGCGATCCGACGAAATCGGCCGGCAAGGAGGTCGAATGGCCGACCGGCCTCGGCGCGTCCGGCAACGAGGGCGTGACCCAGGGGATCAACCAGACCGACGGCGGCGTCGGCTACATCGAGCTCGCGTACGCCCTCAAGAACAACATCCCATTCGCGACGCTGCAGAACAAGGCCGGCAACTTCATCGTTCCGTCCCTCGACTCGGTGAAGGCCGCCGCCGACCTGCCGTCCTACCCTGGCGACTTGCGCTTCAACCTGTCGAACACGGACGCCGCGCAGGGGTATCCGATCACCGGAACGACCTGGATCATCGTCTACAAGGACCTGTCGAAGGTGCTCAAGAGCCAGGATCGCGCCAACGCCCTGGTCGACTACCTCTGGTGGGCCATCCACGAGGGTCAGGCCGACGCAGCCCCGTTGTTCTACGGCTCGATCCCGGCGAGCCTGCTCGCCCAGGACGAGGCAGCGGTGAAATCGCTGACATGGAGCGGAACGCCGCTGCTCCCCTGATCCTCCTCCCTCGGGAACGCCACTCGGGAGCTCGGACCCGGGTGGCGTTTCCCGCTTCCACGAGGCACTGGTGACGACAGACGCACAGGCGGGTCGGATGCGCTCGCTGCGAAGACGCCCCGGGCTGAGCCAGGATGGCTGTTTCCGCCTGGTCCTGCGCGTCGTCGCCGTGGTGGTGGTCGTCCCCCTCCTCTGGATGATGGTCGACACCTTCTCGGAGACGGTGCCCGTCTGGGAGCGGTTCGGCATCCCGGGCTTCGTCACCGGCCTTCGATGGGCGCCATCGTTCACCATCTACGGCGCGCTGCCGTTCATCTACGGAACGCTCCTCACGTCGGCCATCGCGATGGTCATCGCGGTGCCCGTGGCGGTCCTGATCGCGTTGCTCATCACCGAGATCCTGCCGCCCCGGATCCAGACGCCGCTCGGGCTGGTCGTCGATCTGCTGGCGGCAATCCCGTCCGTCGTGTACGGGCTGTGGGGGCTCGTCGTCCTGATTCCCGTACTCCGCCCATTCGAACAGGCCGTCGCAAGCACGCTCGGAACTGTGATCCCGTTCCTGGCCGGCCCGACGCCGGGTCCCAGCTACTTCGCGGCCGGCGTCATCGTCGCGATCATGATCGTCCCGATCATCGCCGCGCTCAGCCGGGAGGTGTTCGCGGCTACGCCTCGCATCCAGCGGGAAGCCGTGCGAGCCCTCGGCGGAACGCGCTGGGACGTGGTCCGGAACGTCGTCCTGCCCATCGGCCGGAGCGGCGTCCTCGCCGCGATCATCCTCGGGCTGGCGCGCGCCATCGGCGAAACCATCGCGGTGACCATGATGATCGGAAATGCTCCCAAGATCGGCGCGTCGATCTTCAGCCCTGGATTCACCCTGGCCTCGGTGATCGCCAACGAGTTCAACGAGGCGAACCAGGAGCTGCATCCGGAGGCGCTGATCGCCCTGGGTCTCGTGCTGCTGGTCATCTCGGTGCTGGTGAACGCGGCCGCGATCGTCATTCGCCAGCGGTTCGCGCGGGGGGTTGGACGTGTCGCCTGACGCCCGGCCCGTCGCGGAGCGGCTGCGCGCGACCTCGCGAGCACGGCGAGCCAGGGATCGCGCGCTCGAGGTCAGCGCGTGGGCCGCGTTCGCCCTGGCCCTCCTGCCCCTGCTGGCGATCACGGCGTTCCTCGTGTCCCAGGGCGGCCGGGCGATCAGCGTCGAGTTCTTCACGAGCGACCCTCCGGGCGACCTCAGCGCAACCGGAGGCGGGATCCGCAACGCCATCGTCGGCACGCTGTTGATGACCGGCCTGGCGACCCTGATCGCGGTCCCGGCCGGGATCACGCTGGCCGTCTTCGCCCGCGAGATCGGTGGCCGGGCGGCGGCGATCGTGCGCTTCGTCGTGGACGTCCTCGCGGGGTTGCCCTCGATCGTGGTCGGGATCTTCGTCTACTCGCTGGTCGTAGTCGCGACCGGGCACTTCTCCGGGTTCGCGGGATCGGTCGCGCTGGCGATCATCGAGCTGCCGGTCATCGTGGTCGCCGCGGACGAGCTGCTGCGTCTCGCCGATCGTCGGATCGACGAGGGGACTCGAGCGCTCGGGATGATGCGCTGGCGATCGTTCCTCGCCGTGTTCATCCCGACGGCGCTCTCAGGGATCATCACCGGCATCCTGCTTGCCGTGTCACGCGCCATCGGCGAGACGGCCCCCTTGATCTTCACCGCCCTGGGCAACAACTTCTTCACGCTCGACATGAACGAACCGATCCAGGCGATGCCTTTGCTGATCTACCGCAACGCGTTGAACTCGGCGTTCCCGGCGGCGCGTGACCGGGCGATGGGCACGGCACTCGTCCTCGTCGTCCTCGTGCTCGGGTTCAACCTGCTGGGCCGCTGGATCGCTCGGCGCGCACGCCCCATCGACCAGCGATGACGACCACCGACCGCCATCGACCCGAGACCGAGGAAGACATCGACATGACCAGCGCCCCCATCCGGCTGCAGCCACCGGCGATCGCACCGACAGGCAGGGGCTTGCCGGTTGGTGCCTCCTCCGCCGACACTGCCGCTCACGTGGATGCGGCCGTCAGACTCGATCGGGTGAGCGCCTACTACGGCGCTCGACGCGTCGTCCGCGAGGTGACGATCGCCGTGCGGCGAAACGCGATCACCGCGATCATCGGACCCTCGGGCTGCGGGAAGTCGACCCTGTTGCGCTGCATCAACCGGATGCATGAGCTGACGCCGGGTGCCAGGGTCGACGGCCGGATCGACTATCACGACATCGATCTCTACGCGCCCGACATCGATCCGGTGGCCGTCCGCCGCACCATCGGGATGGTGTTCCAGCAGCCGAATCCGTTCCCCACGATGTCGATCCACGACAACGTTGCCGCCCCGGCTCGCTTCAACGGACTGATCGAGAACAAGGCTGCCGAGTACGAGCTCGTTGAGCGATGCCTGCGGCAAGCCGCGCTCTGGGAGGAGGTCAAGGACAAGCTACGGGTCGGGGCAACCTCGTTGTCGGGGGGCCAGCAGCAGCGCCTGTGCATCGCGCGCGCACTGGCGCTCGAACCGGACGTCCTGCTGATGGACGAACCGTGCTCCGCCCTCGATCCTCGAGCCACCCTCCAGATCGAGGAGCTGATGATCGGTCTCCGCGCGAACTACACCATGATCATCGTCACCCACAACATGCAGCAGGCCTCGCGGGTCAGCGATCACACCGCCTTCCTGACCATGGGCGATGATCGCGCAGGGTATCTGGTCGAGGCCGGCCCGACCGTGCAGATCTTCACGAACCCGGCGAATCAGCTGACCGAGGACTACGTGTCCGGTCGGTTTGGCTGAGCCGGATCCAGCGATGACCAGCCCGGACCGGCCAAGGGAGAGCAGCATGGACGCGCAGATCAACGACCTTCTCGGCGACGCGTCCGCCGGCGCGACGCCGCGCACGGGCGCTCCGCCACCGCGCGAAACCCTCGATCGCGAGGAGCAGCTGATCCGCGACTCGGTCCTGCGGATGGGCAGCCTCGTCGAAGCGGCCATCCGCCAGGCCAGCCGCGCCCTGACCACCCACGACACCGCGCTGGCGATGGACGTCATCACCGGCGACGCGGTCATCAACGAGGCCCAGCGGGGCGTCTCGCGCCTGATCTCCGTGACGATCGCGACCCAGCAGCCGGTCGCGCGCGACCTGCGCTACCTGCTGACCCTGGATCACGTGACCTACGAGCTCGAACGGATGGGCGATCACGCGTCCTCGCTCGCCAAGCAGACCCTGAAGCTCGCCCCCGAGCCACCACTCGAGGGCTACGTCCACCTGCCCGAGATGGCCGAGCGCGGAGCGCTGCTCATCCACGGAATCCTTCGCGCGCTCGTCGACGCCGACGCAGCCAAAGCCCGCGAGATTGCCGTCCAGGACGACGAGATCGATCGGCTCTACCACGCCACCTTCGACACGGTCCTGGACCTGATGCGCCGGGACCCCGCCAACGTCGAGCGCGGCACGCGGATCATCATCGCCTCGCATTACCTGGAACGGATCGGCGACCGGGCAACCAACATCGCCGAGGACGTCGTCTACCTGGTCACCGGCGACGTGGAGGATCTCAATCCGTGAGCGAGACCCCCATCCGGGTCCTCTTCGTCTGTACCGGGAACTCGGCCCGGAGCGTGATGGCCGAAGCCCTGCTCCGCACCAAGGGCGGTGACGCCTTCGAGGTCCACAGCGCCGGCACCGAGCCCAAGGCGATCAACCCCCTCACCCTGAGGACGCTTGCCGAGGCCGGCATCGATGCCTCGTGGGCGCGCTCGAAGTCGGTCGGGGAATACCTCGGCCAGCCCTTCGATTACGTGATCACCGTGTGCGATCAGGCCCGCCAGACCTGCCCCGTCTTCCCGGGCTTCCACGAGTCGCTCCACTGGGGCTACGAGGACCCCGCAGAGGCGACGGGCAGCGAGGAGGAGCGCCTGGCGGTCTTCCGCCGCGTCCTCATCCAGCTCGGGGAGCGGATCAACCAGTTCATCCCGCTCGCATTTCGAGCCCGGCGCGAGGCGACCGCGACGAAGGGAGCCTGATCGCGGTAGGCTCGGACTGACGTGACCGAGCTCTACCTCCTGCGCCACGCCGACGCCGGCGATCCCCTCGCCTGGGACGGCGCGGACGATCGCCGTCCGCTGTCGGGCAAGGGCGAGAAGCAGGCCGACCGGCTCGGGCGGTTCCTGGCCGGGATTGGGTTCCGGCCCGACGCGATCATCACCTCGCCCATGGTCCGTGCCGCCCAGACGGCCGAGATCGTCGGCGGTCACCTCGGTGTCCCGGTGAGCGTCGACGGGCGTCTCGGGGAGCCGCTGGGGCTTGCCGAACTCGAACGAGTCCTGCGCGACGCGGGCGATCCGGACCGCCCCGTCATCGTCGGCCACGACCCGGACTTCACCGATCTGCTGGCGATCCTCTGCGACACGTCGCAGGCCACGATGCGGAAGGGCGCGCTGGCCAGGATCGACGTCCGGCGGCCACTCGAACCCGGCGGCGGCTCGCTGCGCTGGCTGGTGCCGCCGGACCTGCTCAAGCCCGAGCGGTAGCGGTCTGGCTCGAGGCGGAGCGGACCTCTGGCGCCCCGCGCAACCCGCTTGACCCCAGCCGCACAATCAGCGACACGGAGGTGGATCGGCTGGGCGATCGGCGCACGGTGCATGACCTGCTGGCAGCGTCCCGTTCGCGGCTCGAACGGCTGGAGCCGCGTGCCGCACAGTCGGCCGCCCAAAGCGGCGCCATCGTGGTCGACACCCGTTGTGCCGAGCAGCGCCGCGAGACGGGCGTGATCCCAGGTTCGATCCACGTGCCGCTGTCGGTCCTGTACTGGAGGCTGGATCCCGCGTCGGGGTTCGAAGACCGGCGGCTGGCCGATCCGGAACGGCAGGTCATCCTTGTCTGTGCCCACGGCCACTCGTCAAGCCTCGCCGCGGCCACCCTCCAGGACCTCGGGTTTGCGCGGGCGACGGACATCGACGGCGGATTCGAGGCGTGGCAGGCCGCCGGCCTTCCGATCGAGGCCGCGACGGACTGACGGTTCGGGCCATCCCGACCCTTTGGGCACTCCGGTCATCACGTTCTGACGAGCGTCTCGCGCATCCGGACGAGGACGACGAGGCCGGAACCAGCGGTCAGCGCCGCGATCGCGATAATCGCGGCCGGCATCCCGAGCAGGTCGGCCGTCACCCCCGCGAGCAGCGCGCCGATCGCGAAGCCCAGGTCGCGCCAGAGTCGATAGACACCGATGGCGGACCCGCGCCAGGCCGGACCAGCGACGTCCGCGATCGTCGCGAGCAGTGTCGGGTAAACCATCGCGGTCCCGAGTCCGAGGGCCGCAGACGCGACGAGCCAGACGGTAAAGGTGGACCCCAGCGCGATCACGGCGATCGCGCCCGCCTGAACGAGCATCCCGGCCGCGATCAGCGGCTTTCGCCCAAGGCGGTCGGACAGCGCGCCGGTCGCGACCTGGCCGACCGCCCAGACCGCCGGATAGGTGGCTGCGAGGATCCCGATCTGGCCCAGCGAGAGCCCCGCGGCCGCATAGAAGAGCGGGAGCAGGCCCCAGGCCATCCCGTCGTTGAGGTTGTTGACGAGCCCTGCCTGTGACGCGGCGGAGAGGCTGCGATCGCCCACGGTCGTGCGCCAGAAGACCTCGCGCCAACGCGGAGCGTCGGACCGCTGCACCAGTGCCTGTTCGTGCTCGACGTGACCGCGCGTCTCGCGGACGAGCAGCACGGAGGCCCCGAGACCCAGCACCGCGTAAGCCAGCCCGAGGAGGAACGGGCCGGGGCGGAGTCCGGCCTGCGCGGCAATCCAGCCCGTCAGGAGCGCCGTGACGGCGACCGCGCCGTACCCGGCGGCCTCATTGATCCCGGTCGCCAGGCCCCGTCGGACGGGCCCGACGAGGTCGATCTTCATGATCACCGTCGTCGACCAGGTCAGCCCCTGGTTGACGCCGAGCAGGAGGTTGGCCGCGACGATCCACGCCCAGGACGGAGCCAGCATGATCAGGAGCGGCACGGGCAGGCCGACGAGCCAACCGGCGACCAGGACCGGCTTGCGCCCGAACCGGTCGGCGAGCGCGCCCGCTGCGAGATTCGTCGCCGCCTTGGCAAGCCCGAAGGCGACGACGAAGGTGAGCGCCGACGCGAATCCGGTGAGCCCGAAGACGTCCCTCGCAAGCAGCGGCAGGACGGTTCGCTCCTGCCCGATCATCCCGCCCACGAGGGCGTTGACCGCGACCAGCAACGCGAACTGGCCTAGGTTGGACCGGAGGCCGAGCCGGATCGGGCGGTCGATGGTGGATTCCTCGGCAGGCGCCTGAGCCTTCACGCCGCGCCGGACGAGCGACGTCCAGTCAGGAGGTACGTGCGGAGAAGGCCCTTGCCCTTGACCTCGACCTCGCCACGCGCCTCGAAGTCGTAGGCCGAGCGAAGGCGCTCGAAGACCGCTTCGGTGACCTGGATCCGTCCCGGCAGGCCGCTCGATTCCATCCGACTCGCGGTGTTCACCGTGTCGCCCCACAGGTCGTAGATGAACTTGCGGCGGCCGATGACCCCCGCGATCACCGGTCCGCTCTGCATCCCGATCCGGATCGCCAGGTCGAGGTTCAGCGCCGTGCATAGTCGGCCGACCTCCGCCTGCATGGCGAGCGCCATCTCGGCTCCCGCCGCGGCGTGGTCCGGACGGGGATCCGGGAGGCCGGCGGCGACCATGTACGCGTCGCCGATCGTCTTGATCTTCTCGAGACCGAGCCGCTCGGCCAGTCCGTCGAAGGCGCTGAAGATCTCGTCGAGGACGCCGACGACCCGCTCGGGAGCCGTCCGCTCCGTGAACCTCGTGAAGTCGACGACGTCGGCGAACAGGACCGTGACGTCGTCGTGGCTCTCGGCGATGATCCCGGCCTCGTGCTTGAGCCGCTCGGCGATCGTCCGCGGCAGGACGTTGAGGAGGAGCCGCTCGGAGCTGGCGAGCGCCGTGTCGCGGGCGCGGACCGCGTACTGCAGGAGCATGTACGCCGTGACCGAGACACCCACGACGTTGAGGACAAAGAACGCATCGCGGACCGGCGCCGGGATTGCCGCGGCGTGCGGAGCCAGCAGCGGTTCGGCAAACCCCGACACGACAGTCAGGACGACGAAAGCGACGAACCATGGGATCCCTTCGCGAGCGCCGTAGAAGAACAGCGCCCCGAAGGCGCCCTCGAGCGCCCACAGGCTCACTGCGCTCGACGCGACGTAGCCGCCGAGGCTCCACTGGAGCACGAACGGCAGCAGGATGATCAGGACGAGCTGGCTAAAGCGGAAGAAGCGGTAGTCCTTCGTTCGGGCGAACACGGCAAGCGTCGCGATCGAGGCGAGCTGATAGGTAAACGGGATCGCGGCTGGGACCGGCAGGCCGAGGGCGAGATACGTTCCGACCCAGATGACCGAGAGCACGGTCACGGTCACTGCCGGCACGGTCAGGGTTACCTTCTGGAGACGGACCTCGTCCGAGTCACTCGCAACGACGCCGACGAACGCCAGGCGCTCGACGAGCCGCCGGATGGGGTGGGCGTTGGTGCTTGTCATTGCACGCGTCCCTCGTGATGGCGGGACTCACTCGACATCAGTGCCTGCATCGACCTCGGAGGCGAAGACCCGGGCCACGACGCAAAGTATCCGCTCGGGGCGTCAATCACCACCGGTCGTTCCCGCAGGCTGGATGGCCTGCCGTTCGTGACACTCGGCAGATGTGACATCTCAGCGATTGGTGAGATGTTCCGGGCGTGAGTCCTGCCACGCGAATCGAACTCCCCGTCCTGCCCGAGCCGCGGCTCGACCTTCCCTCCCCCGACGTCGATGAGGCGGTCGCCGCCGCCGCCGTCCTGGCAGACCCCACCAGGGCGGCCATCCTCCGGCTCCTGCGGGACGGTCGTCATTGCGTGTGCGAGCTGGCCGCGGCGACCGGCCAGCGGGAGAACAACCTGAGCAACCATCTCGCGCGACTGCGCGACGCCGGACTCGTGCGGGCGAGCCGGCACGAAGCGAACGCCCGGTTCCAGTACTACGAACGTGACGAGGACGCGATCCGGGGCATGCGTGAGGCGCTCCGGGACGTGCTCGGATGACGACGCTCACGGTGCACCGCTCCCGATGGCCGTTCTGGCCGACCGCGGCCGGCGCGGCGCTGGCCTGGCTGATCGGCTGGTTCGTCAACCTGCCCGTCGCCAACTGGCTGGCGTACGACGTCCTCCGCCTCAAAGCCGGCACGCACCTCGGTGACGCCGTCGCCTTCTTCCTGTACGACGTCCCGAAGGTGCTTCTCCTGCTGCTGGGAATCGTGACGGTCGTGTCGTTCCTGCGGTCCTACTTCCCGCCGGAGCGGATGCGCGCGGCGCTGGCCGGCCACGGAACGCTGCCGGCGACGGTCGGAGCAGCCGGTTTCGGCGTCGTCACCCCGTTCTGCTCGTGCTCGGCCGTGCCGCTGTTCATCGGCTTCGTCGAAGCCGGGATTCCCATGGGCGTGACGTTCGCCTTCCTGATCAGCAGCCCGATGGTCAACGAGGTCGCACTCGTCCTGCTGTGGGGCCTGTTCGGGCCCGGGATCGCGCTGCTGTACATGGCGGCCGGTCTCACGGTCGCGATCGTGGGTGGGCTCGTGCTTGGCCGGCTCGGCGTGGAACGCTGGGTGGAGCCGTGGGTCCTCGAGGTCCGCGCCGGCGGCGGCGCCACGTCGCTCGATCTGCGCCTGTCGGTGGAACAGCGCTTCCGCGACGCGTGGACGTACACGAGGGACCTCGTCCGCAAGGTCCTCCCCTACGTCCTGCTCGGCATCGGGGTCGGTGCGTTCATCCACGGCTTCGTGCCCACCGACCTGGTGGCCCAGATCGGTGGGCGCGAGAACCCGTTCGCGGTGCCGCTGGTCGTGGCGATCGCGATCCCGCTCTACTCGAACGCCGCGGGCACGATCCCGATCGTCGAGGCGCTCCTCGGCAAGGGCCTGCCGCTGGGCACGACGCTCGCGTTCATGATGGCGATCGTCGCCATCAGCCTGCCCGAGTTCCTGATCCTGCGCCGGGTCATCCGCGCCCGGCTCATCGCGCTCTTCGCCACGGTCGTCGTCGTCGGGATCCTCGCCGTCGGCTTCCTGTTCAACGCACTCGGTCTCTGATGGAGGTCATCGACGCATGAAGGTCATCGAAGTCCTTGGACCCGGCTGTTCCAACTGTCAGCGCGTCGAGGCGAACGCCCGCGAGGCCGTCGCGATGGCGGGCGTCGCGGCCGAGATCCGCCACGTCACCGATCCTCGGGAGATCGTGGCCCACGGCATCCTGTCGACCCCAGGCCTGATCATCGACGGGACGATCCGCAGCTATGGACGGATCCCCTCGGCCGGGGACATCGCGACCTGGCTCGTCGAATAGCGTCCGCGCGGGCGGCGGTTCCTCGCTCAGGCGTTGCTTCGGGCGCTCGGGGCAGCACTCCCGGCCGACGATCCCCGACTCGCCAGCAGCTCGCCGACCGACACCAGTCCGCCAGGCACGAAGCTCCTCGCGAGCGCGCCCAGGCGCTCCGACGTCGAAGGCTCGAGGCGATAGAAGATCCATTGGCCGCGCCGCTCGGCGCTGACAACACCCGCCTCGCGCAGCACCCGGAGATGGTGCGATACCGTCGGCTGGCCGACCTCGCAGCAGCTGGTGAAGTCGCAGGCGCAGGTCTCGGTTTCGCTGGCGAGCTGGCGCACGATCGCCAGGCGGGTGGGATCGGCGAGTGCGGCGAGGAGGCGGACGTCGGGGTCCAGGCTGGTGGAACGGGCTCTGCTCATGTCGGGTAGCATATCGCTGAAATTCAATATTGACAACTATCAATCGAGTGCTATATTGACATACATCGATACCTCAGCAGCGACACGGAGAACCAGTCCGATGGACGACCGATCGACGATCTCATGGATGATCATGGGTGGACCCCGCTACGACGAGCACAGCCAGGCCGAGCTCGACCAGCTTCGCGCGCTCCGCGAGCAGCACCTCGAATGGCAGCAAACCAGAGCGCGCGGACGGGTGTCCCGGCTCGTGGCGTTCCTGGATCGCTGGACCGCCAGGCCGGCCTCGGCACTGACGGCGGACTATTGCACCGTCGACGGCTGCGCAGCCGCCGGCTAGCCAGCCGCGTGATCGAAAGGACCCGGATGACCAAGATCGAATCCCTTCCCGCCGACCCGATCGTCGACGAGGTTCGCGCCCACTACGCCGAAGCCGCCCGTGCGGTCCTCGATCGTTCCCCGGAACCGTCGGCGGCCGCCGCGAGCTGCTGCTCCACGTCGGGTGAGGAGATCTTCGGCGCGATCGGCTACGACGAGCTCGACCGGGCATCGCTGCCCGACGCCGCCGTCCTGGCCAGCCTCGGCTGCGGCAATCCGACGGCCGTCGCGGAGCTCAAGGAAGGCGAGACCGTGCTCGACCTCGGGTCGGGCGGCGGGATCGACGTCCTGCTCTCGGCCCGCCGCGTCGGGCCGTCCGGCTTCGCCTTCGGCCTGGACATGACCGACGAGATGCTCGAGCTGGCGCGCCGGAACGCGACCGAGGCCGGAGCCACGAACGTCGAATTCCTCAAGGGCCGGATGGAGTCCATCCCGCTGGCGGACGCCTCGGTCGACGTCGTGATCAGCAACTGCGTCATCAACCTGTCGACCGACAAGGCCGCCGTCCTGGCCGAGATCGCTCGCGTGCTGCGCCCGGGCGGGCGGATGGGCGTCAGCGACGTCGTGGCCGATGACGACCTGAGCCCCGCCGAGCGGGCCAGCCGTGGCAGCTTCGCCGGCTGCATCGCGGGCGCCCTCTCGTTCGCCGAGTATCGCGCCGGGCTCGACGCGGTCGGGCTGGTCGACGTCGAAGTGACGCCGACCAACGCCGCCGCAGACGGGTTGCACAGCGCGATCATCCGGGCAACCAAGCCGGCGGGTTGGAGCGCCAGTGCGATCCGCCCGGTCAGCCTGCCTGCCCCCGTGGCCGGACTGCCGGTGCTCGCGGACTCAGCCTGCTGCGGCGGAACCGGCTGCTGCTGAGGACGACTCGTCCTCCGCACTGACCGGGAACGGCAGCGCGATCGGATCGGTCGCCAGCCGGCTGCGGCCTTCCGCATCGAAACGATCGAGTCCGAGCTCGCTCACGTCGATCAGCCCTGTCATGGCGTGGATCGCGAGGTCCGCGGCTGCGCGGGCGACGCCAGGGCCCCACATCATGCCGTGGCCGCCGGCTGACGCCACGGTCACGCCGTCGATCGAATCCCCGGCCGGCGTCGTTCCCGGGCCGAGGATCGGCAGGTGGTCAGGCGTGTAGTCGATGGTCGCGGCCCAGATCTTCCGAAGCCCGAGCCCCTGGGTGAGCGGCACGAGCCGGCCGAGGCGCTCGCGGGTTCGCTCATAGGCCGCCCGGTCGATCGAGCGTGCCTCGCCGGGTACCTCGTCCGGGTCACTCCACCCGAACAGCAGGCCGCCTTCCTCGAGTCGCCAGTACAGGCCGGCGCCGATGTCGAAGACCATTGGCATCCGCGGCACGTCGAAGGCCGGGTGCGGCTCGAGAACCGCCACGGTGTGGCGCGCGGCGCCCGCCGGAATCCGCAGGCCGGCCAGCCGGCCGACCGAGCGCAGGCTGGGCCCGCCCGTCAGCAGCACGCGCTCCGTGTCGATGACGCCCCGTTCGGTCTCGACGCCGGTCACCCGCCGTCCGCCGCCGCTGGTCGGCGCGGTCCGGAGGCCCGTGAAGGCGGTCCGCTCGCGGAGCTCGACCCCGCTCGCCTGCATCGCGAGTGAATACGCGCGCACGTTCCGCGGCGGATCGATCGCGCCGTCGGTGGCGATGTAGCTCCCGCCGCGGTGCCCGTCGGGTGACAGGGTGACGGCGACCCGAGCCGCCTCGGCGGCGTCGAGCCAGCTGACGTCGAGCCCGTTCGCTCGCTGCATTGCCAGCCGCTCGCGGCCGGCTCGCTCGTCGTCGTCGGTCACGGCGAGGATCAGGTAGCCGAGCTCGCGGAAGCCCGAATCGGTGCCGTAGGCCGCCGCCTGTCCGCGGTAGAAGTCGATCGACCAGCGACCCAGCGCCACGGTGGCCGGCGTGCCGCCCTGGGCCCGAACGATCCCGGCCGCGCGCGACGAGGCGCCCATCCCGACCAGGCCGCGCTCGAGGACCATGACCCGGCCCACACCGGCCGCACTGGCGAAGACCGACGCCCAGCCTCCGATCGTGCCGGCGCCGATGACGACGAGGTCTGCCTGCTCCGACACGTTCGCCTCCGCTGCTGCGAGACCGGCAGGATATGGCGGCGGCACGGCGCCGCTGGCGCCCGTCGCGCCCCGTGGTCACGCCGGGCAACCGGCTCAGCCGTCGAGCGCGGCCGCCTCGACGCACACCGCGTCCACCCCCAGGTCGGCGAGCCGATCGAAGGTCGATCGGCGCCTGACGGTCCAGGCCGCCACCTCGAGCCCTGCGGCCTTCGCCAGCGCCACCGAATCGGCGTCGAGCGAGTGCCACTCGGCGGCGACGCCCCGGCAGCCGAGCTCGATCGCGTCGGCGGTGGCCGCCCGATCCAGCGTCACGACGTTGAGCCAGCGCGGCCAGTTGGGTGCCCTGCGCGCGACACCCTCGAGCGCCGCCGGCACGAATGACGAGACCACCGCGTTGTGCAGCTCCGGTCCACGACCGGCCGCCAGGACCTCGATCAGGACGTGACCGATCTCGACCTTGAGCTCGATGTCGAGGAATGGTCGCCGGCCGGCGACTTCGAGGACCTCCATCAGCGTCGGGACGTCGAACCGCGACAGGGCCTCGGAACTGAGCGCATCGACCCAGCCAACCTGTCCCTGCACCCGCTCCAGCGAGGCGTCATGGCAGACCACGGGGACACCATCGGCCGAGACGCGGACGTCGAATTCGAGGCCGTCGCAGGCGGGACGGCCGAGGCCAGCCTTGAACGCGGCGAGCGTGTTCTCAGGTGCGACGCGCCAGTCGCCTCGGTGGGCCAGGCGCAAGGTGCGAGAAGAGCTCACCGATCCTCCAGGCGGTCCGACGGCCCGAGCTCCAATCGCGCGGAGATCCCGAAGTGGTCGCTCGGCAACAGCGTCGGGTCCTCGGGATCCGGACGATCGAAGGCAAGCCGCGCGGATGCGACGCGGACGGCACCGCGAACCCAGATGTAGTCGAGGCACGCCGGGTCGCCATCGGTGTCGATGGCAGGCGCCTGAAGGCCTGACGGCCAGGTGACCGCCGGTTCCCGGCCGTTGGCCTCGGCGAAGGCGGACCGATACCCGTTCGATCGCATCCGCTCGACCGCCGGCTCGACCGGATCCGCGTTGAAGTCGCCCATCACGACCTGGACATCGGTCACCGGCGCCGTGGCCAGCCAGTCGGCCAGCTGCCGTGCCTGGTCGTCGCGCTCAGCGGCGCCGTCGACCTCGTGGTGCAGGTGGGTCACGGCCACGAGCACGCGTCGCCCGCTCGCCAGGCTGACGATGGTCCGCAACGCCGAACGGTTGAGACCGAGATCGAGCCGATCGGCCTCGCTCGCCGCCAGCGGTGCACGAACGAGCAGGCTGTTGCCGTATTCGGGCCGGCCGGCCGGGCCCCGCAAGGCCGCATAGCTCCCCTCCCCCGCCGCACCGATCAGGCGGTCCTGCTGCATCGGGTAGACCACCTCCTGGAGCCCGAGGAGCTCCGGCTGAAGGGCGCTCATGTCCGCCAGGAGCAGGCCCAGCCGCTCGCTCCAGCGGTCGGCCAGGTTCCGGATGTTGAGGGTGGCGACGTGCAGCTGGTCCATCTCGACTCCGATCTCAGGGTTCAGTGGCGATCGGCAGGCCGAACGAGAAGGTCGAGCCGGCTCCCTCGGTGGATTCGACCCAGATCGTGCCGCCGTGCTGTTCGATGATGTGCCGGGCAATGGCCAGCCCCAATCCGGTCCCGCCTGTCTCGCCCCGGACGCGGGCCCGATCGACCTTGTAGAAGCGCTCGAAGATCCGGGCCTGCGCGGCTTGCGGGATGCCCACCCCATGATCGGCGACCGAGGTCACGACGCGGCCGGCCTCGGCATGGACCGACACCGTCACGTCGCCGCCGTCCGGGCTGAACTTGACCGCGTTGTGCAGCAGGTTGACGAAGACCTGGCCGATTCGCTCCTCGTCGCCCTGGACGGGCGGCACCGAAGGATGGCGCTCGACCAGGAGGGTGACCCCCTGGCGATCGGCGAAGAGCCTGAGGCGTTCGATCGATTCACTCGCGATCCGGCCGAGGTCGAGGAGATCGACGGCGCCGATCGAGCCGCCGCTCTCGATCCGGGACAGGTCGAGGAGCTCGCTCACCATCTGTACGAGATGCCCTGTCTCGACCTCGATCTTGCCGATCCGATCGCGCATCTTGAGCGGGATGACGTCGCCGGCGGCCTCGGCTTCACGGGTGAGCGTCTCGGCCAGGAGGCTCACGGTAGTTAACGGGGTTCGCAGCTCGTGCGACAGGTTGTCGATGAACTCGGCGCGGATCTGCTGGAGGCGACGAAGCTCGGAGACGTCCTCCAGGATCAGCCAGGCGCCACCGGCCGCCGACCGGCGGGCACGAACGAGGAGCCGCCGCGTGGCGGGATCGGCGCGACCGACCTCGCCCACCGCGGAACCCTGCTCGAGGGCCATCCGGGCGATCGACTCGACCTGCGCGTCGAGGAACGCCTCGATCACGGTCCGGCCGATCAGGCCGCCCGCCTGACGATCCAGGAAGCCATGGGCGGCGGCGTTGGCCGCGACGATCCGCAGGTCCCGATCGATCGTGATCACGCCCTGGGTGAGCGATTCGAGGAGCAGGTCGTCGTCATGGCGGTCGGCGGCCAGCTCCTCGGCGACCCGGTCGGCCTGGTCGCGCAGCGCCGTCACGGCGTCGACCGGGTCGGCCATCGTCGCCACGCCCGCGACGACCCGGATCCGGGCGACGGTCTGCCGCGCGCGCCGGACGGCAATCAAGGCGATCGCGAGCGCCACCAGCGCCCCGATCGCGACCAGCCACGGCTCCACGGCACGAGCATCGCACAGCCTGTGACGGGCTGTGCGGGGTCAGGCCGAGGCTGGCCGCCGGACGCGTGCGGCGGGTCGGTCATCCGGCAGGAGGGCCGGCCGCCAGGGCGCGGTGAGCGCCGCGAATGCCGGTGGCGCGAAGGCGTGGCGCAGGACCAGCAGGTGCGCGGCGCGGGTGGCCGCTCGACGGGCCCGACCCACGACGACGGCGTCCAGCGACTCCCCGTCGATCGCCGCGGCCGCGTCGCGACCGGCCAGCAGCGATGACACCCGGAGCACCTCGTCGTCCTCGATCGACACGCCGGGCGGCCACGGCTCCTCGCCCAGCCGTTCCCGCGTTCCGGTCGTCGCGAGTCGGGCCACGCCCCGGCCGTCGAGCATTCGCAGGCGACGGATGAGTGCCTCGACCGCCGGTCCGTTGGACCGTAGCGGGGCTGCCCAACCGCGGCTTCCCAGCCACGGGTCAGTCGTTCGCGAGTCCGTTCACGGAACGGTTCGCTCAGCAGGTGGTCGAGGAACGAGCCGAGGACCAGCTCCGCCGCGTACGCCTCGACGGCGCCACGCGTGCCAGCCCGTGCCAGGACGTCGGCCGGCAACCGGCGTTCGATCTCCGCCTCGACGCTTTCCAGGGCGAGCCGCCGGTCGTCCGGCAGGAACCGGCGGATCGTCGCACCGAAGGCGATCGGGGCCGGATCCGCCGCGGCCAGGCGATCGAGCTCGTCGGCGGTGAGCGACGAGAGGCGCTCGAGGAACCGGGCGATCGCCTCCGCCGGATCGGCCGGGGGCCGCCTGGCCGGGTGGCGGTCGTCGTCTGCCTCCACGGGGCGAGCGCGGTCCGCTCGCTCGCGTCGACGGCCGTCGACGCTCGCCCGGCCCGCCGACAGCCCCCGCTCCCGGTCGTACCGGGCTCGCAGCCCCGGATCGCTCAGCCAGTCGTGGGCGACGTTGATCCGTTTCGCCCGCTCCAGCCCGGCCGGTCCGGCCACGTCCGGATGGTGGAGCCGAAGCAGGCCGCGCCAGGCCACCTCGATCGCCTCCGGGCTGGC
>JBGPVC010000049.1:0-17456 GCA_041491485.1 Candidatus Limnocylindria bacterium
CCTGCCGGTCCACTTCTGGGTCGATGCCGAGGGGATCGTGCGCGACGGGGCGGCCGGCGGGATCGGCGTCGACACGATGGTGCACGGCCTGCGGTCCATCCTGCCCGGAGTGGACGTCACGCCTTGAGGCCGGCCCGGGACGTTGGCGGTGACATCGCCCGGCTCCTCGAGCGACCGGGGCTCCTGCTGATCGTCGCGGACTTCGACGGCACCCTCGCCGAAGGCTCGCGCGACCCTGGCGCGGCCGTCGTCGTCCCACTCGCCCGGCGCGCCCTGCGGAGGCTGGCCGGTGTCGCGCAGGCTCACCCGGAGCGGCTGTGCGTCGTGATCCTCACTGGCCGGGCCGTCGCCGACGTCGCCGCGCGCGTCAGGGTGGGTGGCATCACGTACCTCGGCGATCACGGGCTGCAAGCCGGAATCTTCCCGCGCGGTCGGGGCCTGTCGCGGCTCGTGACGACGTTCCGTGAGGGCCACGAAGCCTCCCATGAGCCGGCCGAGATCCTCGCGGCACGCGTCCCCGAAGCGCTGGGTCGGCCGAGTTGGCTGTTCGTCGAGCGGAAGGGGCCGTCGGTCGCGTTCCACGTCCGCCAGGCGGACGACCGCGCAGCGGCGCGCGCCGCCGTCGAAGCCGCCATCGAGAGGGTGGACCGCACGCTCCCGCCGCACGACCTCGAGCATTACCGCGGCCGCCTGGTCATCGACCTCCGGCCGCGGACCGCCGGCGGCAAACGCGAGGCATTCGAGGGGTTGCTGGCCGATCTACAACCGGCCACCGTCCTGGCATTCGGCGACGATGTCAGCGACGCTGACGGATTCGCGGTCCTGCGCGCGGCTCGGCAGCTGGGTGCGATCGGTGGTCTGGCAGTGGCGGTGACCGGGCCGCACGGCATGCCGGACGAGGTCCGTGGCGCCGCCGATATCGTGCTGGAGACGCCGTTTCTGGCGGCCCGCGCGCTGTCGTCCCTGGCCAGCGCGCTGGAGTCTGAGACACGCCCGCGACCGGCGTGAGGTTGGCGCCTGGCGCTTGTTACGACCATTGAGCGGCGCTCGGAACCTCGATTTCGGCCAATTCCCCAATGCAAAGGTGGCGGCCGAATCTCGGCGCCTGGCGCTCAGCATCGACGCGATCGGCTCGCCAATCGCCGTCCTGGGCGTGTGGCGCAACTCCCGGCGGGTGGCGAGTGCCTGATTGGGTTGCGGGACGATTTGCCGGCTAGATCCAGTCGATCCGGCGCAGCACGACCGCCGCCGTGGCGGCGATTCCGACCGTGATCGCGGTGACCAGCCAGAAACCGGGAGCTTCCGCCCCACCGAGCGCCGTCCCCGCCTCGCTCATCCCGAAGATGCCGGCCACCGCCCCGATCCCGGCCAGGATGACCGTCACTCCGGTCAGCCGCTTCATGATGATCGACAGGTTGTTGTTGATCGTGCTCAGGTAGACGTCGAGGGTCGCCGAGGCGAGCTCGCGGTAGTTGTCGAGCTCGTCGGTCAACCGGATGATGTGGTCGTAGATGTCGCGGTAGTAGACGAGCTCTTCGTCGTCGATCAGCGCGATGTCCCGGTTGGTCAGCTGGTTGAAGACCTCGCGGACCGGGCTGACCGCGCGGCGCACCTCGATCAGCTCGCGCTTGAGCAGGAAGAGCTTCTCGAGCACCGCCGGGGTGGCCTTGCGGACCACCTGGTCCTGGACGTCGTCGATCGCGTAGCCGAGCCGGTCGGCGAACGGGAAGTAGCCGTCGACGATGTCGTCGGCGAGCGCCCACAGCAGGTGGTCCGGGCCGTGGCGCAGGACCGGCCCGATCCCGGAACGCAGCTTGTTCGAGTTGCGAGGATCCCAGCTCGCCTCGTGGACGGTCAGCAGGTAGCCAGGCCCGAGGACGATGTCCAGCTCGGATGTCGCGACCTTCTCGTCATAGGTCAGGTGGAACAGCACGACGTGGATCATCCCGTCGGTCGTCTCGATCTTGGCTCGCTGGTTGCCCTCGAGCACGTCCTCCACGATCAATGGGTGCAGGGCGAGGGCCGCACCGACCGCCTGGGCCTGCTCAGCGGTGGGCGTCACGAGGTCCACCCAGACCGACGCGCCGGGTTGCCGGACGAGGTCTCCGAGACCGGCCAGGCCCGCGGCGTCCTCGGACTCCTCGACCCGGTCGGCGACGATGGCCGCGATGCGGATCGTGCCCGCCCCCGGCCTAGAGGGCGAGGCCTGGTTCAGCTGCGTCGTGGCCATCGGTGTCGAGTCCTTCGGCGGCTTGAAGGTCGGTCAGCAGCATACGCGTGCGCCGACCGTGCCGGCCGCCCAGGGCCAGCGCTGGCGGAATCGCGACGAAGGTGACCGCGGCCGCGACGACGAACAGCCCGACCAAGATCCCGGCGGCCTCGCGGGAGGCCCACGCCTCGAGGGCATCCACGACGAATGGGTCCTTCAGCGGACGGTCCCGCAGCGCCTCGGGGATGAACTGCTGGTACGACCCGGGCGTGGCATAGATCTGGTCGGCGAGGCGATCGATGGTGGTCGAGCCGTAGGCCGTCAGGATCGCCAGGCCGACAGCCATCCCGATCATCCGGGCGACCGTCACCACGGCCGAGGCCACGCCGAAGGCCCGCCGTCCGGCCGCCTCCACGGCCGCGGTCGAGCGCGGCGTGACGGTCAGCCCGAAGCCGAACCCGTAGGCGCCGAGTGCCAGGGCGACCGCCTCGATCGGCGTCCCCGATCGCCAGGTCGCCATCGCGGCGAAGCCGGCAACGCTCAGGGCGAGGCCGGCCAGGGTGACCAGCCGAAGCGAGGCGACCCGCACGATGAAGCCCGACGCGAGCGCCCCGAGCGCGGTCGCCCCGGCGAGCGCCCCGAGGGCAAGGCGCTGCTCGTCCGGCCCGCCGTACAGCACGCGATCGACGAAGACGGCGCCGCCGATGATCGCCGTCGCGAGCCCGTAGCCGGTCAGCAGCGAGACGAGCGCGGCCGAGCTGAAGGGCACGCTCCTGAACAGGCGGGGATCGAGGAACGGTTCGCTGACCCGGAGGCCGCGGATGACGGCGATGGCCGAGCCCGCCGCGGCGATCCCGAGCAGTCCCAGCGTGATGACGCCCGGGTCCACCGCGCTGCCGGCCAGCTGTCGGGTGCCGATCAGGGTCAGCCCCACGAGCCCGGCGAGGAGGGCGAGGCCAAACCACGCGGCACCGAGCACGTCGATGCGACCGGGATGGTGCGGCGTCTCCCAGCCGGCCGAGGCGGCCCAGGCCAGGACGAGCGCCACGAGGCCGATTGGCACGTTGAGATAGAAGACCCAGCGCCAGGCGGGCGCCAGGATCGCCGTCAGCGGATCGCCGGGGCCGCTGCCGATCGTCGCGAGCGCGGTGTCGGCGTGGACCGAGCCCAGGATCGCGGCGCCCACCACGGGTCCGGCGGCCATGCCCAGGAACGTCAGGGCGCCGACGACGCCGAGGGCCCGGGGCCGCGCTGCGCCGCCGAACAGGTGCGACGCGGCGGCGGTCCCAACCGGCACGAGCACGCCGCCACCGATCGCCTGGACGACCCGGGCCGCGATCAACTGGTCGAGGTTCTGGGCGGCACCGGCGAACGCCGACCCCAGGACGAAGATCGCCAGGGCGGCCATGAACAGGCGACGCGTGCCCCACAGGTCGGCCAGCCGGCCCGCGAGCGGCATGACCAGGATGTAGACCAGCAGGTAGCCGTTGATGATCCAGCTCGCCTTCCGGAGCTCGATCCAGGCGGTCGCGCTGGTCGCGCCGGCGAGGTTGGCCAGGATGGACGGCAGCGCCACGGCCGTGACCATCAGCTCCAGTCCGGCCAGAAAGACCCCCGCACCGAACACGGCCAGCAGCACGTATGCCGCACGTCGGTCCATCAGGGGAGTGTAGTTGCGGCGGGCCGGCCAACGGTCCAGACCGCCGCGGTCGTCAGCGGCGTTCGATCACGACAGGGCGAAGAGCAGGTTGGTCCGCCGCTCGACGTCGCCCAGCCGGATCTCCCCGTTGGCCTCGAGGCACTCCAGGATCATCCCATCCAGCAGGTTCGCGAACAGGCGAGCCGCCAGCTCGACGTCCAGGTCCGGACGGAGCTCGCCGGCCGCCAGGCCCTCCTGCAGGAGGATCGTGGCGACCATCACGACCCGCTCCCGTCGTCGGGCGACGAGGTCGCGGATGAGCGGTCGCCGCGCGGCCTCCGCCCAGACGTCGGCCAGGAAGGCCGCCACGCCGGGAGCTTCGATGGTGTAGGCGTACCAGCCTGCCAGCGCTCGCATCAACCGCTCGCGAAACGTCCCGGCGGCCTGCATGTCGCGGAGGACCGAATCGGTCTCCTCCTTGTTCGCGGCCAGGATGCTCGCCCGGATCAGCTCGTCCTTGCTGGCGAAGTAGGTGTAAATGGATCCAACCGGAACACCCGCCGCACGGGCGACATCGTGGGTCGTCGCCGCGTGGAGGCCCCGCTCCACGAAGACCCGGCGAGCGGCGGCGAGGATGACGCCCTGCCTGGCCTCCTGCCGTTTCGAGGTCAACCGTGGCATCCCGTCTCCTCATTACACCATGAACGCTCGATCGGAACATAGTCATCGCGCGTTGTGCACGAAAGAGCCGAATGGCTCTATCACCACGAATGATAATTCACTATGGTGCTGCGCGTCGACGAGACGGACTCGCCGTCTTGCACCGGGAGGGGAACGAGTCATGGATGATCGCAATCGGGAGTTCGAGGCCCGCCTCGACGCGGTCGGGTGGGGCGTGTTGTTCGTCGCCGTCGGTGCCGTGCTGCTGGTCCCCGGCTTGCCCGCCGGTGCCTGGCTCACGGCTGTCGGCGTCGTCATGGTCGGTGTCAGCCTCGCGCGGGTGGCGGTCGGGCTGCCGGTCGTGTGGACCACGGTGGTCGTCGGGATCGCCGCCCTCGTCGCCGGTGTCGCCCAGGTGGCCGGCTTCGAGAGCGCGGCGGGTCCGTTGGTCCTGGTGGCGGTTGGCGTCACGTTGATCGGCGCTGCGGCCTATCGCACGGAGCGGACCGCGTGTCTGGCGTCAGTCGGCCAGGAAGGAAGGTAGCGGGATGGGAATCACGGTCAGGGACCGTGTCGCGACGGTCCTCGTCGGAGCGGCGGTCGTCCTCGCGATCGGCTGGTTCGTCGATCTGGCCGGCCTTCGCACGTTCGATGTCGTGTCGATCACCCTCGCCGTCATGGTGCTCGGCGTACCGGCCTCGGCCGCGGCGGTCGTCCCGGGGTTCGCGGGCCTGATCCACGGGTCCAGGAGCTACCTGCTGATCTCGTCGGCGCTCGGGCTTGCCGCCACCGCGGCGGCGGTCCTGACGATCGCCAACCGGACCGAGGAGACGCTCGGCGTCCTCGTCGGGCTGACGGTCATCCTCTGGGCGGGGGCAACCGCTCGCCATGGTCGCGTCCTGACCGGACACAGGCTGCAGATCAGTCGCTGAAGCGCCGTCGTTGGGCGGTCTCTACCGAGGCCGCCCAGCAGAGGCAGCACCGCCCCTTGACATCGGAACCGCGACGGGCCTAGCATCAACCGCGATTGATATAAACCGTGGTTGATGTGAATTCGTGCTGACCACGGCCGCAGCAGCGGAGTCCCCCACTGTCCCCCTCACGAGCCCGCGTTCGGAGCACCATCGCCGCGGCGATCGCGCCGCCTGAAGACCTGCGCCAGCTGCGCGTCTTCCACAAGGCCATGGCCGACGTCAACCGGCTCAAGATCGTGCGCCGCCTGGTCGCCGGCGATGCCACCGTGACGGAGCTGACCGATCACGTCGGACTCTCGCAGCCGCTGGTCTCGTGGCATCTCGGCCGGTTGCGAGCCGCCGGCGTCGTGGAGACCCGCCGGAACGGGCGCGAGACGGTTTGCCGGCTGCGCGGCGAGGCGTTCGCCGAGTTCGCCGCCCGCGAGCGGGCGATCCTCGGGTTCGCGGGGTGATCATGGCGATCTCCAACGACTCCCGAGCCCGGGTCAAGAAGGCGTTCGAGCCGATCGCGCTGGGGATGGGCCGCCTCGGGCTGACCCCGGATGCCCTCACCCTGGTCGGCTTCGCGATCACGGTCGCCGGCGCCATCCTGGTGGCCGGGCAGCTGTGGCTCGCCGGCGGCATCGTCATCTTCCTGGGCGGTGTCTTCGACCTGTTCGACGGCACGCTGGCCCGGGCGACCGGCCGGGTCAGCAACCTCGGTGCCTTCATGGACTCGGTCTTCGACCGGGCCGGCGAGGTCATCGTCTACATCGGGCTGGTCGTCGGGCTGCAGGACCTCGGCATCCTCAACGGAACCGTCCTCGCGGCGGCCGCCATGGGCTCGGCGGTGCTCGTCAGCTACACGCGCTCGAAGTCGGAGGGACTCGGCTTCACCTCCGGGAGCGGGATGGCCGCGATCGGGATCATGACGCGCGAAATCCGGCTGGTCATCCTCAGCGTGGGTCTCGTCGTGGCCGGTCTTCTCGGCACCAATCCTGACAACTCGTCATGCGCCACCTGCGCGGGCGCTGTGGCATTCCCACCCGGCGCGTACGTCCTCTTCCTGGCCCTCGGCGCGATCACCGTGGGCTCGGTCCTCACCGTCATCCAGCGGATCCTCCACGTTCGCGCGCAAGCGAAACGACCATCCACCTAGCCCCCAAAGGAGCACGGAGAACGCACGTGAGCAAGAACGGCAGCAACGGCAAGAACGGTTCGACACCCGGCAACACCTGGGCAGGTTCCGGGCGTCGTGGCGACGGCAAGATCCGGGTCGCCATCGTGGGCGTGGGCAACTGCGCCAGCAGCCTCGTCCAGGGGCGTTACTACTACGAGAACGCCAAGAAGGACGACTTCGTCCCCGGCCTGATGCACGTCGACCTGGGCGGCTACCACATCCGCGACATCGACTTCGTGGCCGCCTTCGACATCGACAAGAACAAGGTCGGCAAGGACCTGTCCGAAGCGATCTACACCAAGCCGAACAACACGTACGTCTTCCAGCAGGTCGCCCACACCGGCGTGACCGTCGAGCGCGGGATGACCCACGACGGCCTCGGCAAGTACCTCAGCCAGATCATCGAGAAGGCGCCCGGCCCCACGGCCGACATCGTTGGCATCCTCAAGGAGCGCGAAGTCGACGTGATGGTGTCGTACCTGCCGGTCGGCTCGGAAGAGGCCACCAAGTGGTACGTGGAGCAGGCGCTCAAGGCCGGCGTGGCCTTCGTCAACGCGATCCCGGTGTTCATCGGCCGCGAGCCGTACTGGCAGCGCCGTTTCGCCGAGGCCGGCCTGCCGGTCATCGGTGACGACATCAAGAGCCAGGTCGGGGCCACAATCACGCACCGCGTCCTGACCCGCCTGTTCATGGATCGCGGCGTGCGCCTGGACCGGACCTACCAGCTCAACTTCGGCGGCAACACCGACTTCCTGAACATGCTCGAGCGGGAACGCCTCGAATCCAAGAAGATCAGCAAGACCAATGCCGTCACGTCCATGCTCGACTACGAGATCGACACGGACGACATCCACGTCGGCCCCAGCGACCACGTGCCGTGGCTGCTCGATCGCAAGTGGTGCTACATCCGGATGGAGGGCACGACCTACGGCGACGTGCCGCTCAACGCGGAGCTCAAGCTCGAGGTATGGGACAGCCCCAACAGCGCCGGCGTGATCACCGACGCGATCCGCTGCCTGAAGCTCGGCCTGGATCGAGGCCTGAAGGGCACGCTCGTGGCTCCAGCCAGCTACTTCATGAAGAGCCCGCCGATGCAGATCCACGACGACATCGCCTTCAACCGCGTCGAGGCGTTCATCCGCGGCGATGACAACGAGACGCTGGTCGGGACCGAGGCTCCGGCGAAGCGCCCGCTCAGGCGGATGGCCGGCAGCAAGGCCAAGGTGGCCGCCGCCGCCAAGTGACCCAGCCCGAGCGTCAACTCGAGGCGCCACATCGGCGCGGCGGCAAGTCGAGCCCGCGCATCGTCGAGCGGGCAGCCGTGGCCGGGTACCGGGGCACGACCTGGTTGCTCGGCGTCCTGCCCGCCGGTGTCGGCCGGGCCGTCATCGGGCGCCTCTCGCAGGCCTCGTACTGGGCCTGGCCGGCCAAGCGGCGCTGGTCGAACCAGAACTTCGGCCACGTGCTGGGCCTGCCACCGGACGATCCGCGGGTGCGCAGCCTTGCCCTGCGCGCCTATCGCGAGTACGGCCGCTACCTGGTCGAGCTGATGCGTCTGCCGACGCTGTCGCCCGACGCGCTCAGCGAGCTCGCCGACCTCGATGCCGATGACATCCGGGCGATCTGGGGCGATGCCCCGGGCGGAGGGCTGATCCTGGCCGCCGGCCACGTCGGCAACAACGAGGCCGTGGCCGCTGGGATCGCCCACCACGGGCTGCCGATCAGCGTCGTCGCCGACGACTCGGCGTTCCCCGAGATGTACGAGCTGCTGCGCCGGCAGCGCGAGAGCTGGGGCGTCCGGATGATCCCGTGGCGCAACCTGCGGGAGATCTTCGGCGTGCTCAGGCGCCGCGAGATGCTCGCGCTCCTCGTCGACTGGGGCTACCGGAGCGACGGCATCCCGGTCCAGCTGATGGGCGCCTGGACGACGATGCCGGCCGGACCGGCGACGCTGGCCGCCAAGACCGGCTCGCGCATCCTTCCGATCGGGATCAGGCGCCACCCCGGCGGCGGCTTCGACGTTTCGTGGGTCGAACCGATCGAGGTCCGCTCGTCCGATCCGGCGGAGCTGCAACGGGCGACGCAGGCGATGGCCGACGCACTCGGCGAGACGATCCGGCTGGCACCGGAGCAGTGGTACAGCTTCAAGCCGATCTGGCCGGCCAGCGACGCCGAGGCGGCCGACCTCGAGCGGCGTGCGAGACGGATGCAGGCGGGACAGCCGGATCCCGGACCGAATCGGGACATCCCTCGCGACGAGGCGGATGCAGCAGCCGCCGGCCTCGCGACATCGGAGGGCCCAGCCGCGGGCGGGACGACATCCGACGGAACCGCCACGGAGGAGGCGGTCGGGTGACGATCCGGACCCGGGGCCTGATCGCCGCCTCGTGGCTGGCCTGCCACCTGCCCGAGGGTCCCCTCGTTCGCCTGGCCGAGCTTGCCGGCGACGCCTGGTATCACCTGGCGCCGGCGCGCGCGGCACAGGCCCGGCGCAACCTGCGGCGAGTCAGCTGTGCGCTGGCCGCCGACGGCCGCGGAACAGCGGCGGCCCGAGCGGCCGCGGACGATCCTCGTGCGCTCGAGCGCCTCGTCCGCGCCGCGTTCCGACATGGCGCTCGCTACTACCTCGAGGTGGCCAGGACCCCGAGCCTGACCGCCCAGGAGATCGACCGGCGGCTGGTCGTCGAGACGCCGGAGGTCGTCGCCGAGGCGTTCGGGCGCGGCGGCCCGGTCATCTTCGTCGGTCTCCATTTCGGCGCGATCGAGCTACCGGCGCTCTTTCTCGCATCGAGGGTCGGTGGTGCAGTCGCACCCATGGAGACGGTCCAGGACGAAGACCTGCAGGACTTCTTCGTGCGGACCCGGGGCGCGGCCGGCGTTCGGATCGTCGGCCTGCGGGAGGCGCGCCGGGAGCTGCTCGGCGCCCTCCGGGACGGGATGTCGGTCGGGCTCGTCGGCGATCGAGACCTGACCGGCGGCGGCCTGCCGATCCCGTTCTTCGGCGCACCGGCGACCCTGCCGCTCGGGCCGGCCCTGCTGGCCGTAGAGAGCGGCGCGCCGCTCTACGTGGTGGGTGTCCGGCGCACCGGGCGAACGCGCTACAGGGGCGGTCTCGAAGCGGTCCCCGTTCCGGCCGTCGGTACCCGCCGGGAGCGCGTGATCGCGGCGACGACGGCGCTCGCGGCGGCGTTCGAGCGGACCGTGGCCACGGCGCCCGAGCAATGGTGGGCCGTCTTCTTCCCGATCTGGCCGGACCTGGAGGCGGCCCATGGCTGAAGCAATGGAAGGCCGCAGCCGCGCGGACCTGCACATCCACACCGTGGCCAGCGACGGGACGGCGACGGTGACCGCGATCCTGGACCATGTCGAGCGCCACACCGACCTCGCGGTCATCGCCATCGCCGATCACGAGCGGATCGACGCGGCCGTGGCCGCCCGAGCCATCGCCGTCGCCCGGGGGCTGCGGGTCGAGGTCGTGGTCGGCGAGGAGGTGACGACGCTCGGCGGCCACCTCCTGGCCCTGTACGTCGACCGACCCATCCGACCCTACCGCTCGCTCCGGGCGACGATCGCCGCGGTCCACGATGCCGGCGGGCTCGCGATCCCGGCGCATCCGCTCGTGCCGTATCCGCTCTGCGCGCAGGGTTGGGTCCTGCGCCGGCTGCTCGACGACTCGGACCTGGCGGTCCGCCCCGACGCCCTGGAGACGTTCAATCCGACGACGCTGGGTCGCCCGGCGCACAAGCGCGTGACCCAGTTCGCCGACGAACACCTCCTCGCCCACGTCGGCAACAGCGACGCCCACGCCCTGGCGGCGATCGGCTCGGGCTGGACCAGCTTCCCGGGCCACGACGCGGCCGACCTGCGGCGCGCGATCCAGGCCCGCACCACGGAGCACGGCGGAACCTTCCACCCGACGGTCGGACAGCTCGGGACGTTCGGCCAGCAGCTGCGCAAGCGCGGTCGCGACGCCAAGGACGAGCTCGGCGGACGCCTCCGACGCGACGGGACCGGCCGCGACCACGGGTATCCGGGGGGCCGGCTGCGGCCGCCACGCTTCGAGCAGGCCGGCCCCGAAGAGCGCCGTCAGCCGTGAAGATCGGCCTCGTCTGCCCGTACATCTACCCCGAGTCGGGCGGAGTCGCGCAGCACGTCCGGTTCCTCTACGAGAACCTCCGGCTGCGCGGCCACGACGTCCGGATCATCACCGCCAGCCACGGCCCGCAGCGGGCATCGGAGGGCGACATCCTGCGGATCGGGGTCGGGTTCAGCATGCCGACCAACGGCTCGGTCGGGACGCTCACGTTCTCGCCGCGGTACATCGTCCAGGTTCGCCGGATGCTGGAGCGCGAGCGGTTCGACCTCCTCCACTTCCATGAGCCGTTCGTGCCGTTCCTGTCGCTCTTCCTGCTCCGCGAATCGCGCAGCGTCAACGTGGCCACTTTCCACGCCTATGCCGGCTTCTCACCCTCCTACGAGCTCGGGAGCCGGGTGATGGGCGGCTACGCGGCGCGGCTCCACGGCCGCATCGCGGTGAGCGCCGCGGCACGGCATTTCATCGACCGCTTCTTCCCGGGCGACTACAAGGTCATCCCGAACGGCGTCGACGTGCCGCGGTTCGCCTCGGCGGTGCCCCTCGCGCGCTGGCAGGACGGCACGCCGAATGTCCTCTTCGTCGGCCGCCACGAGCCGCGCAAGGGCCTGCTCGACCTGCTCAAGGCCCACCGGATCCTGCGCAAGACCGGGTCGGGAAACCGGCTGCTGGTCGTCGGGTCGGGGCCCCAGGAACGCGAGGCGCGCCGCTACGTCGCCACTCGCGGACTCCAGGCCGTCGAGTTCCTCGGCCGCGTGTCGGACGCCGAGAAGGCGCAGCTCTTCCGGACCGCCGACGTCTTCGCGGCGCCGGCAACCGGCCGCGAATCGTTCGGCATCGTCCTGCTCGAGGCGATGGCGGCCGGCGCACCGATCGTGGCCTCCGACATCCACGGCTACAAGGGCGTGGTCAGGCGCGGCCGCGAGGGCCTGCTGGTGCCGCCGCACGAACCCAAGGAGCTGGCCGCCGCGATCGCGAGGCTGCTGGCCGACCCGTCACTTCGCGCCGAGATGAGCGCGGCCGGGCGGATCCGCGCCGAGGAATTCAGCTGGCCACGGGTCGCCGCCAGGGTCGAGGAGTATTACGGGTTCGTCATCCGCCGGCTGGCCGCCAGCGGGTCATTGCCGGTCGACTTCAGGGCTGCCGTGCCTCAGGCGCCGCCGCTCCGGATCCGTCCGTCCTCCGCTTCGTCGACCGGCGAGGACGCCCCGGAGGCCCTGGAATCGGCCAGCGCCACGCGCCAGACCCGGGCCGAGTAGGCGACCACCAGGCACGTCACGACGAGGGCGGCGGCGAGGATCGCCAGCGTCGGCGTCAGGATCGGCGTCGCCACGTTCCGATCGATCGTGCTGACCGGGAACTGGAAGGCGTACAGGTAGGTCGGCAAGATCCCCTGGTAGGCGTTGACGATGGACGCCGGCAGCGGCAGCGCCGCGATGTTCGGATAGAGGATCGCGAACCAGCCGACGGCCGCCACGACGTAGCCCGCCACGAACCGGCGCGGATCGCGCGCTCCGAGCACCTGCAGCGCGAAGTACCCGAGTGGTGCCCCGACGAAGACGGCGATCGGTTCGACGGGCAGGTTGGTCAGGGTCAGGATCGGGCTGTCCGGCAGCAGCGCGACCACGATGAGCGCCACGATCAGGGCGACGCCCACCATGGCGAATGACGTGAACGCCGCGGTGAACTCCTGGCCGCCGCTCCTCCCCCCTCCGGCGTCGAACTCGAGGAAGCGCAGCATAAGGGCGATGAGGCCGATCGCGATCACGATCGTCAGGCCGGCCGTCCGCGAGGTCAGCACGAAGTCCGGGATGACCGCCGGGCAGGCCTGCGACCCCGGATTCACCGACAGGACGCCCACGAAGCCACAGAGCGGCCGGGAAGCGACCCAGAGCAGGGCCGGCAGGATCATGGCGAGCGCCGCGCCCACCCGTGCGAGGAGCCAGGTGTGCCGTGACGCGCCGTGCCACAGCTCGGCCACGAAGTACGCGAGGGCGAGGACCACAAACGGCAGCGCGGTGTAGTAGTGGTACTGGAAGGCCGCCCGGTCGATCCGCGCCCAGGAGATCCACTGGGCCGCGAACCCGATGGTGATCAGGGCGAGCGCAAGGCTACGTCGCTTGTAGGCCATGACCCCAGCGAACGCCATGGCCGGGATGCCGAACAACCAGATGACGAGATTGCCGGCGTCGTAGATGGAGGCGGAGGTGGAAGCGGCGAGACCTTCCTGGTAGAACCAGACCGGCTTGAGATCGAGCGGCCAGGCCCACCACGGTGACGATGCCGGGTGCGGCTGGGTCAGGCCGTTGTGATAGCGGTACATCTGGCCGGTCAGGTCGAGCAGCGTCTGGCCGGCGTGCCCGGGCGGCCAGCCAGCCACGATCTGGTGGCCCTCCACCATCGCCCACGGAAGATACGAGGCCACGTAGACCGCCAGCGGCAGCGCGATCAGGCAGGCCACGGCCCAGAGCACGGGAAGCCCGAGGGTCGTGCCCGGACGCAGCCAGCCGTCCGGCGCCGGGGCGGGCGGCTCGAGGAAATGGATCGGGTCGTCCTGCGCCGGGGTCCTGGCCATTGGCCCGAGTCCCCACCGGCCACCGAGGGAGAAGAGTCCGGCGACGACCAGCGAGCCGAGGCCAAGCGCGATCGCCAGGAGCAGCGGCGTCACCGAGAGCGGGCCGGCGACGTACGTGGTCTGCAGCCGTCCGACCGCCAGCGTTCCGAAGAAGAGCAGGATCCCGATCGCCATCGGGGCGAGCACCGCGAACCGGAGCTCATCGTCGGTCCACGCGATCGGATGGAGGATCGCGACCACCACGGCCAGGAGGGTCAGGGCGACCATGACGAGCAGGAACGTCAGGTTCCCGAAGCCTCCCCCGGCGGGCACGCTGACCGCCATGTAGCCGAGCACGGCGGTCAACCCGATCAGGCCGAGGATCGCCAGGACCCGGCCGAGCGCGCTCCGGACGAGGACCAGCAGCACCAGGGCACCGATCGCGTACGCGGCGACCCACTTGCTCGCCAGGGCCAGGCCGAGGAGCAATCCGACGATCGGCATGCCCAGCCAGAAGGCCGGCCGGCCGCGCCACCAGCCGGTCCAGATCGCCGCGAACACGGTGTACGCGGCAACGATGAACAACCCGACGTAGACGTCGTTCATGCCGATCCGCGCCTGGACGAAGAACAAGCCATCGACCAGCACGAACAGGCCCGCGAGCACCGCCACGATCCGGCGACGGAACAGGATCCTGGCCAGCAGGAACAACAGGCCGGCGGTGAGGGCGCCGGCGATCACGCCGGGCAGGCGCCAGGCGAACGCGTGTGATCCGATTGCGATCGAGGCGGACGCGCCCGTGCCGTCGAAGACGAGCAGCTGCTGGCGGTCGGCCGACGGGTAGTCGGCCGCGACGTCCGCCGCCCAGGCGGCCGGCCTGAAGTCGGCAGGAAGGCGCGCGTCGGCGTAGACCGCGTTGCCGTGCGGTTCGATGACGTACACCGTCCAGGGGTCGGCGTCGGAGCCGAGCGAGCCCGGGACCCTGCCGAGGATGTGCACCATCTGGGTCGCGTCGTCATAGGCGATGCGGCTGCCGGGACCCGGGAGCGGGTGCTTGCCCTGGTCGATGGGACCGTCCTTCGCGGCATCGCCGCCGATCGCAAAGACCTCGTAGCCGGGGCTGTCGGGCTGGCCGGTGGTCGCGTACAGCCGCGGGTTGTCGAGGCCGGTGACCATCGCGAGGCCGTGGGCGCCGCCGTCGAGCGGCATGGTCGTGATCAGCGCGGCACGGGCGGGATCGACGAAGGCGACGCCCGAGCTCGTCGCGACCGCAATCCGCGGGACATCCTCGACGCCGATCCCCGGCAGCTTCCCGTCCGCGATGGCCTTGTCCAGGGCCGTCCGGACGTCACCGCTGCCGGGACTGCCAAGCACCACGGTCGCGCCGGCCGACGGGCTCGTCAACTTCGCCCGATAGGAGGCGGCCTCGCCGCCGAGGATGTCCGCCAGCACCGACGCGGCTGCCGATGGATCCGGCACGTCGGCGATGGTCGCGACCAGCGCCGATCCTGAGCCGGCAGGAGCGAGGTCCGCGATGCCCGGCAGCGCCAGGGTCCCGGTCACGGTGCCCGACAGCAGGTCCACCACGCTCAGGCGATCCGAAGACGCGGCGACGACCGAGGTCCCGTCCGTCGTCATCAGGAGGTGCCGGACCGGGTGATCGAGCGTGGTCAGCACGTCGGGCGTTGGGCCAAGGTCGACGGCCACGGCGCCCAGCGCGGTCGCGTCCAGCGTCGCGATCCGTCCGTCGTCGTAGCCGAGGATCAGCTGCCGGCCGATCGAGTCGAAGGCCACCGTGGCCGCACCCGCCGCGGGCACCACCGAGAGCAGCGCTCGCGTGCCCAGGTCGTAGGTCCGGATCTCGCTGCCCGTGGCCACGTGAAGCCGGTCACCGGCCTGTCCACCCGGTGCCTGCGGATCCAGCCGGCGGGGCTCGATGACCGCGTCGCGGACCGGGACCCCGAGTGCGCTGGTGGCGGCGACATGGTCTTCGCCCCACAGGACGATCCCGGCCGCCATGGCGTACTTGGCGAGGTGCGGATGGGTCCACTCGTAGATGTCGTGGGACAGGCCGTATCGCCAGTCCTGCAGGAATTCCGTGGCCGTTCGAGCGTGATAGACCTCGTCGAAGTGCATCTGGTAGGGCTCGGCGAGGCGGAACGTGCGAAGGAGGAGGCTGCCGACCACCAGCACGACCAGCAACCAGAGATCCAGGCGATCGAAGCGGCCGCCGCGCTCGCGTGCGAGCAGGGCGCTCCGGTCCGGACGGATGGGAGGGTCGCCCAGGCGCGCCTTGAGCCAGCCGAGGACACCCAGCTCGGCGAGGCCGGGCCGGGCGGTCCAGGTCGGGAGACGGACGCCCGCCCAGCGAGGGTCCAACGAGGGCGCGGGCTCCTGGGGCGTCAACGGCGACGGCTCGGGCACGGCGATCGACGCGACCTCGGCCCGCGGCACGGACCCGGGTGCGTCGAGCCAGTCGCCCTCGTCGTCCCATTCGCTCGACGTCGCGAGCTCGTCCTCGAGCGCCCGCCGGCCGTCCCGCCGGAGCTGGAAGAAGGCCCACACGAAGGCCGCGGTGTGGGCGATCGCCACGATCGTCACGCCCGCCTGGGACCGGATGGCGCCGCCCATGCCGAGCCAGTCCATCACCGAGGGGTTGTTCGGATAGAGCGTGGTCAGCACCACGTACAGGTTGGCGAAGGTTGCTGCCGTCAGCGCCACATACGCCCATCTCCAGCGCCACGAGACGGCCGCCAGGATCACGCCGATGGCGAAGAACGGGTAGCCGTAGCGTTCGTGCACCCGGGTCGGGACGGCGAAGAAGGCGAGCGCAAGGACCGCGAGTCCGACGAGCACCGTGAGCCGGTCCGGGCGCCGCGCCACGACCCACAGGACGAGGACGATCGATGCCAGCAGGAGGAGCGTGCCGATCACGACGGCCGGGATGCCCGCGAAGACGGCGCTCCCGGCTCCGCATTGCTGGGCCGCGCCGGCGTGGTCGCAGATCCAGGCGCTCGCGCTGGCCAGGCTGTTTCCCGTGCCGCTCGGCACGACCGCCCAGAGGTTGTAGGCGTTGACCGTCAGGTATGGGTAGCCACCGGCGGCCTTGGCAATCTGCTCCAGCAGGCCAGAGCTGATGAACGGTGCCTGGCTGCTGAACGACACCACCGACAGGCCGAACGGCAGCCAGAGCGCCACGGCCGTGAGGAATCCGGCCAGCGCAGTGGTCAGGATCCGGATCGGGCGGCCGGTCCGATCCGGATCGCCGGCCCCATCGGCCGGCCAGAGCGCGCGCCGGATCGTGACGATCGCCACGAGCGGGATGAGGATTCCCAGCTGCGGCTTGATGATCGCGGCGATGACCGCGAAGATCGCCGCCCGCTCCGGCCGGTCTCGCCACACCTCGCGCAGTCCGAGGAGGAGGAAGACCACGCCGACCGAATCGACCTGGCCCCAGACGACGCTGTCGAACCAGGAGATCGGGTTGAGCACCGCGACCGCGGCCGCGGCGAGCGCGAGCCGTCGACGCCCGCCGAGCTCGAGGACCATCGAATGGACGAGCCAGCCGATCGTCACGTCGGCGAGGATCGGCAGCGCCTTGAGGTCGAGGTCGGTGAGGAACCGGAATGACGGGACGGCATCGATCCAGGTCGACCAGTGGAGGACATTGCCGAGCGTGCCCATGAGCCACAGGCCCAGCAGGTAGCCGGGCGTGTAGTCGTGGAAGAACGGCCGCTGGTAGAAGCCGTTCGGACCGTTGGCGGCGAGGTCGGACATCCACGCGCGGAACGCGGTGATGTCGACGTCGAACCCGGAACCCGGGATCAGTTGTGCGATGATGAGGCGGAGGGCGAGCCCGGCTGCGAGGACCACGAGGACCGCGCCGACGGTTTCCCGCGACCCGGTCGCCCGCGAGGGCGCTCCTGTGCCTCGCCCGGTCCCACCGAACGCGGGGCCAGTCACCGGGAACGGCTCCTGCACGAGCGTGGAAGGTGGATCGGAGCGTAGCACAGGGCGGCCCGCCGGACCCCGGCGTGAGCCCGTGGCCGGACCCTCGCACGGCCCGCTGGATCTCGATCCTGGCCGGCTTGCTGCTGGCCCTCGCCGCGATGGGGATCTACCTGGCGACGCGAACGGATCGTTACTACGACCACTTCGTCTGGCAAGC
>JBGPVC010000050.1:0-17293 GCA_041491485.1 Candidatus Limnocylindria bacterium
AGCTCGGCCGGCCGGTGGTCGGCGCGCTCCGCGAGGCCATCGAGCTCGAGCGCCTCGACCGCCATCGTCTTCGCCTTCGAGCCCGGTATCCCCGCGTAGTCGCTGGCGAGCATGACGTTCTCGATCGCGGTCAGCGTGGGGACCAGGTTGAAGTCCTGGAACACGAAGCCCATCTGGCGGGCCCGGATCTTGGTCCGTTCGCCCTCGCCGACGTCGACCATGTCGCGACCGCCGAAGGAGAGCTCGGGACGTGGGCCGTGGTTGAGATCGGGTGCGTGAAGCAGGCCGAGGATGTGCATGAGCGTGCTCTTGCCCGATCCCGACGGGCCCATGATCGCGACCATCTCGCCCTGCTGGATCCGGACGTCGACGCCCCGCAGGGCTTCGACGGTTGTGCGCCGTCCCAGGCGATAGGTCTTGCGCAGGTTGCGGCCTTCGAGGAGTGCCGTGGATGTCATCGTTCGTTCTCCGTTGTCGTGTGGGTGAGGATCATTCGTAGCGAAGCGCGGTGACCGGGTCGAGCCGTGCCGCATGCACGGCGGGCATGAGGCCGGCGAGGGCCCCGAGGACGGTCGAGAAGCCCACCGCGGTGAACGCGGTGCCGGTCGTCAGCTGGAACAGCACGGTGCCGGATGCGCGTCCCGCCTCGTTGACCGCGGTGACCAGCGCCGCGCCGAGGGCGAGCCCGATCGCGCCGCCGAGGAAGCCGATGAGGGCGGACTCGGTGACGAGCTCGCTCACGATGCGCAGGCGACCGCCGCCGATCGCACGCTTGATGCCGATCTCGCGGGTCCGTTCGGCGACGGACATCGCCATGGTGTTGATGACCGACAGGCCACCGACTGCCAGGCTGATGAGGGCGATCCCGACGAGGATCGAGTTGAGGATTGAGGTCGCGGATCCGATCTGGCGATCGAAGTCCTTGCCGGTCATCGGCTCGAGGTCAGGGAGCGTCGCGCGGATCTCGGCCGCGATCGCCTCCGGATCGGCGCCGGCCCGTGGGTAGACCGTGAACCCGGTCGTGACCGTCGATGGATCGAGGTTCGCGGCGACGAGCTCGGGGAGCGTCTTGACGTACAGCCGCTGGCCGGCCGCGAGGGGCACGATGGCGGTCGTGTCGGGGGCGGTCAGTGTCGGCTCCAGGATGCCCACGACGAGGAACGGCTCACCCCGCAAGGTCACGGTGTCGCCGACCCTGGTGTCGTGCTGGCGGGCGATGTCGGAACCGAGCACGGTCACGTTCGCGCCCTCGTCCGCGGGGGTGAGCGCCCGCCCGCTCGCATAGCTCATCGCGAACGTCTCGCGGCCCCGGTCCGCCCCGGCGACCTGGCCGATGATCATCTGGGGCATGCTCATCGACATGCCGCTCATCTCGTCCGACATGAGCGTCGTAACGCCCGGGACGACGACGTCGACGCCATCGAGGCTCGCGATGCGGTCGGCCGCCGAGAGGGCCATCGGGCTCCCGAAGCCCATCGCGGCGCCCTTTGCGCTGACTGTCACCTTGCCGTCGTAGAACTGGCTCCCGCCGGCCACCAGCGCGTTGATCTTGTTGGCCATCGACCCGAAGACGACCAGGGCCCAGATACCGATGGTGATCCCGAGGATCGTGAGGGTCGTTCGGACCTTGCGTCGTCCGAGATTGCGCAGGAATTGCATGGCGTCTTGTCCCGATACGACCGGCATTCGCGCCGGCCGTCCGGCTTGTCGCGATGCTGGGAGTGTCGAAGACGCTACCGGGCCGACCGCGGGCCGCCCAGCCGGCCAGCCGGCATCTTTGGGGTGGGGCCAGCCGCAGTGGGGTCCTGTGGG
The DNA here is from genome assembly GCA_041491485.1 of Candidatus Limnocylindria bacterium. GTDB lineage: Bacteria > Chloroflexota > Limnocylindria > Limnocylindrales > CSP1-4 > SPCO01. The sequence goes on from JBGPVC010000050.1 coordinate 1,813, forward strand.
TGGCCGCCGGCCCTGGGCGCGAACCCGATCAGCCTGCCGCGGAGATCGCCGCCTCGCGGGCGTCGCCGTCAACGCCAAGATGGACGTGAATGCCCATGCGCTCGAGCATGTGGACCATCTCGCTGCCCATGTGGCCCGCCGCGACGGTCGCGACATGGTGGTCCTGGAGGAAGCGCGCGATGCGCGCATGGTGTCCGCCCTCGGTCGTCTCGTCGTGGAGGCGATCCCAGGCCACGTCGACTTCCTGCCAGCCGACGAGCGAACCCTCTCGAACCTCCGCGAGCGCGACGCGCGCCGCGCGACCCCAGCGTGGATCAACCTGCGCGTCCGTCGTGACCGGAACGCAGACGACCGTTCGCGACGCCATCAGCCACCACTCCGATCGACGGTCACGAGCTGACGGCCACTCGCGGTCCAGGCAGTCATCCCGCCGTCGAGGTTGTCGATGTTCGTGTACCCGAGGTCGAGCAGCGTCTGGGCCGCAATGGCGCTCTCGTGCCCGGACCGGCAGTAGACGACGAGCCTCGTGCTCTTGTCGGCTGAGAGCTCGGCGGCCCGGGCGCGGACCTGATCGTACGGGATGTAGAGGTCGGTGCCCGCGACCTCACCGCCGTACGGCGTCTTCACGTTCAGCAACGTGAAGTCCTTGTGGTCAAGCATGGTCGCCAGGCGATCGGCGGTGATGTTGGTCCAGTGGCCGCCTTGCGCCTGGACCGTGGTCCCCTCGACGCTCGCAGAGTCTTTGGAGGTCGGCCGGAGCCGCTCCTGGTCACGCCTCCGTCTCCAGGGAGGCGATCACCCGCTCGAGTCGCTGACGAGCTTCTGCGGCGATGGCCCTGATTGCCGGGTCGTCCACGATCCCGAGCACCGCCAGCGGATCCATCGCCTCGACGATGGTCTGCCCACTGTCGCCCCGAAGCACGACGTTGCACGGCAGCAGGGCGCCGACCGATGGATCGGCTTCGAGCGCTCGATAGGCGAGCCGGGGATTGCAGGCACCGAGGATGACGCATGGATCCAGCTCGACGCCGAGCTTCGCCTTCATCGTGGCCCGGACGTCGATCTCGGTCAGGACGCCAAAGCCCTCGGCCTTGAGGGCCACCTCGACTCGCCGGCGGGCCGCCGCGATATCCGCGTCGATGCGCGTTCCGAAGGTGAATGGGCTGAGCGTTGGCATGGCTACCTCGGGGTCAATGCGGCGGGCGAAGATTCAGCGGGACGATCGATGCGATTGGGATGTCCGTCGACCGACGATGGCGTCGATGACGTCACACGCCTCAACGATGGCCGGCTCCGCGAGTCGATACAGGACGCTCGTTCCGGATCGGCGTCCGTCCACGAGCCCGGCACGGCGGAGAACCGCAAGATGCTGGCTGGCATTGGGGAGCGCAATGTCGATGGCCTCCGCCAGATCTCCGACCGATCGCTCTCCGACGCGCAGGGCATCGAGGAGCATCAGTCGTTTGGGATCTGTCAGGACCTTGCAGATCTCGGCGTGGCGTCGGTAGTGCCGAAGGTCGCGAAGCGGTGCGGCGACTGCTGCTTCCGGCTGACTCAAGGCGTTGGTCACGTTCCGAACGGTATCGTCAATTGCATAGTTGCGCAAGTGAAAGAGTTACGTTGTCCAAGCCAGCTTGACAATCCGAGATATGATAGACCGACGGTCGGTCTATCAATTGGAGCACCGTGGCCAGAACCCTTGATCCGGCAGCACATGCCCTCCGGCGCGACGAGTTCATCGACGGCGCACAGCGCCTGATCCAGTCGCGCGGATACGAGCAGATGAGCGTCCAGGACGTCCTCGACGAGCTCGGGGCATCCAAGGGCGCCTTCTACCACTACTTCGATTCGAAGGAGGCGCTGCTGGCGTCGGTCATCGAGCGCATGACTGACGGAGCACTCGCGGTGCTGACGCCGATGGTCGGCGATCCGAGTCTCTCGGCCCAGGAGAAGTTCGAAGGCGTCTTCTCGGGGATCGCCCGCTTCAAGAACGAGCGAAAGGACCTGCTCCTGGCGATCATCCAGACCTGGATCTCGGACGACAACGCCATCGTCCGCGAGAGGTTCCGACGAGCCACGGTGGAGCGCCTCTCCCCGCTGATGGCCACCATCGTCCAGCAGGGCCTGGCGGAGGGCGTCTACACCGCGAGTCCACCCGGGCCGGTCGCTCGCGTCCTCGTCTCGCTGATGCTCGGCGCCAATGAGGCGGCGGTCGAACTGTTCGTGGCGCGCCAAGCCAATGCCGTCACCTTCGAGGTCGTTCAGCAGACGCTGAAGGCCTACGGCGAGGCGTTCGAACGGATCCTGGGCGCGCGCTTCGGCTCATTCCCGATCACCGACGAGGCGACACTGCGACTGTGGTTCGACTGACGACGAGGAAAGGAACGGCATGACCGCCATCGTCCAGCTGGAGAAGCTCACCAAATCGTACGGGGCTCACCGCGGGATCATCGACGTCGACCTCGACGTCGAGCAGGGCGAGGTCTTCGGGTTCCTCGGCCCCAACGGGGCTGGGAAGACCACGACGATCCGGACGGTGCTCGACCTGATCCGGCCAACGAGCGGCCGGGCGCGAGTCTTCGGCATCGACTCGAGCACGGATCCGGTGGCCATCCACAGGCGGGTCGGGTACATCCCCGGCGAGTTCACCCTGTACGACCGCTTGACCGGTGGTCAGACCCTCCACTACTTCGCCAGCCTGCGTGGCGGTGTCGATCGGGCCTACCAGGCGTCGCTGATCGAGCGCTTCGAGATCGATCCGTCGCGGCGGTTCAAGGAGTACTCGAAGGGCAACAAGCAGAAGATCGGCCTCGTGATCGCGCTCCAGCACCGACCGGAGCTGCTGATCCTCGACGAGCCGACGTCGGGCCTGGACCCGCTCGTCCAGCAGTCGTTCTACGCGCTGGTCCGCGAGGCCAGGGGGGACGGTCGCACGGTCTTTCTCTCGAGCCACATCCTGAGCGAGGTCGAGCGGACCTGCGACCGGGTCGCGATCATCCGCGACGGTCAGCTGGTCAAGGTGGACGCCGTCGAGGCCCTTCGCGACCTCGCGCACCACGAGGTGGAGCTGCGGTTCGCGGACGGGGTGCCGGCCGACGCGTTCAACGGGCTGCCTGGCGTGTCGGACATCAAGGTGGAGGACCATACCCTGCGGATGCGCGTGTTCGGGCCGATCACGCCGGTCGTCCAGGCCGCCGCACGGTACGAGCTGCTGGACTTCGTCAGCCGCGAGCCGACGCTCGAGGAGACGTTCCTGGCCCAGTACGGCCATGGCGCCGCGGAGGTGGCCCGGCCATGACCGCGCAACTCGGCCGGGTACCGGGCGCCGGGATCAGCGTATCCACCTCCACATGGAGCCGGATCTACGGGCTCGGCACTGTCTACGCGAAGACCCTCCGGGACTCGCGCCTGGCGGTCATCATCGTGGCGGGGATGCTGGGCGCCCTGTTGCTCTCCAGCGGCGTCGGGTTCGGCGAGGCGTATTCGACGGTGGCGTCCCGCGTGGACCTCGCCAACCTGGTCAAGAGCCTGCCGCCGGTGATGTCCGGCGTCTACGGCAACCCGTTCCCGACGCACATCGAGACGCTCGGCGGATCCATCGGCTGGAAGACCGGAGCGTCGCTGGGTCTCATGACCTGTCTGTGGTCCGTGCTGGCTATGTCCGGAACGCTGGCGGCCGAGGCCAGGCGGGGCAGCCTCGAGTTCGTCGCGACCACGCCGCTTGGCATGCGGCGGATCGCGATCGAGAAGCTGGCTGCGCACCTGACCGGGATGACCATCGTCGTCGTCGTCGTCGCCCTCACCACGTGGCTCGCCGGCGCCGCATTCCACACCCTGCCGGGCGACGAGATCTCTGTCGCTTCGGCGATCGGGTTCGCGCTCTGGGTGGGCGTCGTCGCCCTGGCGTCGGGCTCGGTCGCGTTCGCCCTCGCGCCCCTGGTGGGCCGGGGGGGCTCGGCCGCGATCGCCGGTGCGGTCCTGCTCGTCGGCTACTTCGTCAACGGCTACCAGGCGGCCGTGCCGGTCTTCGCCGGGCCGGCGAACCTGACCTGGTTTGGCTGGACGGCGCATCACCAACCGCTCGGGGGGGAGTTCGACTGGATCTCGCTCATCCCGGCGGCGGTCGTGGCGGTCGTGCTGTTCGTGGTCGGCGTGGAGCTGTTCGCCCGGCGAGACCTCGGCATGACATCGCGCATCCCGTGGCCGGGCATCCCGGCGTCGCTCATGGGACTGGGCGGACCCGCCAGCCGGTCGTTCGGCGAGCGCCTGCCGGTCGCTGTCTGGTGGGGCATCGGGATCGGGCTGATGGGGTTCATCTTCGGTGCCGCGTCACTGTCGCTGACCGGCGCGCTCGACCAGCTGGGGCCAGAGACGCGCCAGATCTGGGAGACGTTGTTTCCGTCGATCGACTTCAACGGCGCGGGCGCCTTCCTGCAGCTCGCGTTCATCACCTTCGGGTTGATCCTCACCGGGTTCGCCGCGGCGACGCTCGTCGGCGGCTGGGCCTCTGACGAAACCTCCGGCCGTCTCGAGATGCTGCTCACGACGCCGATGTCACGGGCCCGCTGGGCGCTTGCCGGCGGCGCCGGCGTGCTCGCCGCGATTGCCTTGATGACCGCGATCACCGCCGTTGGCATTGGCATCGGATCGGCCATTGCCGGTGGCGACGTGGTCACGCCGATCCTGGGCACGATCGTGCTCGGGCTCTACGCGGCCGCACTGGCAGGGATCGGCCTCGCGGTGGGAGGGCTCGTGAGCACGTCGTTCGCCGGTGAGGCGGTGGCGGCGATCGTGATCGTGACGTTCCTGATCGACCTGATCGCGCCGGCGCTCAAGTGGCCCGACTGGGTCCATGAGATCGCGCTCACCTCGCACCTGGGCCAGCCGATGATCGGCACCTGGGATTGGGCGGGCATGGCGGCCTGCCTGGTCCTCGCCATGGGCGGCCTCGCTCTCGCCAGCTGGGGCATTGCCCGGCGGGACGTGAGCGCCTAGGGACGCAGGATCGACTCCGACACGAGCCCTTGGCCGAGAGGTGGAACCGTCAGAGGGTCGCCCCGAGCAGGGTCCCGACGGCGTACGTGACGCCGGCTGCCACGGCGCCGAGCATGAGCTGGCGAATCGCGCTGTACGGCGCCGATCGATGTGTCAGTCGGCTGATCCCGACGCCGAGCGCCAGCAGCGCCAGGAAGCTCGCGCCCAGGCTCGAGTAGAAGGCGATCCCTCCCCCGGCCACCAGGTACGGCACCAGCGGGATGACGGCGCCAAGGGTGAACGCCAGGAACGAGCCGATCCCGGCCTGGTACGGGCTGCCGATCGAGCGCTCGTCGAGACCGACCTCCTCGAAGATGAGCAGGCGGGTCGCCTGCTCCGGCTGTTCGAACAAGCGATCGACGAACCGGGTGGCCTCGTCTGGGAGGAGTCCGCGCCCGACGTAGATGTCGCGAAGGATGCGGTGCTCCTGCTCGGGCGCGCCTTTGAGCTGGTGGCGCTGGAAGGCCAGCTGGAAGTCGAGGAGCTCGCGCTGCGACTGGACGGAGATGTACTCGCCGACGCCCATGCTGAATGCGCCGGCGAGGAGCCCGGCGATCCCGGCCAGGACGATCACCGCGGGCGCGGCGTTCGCACCCGCGACGCCCATGACCAGGGCCAGGTTGCTGACGAGACCGTCATTGGCGCCGAACACGATGGGTCGAAGCACGGCGTTGGCTCGTGTCTCGTGGCCACTCGTCGGGTCCGGAAGTCGGTGGGTCTCCAGGGCGTTCAGGCGGCGGAGGCGGGAGGCGTTCACGCGGTCAGCCAGCGACCGGCAGCCATCGGCGACGGTGAATCAACCATGGATCGAGCCTGCCCTCAACCGCGGGAACAGGTCCAGAGCCAAAGCGCCCCATCTGGACGTGACGCTGCTCGTGTCTCGCGTCCGGCGGCGCGTCCTCAACGCAGGCTGATCGGCACGTCGGCCGAGGGCGACGCGTGGCAAAGGAGACACTCCGATGGCGGGCGTCGCGCGTGGTCGGAAGGGAGGGCACCCACCTTGCCCGCCACGTGGCAGGTCAGGCAATCGGTCTGGCCGCTCTTGACGGGGTGCTTGGGCACTGGCGGCTGGTCCACCGGGAGCCGGTGGCACAACCAGCACACGGTGTCGGTGCGATGCGCCATGTCTGTTGGCAGGGGTGCCACGGAGCCGTGGCAGTCGAGGCACTCGGTGTTCTGCCGCTCTCGATGCGGTCGCGACAGGGGGGCGGGCAGCTCGCCCGCCTGGTGGCAGGTCAGGCAGGCATCGGCGTGGATCCCCGTGTGACCCGGCGCCGTCTGGACGAGTCGCGCGGGCGCGTGGCAGGCCGTGCAGTCGCTCCAGCCCTGGAGCGGATGCGCGATCGGTGGCACGGGACGCAGGCCGATCACGCCCTGGGCCGTCACATGGCAGGCCGCGCAGTCGGCATCCGCCGGCATCGCGAGCCACGACATGACTTCGGGCAGGCCCGAGGGCGACGTTGAAGCCGTCGGCGTCGGCGAGGCGCCGGCGGAGATGCTGGCGGCCCGTTCGGTGTCGGGGAGGACGACGGCCACGATGAACGCGGCGGCCAGGACGATGGCCGTGGTCAGGGCGCCGAGCGCCAGCGAATACCAGTGGCGGGCGAGGAACCGGTGGGTCATGGCTCGTCCACCGAAGCGCGCGCCTCGTGATCGTCCTGGTCGGGGTCCACGTCGTCGGGCTCGCCCGAGGACATGGCCAGGCCGACAGACGCCGACTCGAGCGCCTCGGCCTCGACCTCGAACCCGATCGGATCGGACGTCCCTTCGGACGCATTGCCGGCGACGGATTGGATGGCGGCGGGCTCAAGGTTGGCAGGCTGGGCGTGGTCGACGTCGACCGGACCGGCACCGCCCACGAGCCACGAATGGCCGGCACGTGCCCACCGGCCGCGCCACCGGGCGCCCAGGACGAACGGCACGGCGAGCCCGATGTGGACCTCGGACTCTCGCAGGTCGAGGTACCGCTCTGCCAGGGTGTACAGCAGCGCGATCAAGGCGACCGCGCCGATGAGGATGCTGATCTCGACGAGCGATGGGGTGTACGCGGCATACGGTAGGGAGACGACCCCGGACGTGGCCGTCAGCGGCGCGATCTGCCCCGCCGATACGAAGGTCAGCCGGTCGGCGAACACGCCGACGATCGCGAGAGATCCAGCCCAGACGAGGCCGGAGGCCGTTCGGGAGTTCGGAATGGCGAGCAGGGCCAACGGCAGGACCAGCCCGATGACGACGCGGACGCCGACGAACGGGATCGCCAGCGGGCCGGCGACCAGGGCGTTCGTGGCGGCCGACAGGCCGGCATCCGTCGACGACAGGCCGACGACCACCTCGCGCGCGACCAGGCAGGCGACGGCGACCAGCCCGAAGCCCAGCAACGAGCGAACCGCCGGGACGGCCAGGGCGCTTGCGCGCTCGAAGCCCGTGAGATGCAGCCGGTCGACCATCCCGAACACCACGCCCAGGAGCGCTGTGCCGGACAGGAAGGCGGTGGCCAGCATGAGCAGCGGGGTGAAGGCACCGGCCCAGTAGGGGCGGGCGCTCACGACCGCGAACACGGCACCGAGCGTGGTCGGGGCGATGATCGCCATACCCGACGACAGCACGCAGGCGATCCCGTGGATCCGTGGATGACCCCAGAACATGCTCCAGACCTCGACGAGGAGGAAGCACAGGTAGATGCCGTAGAACACGCCCATCCACCACATCGGTGACATGGGCGACGGGTTGAGCGCGGCGCCCAGGACCATCCGGACCGGGTAATGGAGGTCGAGCGCGATCACGCCGAAGGCCGTCACGAGACAGAGCACCGCCAGCACGGCGTGCCGCTTCTCGAGCGGCCGGAACCGCTCGATGCCGAAGACCGTGCCCAGCGACGAGGCGAGGCACAGTCCACTCGTCGTGACGGCGAAGAAGACGTAGCCGACGATCAGGAGCCCCCATTCGAACGTCGGCGTCGTTGCCGTTCCCTTATCGCCCGGGATGAGCGATCGGACGGCCCCGATGGCTCCGACGCACACAAGGGCGCCCAGGATGCCGAGCCACACCTTCAGGGCGCGAGGCGTGCTCCGCGCTTCCAGGCGGACGGCCCGCCAGGCCAGCCGCGGATCGGCGACGAGGGCGCGACCGGCGACCCGAACGATCATCAGATCCCCTCGCCCTCGAGGCCAAGGTAATGGACGCGCGGCTTCGTCCCGAGCTCGGCTCGCAGCACGCGGGTTGGCTGCTCGCGGAGGATCGTGCTCACCTCGCTCGCCGGATCGGTGAGATCGCCGAACTTGCGCGCGCCGACCGGGCAGATCTCGACGCACGCCGGAGCCTGGCCGCGCGTGATCCGGTGGTAGCAGAACGTGCACTTGTCGGCGACACCGGCCACACCGGTCGGGGTCCGCGGTCCGGCCGGGACGATGTATCGCGCTCCGTACGGGCAGGCCACGACGCAATAGCCGCACCCGATGCAGCGCTGCTCGTCCACGAGGATGACCCCGTCGGGCGTTCGGAAGGTGGCGCCCACCGGGCAGACAACGGTGCACGGCGAGTTCTCGCATTGCATGCACAGGCGAGGCACGAACTGGGTCGTCCGTGCGATTCCCCCGGTGACGTCGGCCGCGGCCGACTCCGACAGGAAACCGTGGATGCCCGCCTCCGGACTGTCCACCGCGACGGAGCCGTCCGGGGCGACCGCATGACGCTCCACCCAGGTGCGGGTGTGTTCCGCGTCGAGCGGGACGCCGTTCTCCTGCTTGCAGGCGACGACGCACTGGCCGCAGCCGATGCACGAGCTTGCGTCGACGACGAAACTCCAGGCATGCGCGGTCGGGTCGTACGCGGCGACGATCGGATCCACCGGTGCGCTCGGCTCAGTGGCCAGACCGGTCATCCAGTCGAAGAGCGCGGTGGAGCCGAGCAGACAGGGGACGGCCGCCGCACCCAGCTTGAGCACCTGGCGGCGCGAGATCGGCACGTGGGGCGCGGCCTCCGCGAGGCCGGCGCCGTCGGAGGGCAATCGAGGCTCGTTGGCCATGGCCGGGTCGGTCATCGGCTCACCGACCCGATCGATTCACGGATGCCGGGCTGGTGACAGGAGCGGCACACGCTGTCGACGGCCGGCTGATGTCCGGCCGGGAACCGCTTCAGGCCACCCGGCGCATGGCAGGTGATGCAATCGGGCAGGTTGGCGAGCGGATGTGGCACCTCGGGTGGCGCCACCGCCGAGGACGTATGCGGATCGTGGCAACGGAGGCACTCGGCGCCCGGATAATGCCCGCCCAGCTCGACCTGCGGGAACGCCACGGGACGTCCGGCCGCCTCGGCATGGCACGTCGCGCAGACGGCGCTCGTTTCCGCCCCCATCGCCTGGACGACGCCGTCAACGGCCCCGGGGTGAGCTACGGACGGAACGTGGCAGGTCTCGCAGATGAGCCCGGCGTGAGCCGCCGTGGCTTCGGCAGCGGCCTCCGCGCCGTGGCATTGACGGCAGTCGTTGGGGCCGTAGGTCGTCGCCCGCTCGATCCACGCGACCGTGCTGGCATGCATCCGCGGGGCGCCGTATTGCCCGTACAGCGTCGACGTCGAGAACGCACCAACCGCCAGGACGACCGAGACGAGAGCGATCACCACGACGGCCTTCGTCACCGTCCGTGCCGGCCGGAGCAGCCCGCTCCGCGCGGCCGGGTCGGCGAGGCGTGCGCGGAGGGCGGCAACGGGACCCGGCAGCCGTGCCGACGAGAGGCGCTGTCGCGCCGACGAGAGGCGCTGTCGCGCGAGCCGGACCCGACGGCGTGCCGACCAGAGCACGAGTCGAGCGTTCGCGAGCGCGCGCCGCCCAGGCCCGGGATCGCCTTCGGGCGGAGACTCAGCGCGGGGTCGAGGCACGTCGGGTTGCCCGCCGGACGAGCAGGGCGGTTGCGACGGGTGTGGCTGCGAGCACGGCGCCCGTCAGCACCAGTCCGATCCCGGCCGCTTCGGTGCCCAGGGTGAACAGCGACGCGTGGACCAGCACGAACGCAAGGACGCCTTCGCACCACAGCGCCATCGCGGTCAGCACGAGCCAGGTCAGTACGGGCACGCCGGCGGCCGACAGCCCGACCCAACCGCGCGCCGCGGCGAGCCGTTCCAGCAGGAGAAGGACGACGAGAAGGACGCCGACCTGCACGCCGATGCTGTCCATGTCCGTGTCCTTGGCCTGACGTCCCCGTCAGGCTGGGCCCTTCGAAGCGAGACCCTACGACAACCAGCGTCGTTTCATCACGGGCCCTGTGGCCTCTTGTGCGGGGACGTTTGTCCCAAACGGGCCGCACGAGATGGCTCCGGAGCACCGATCCGACGGCGGCCGGCCGATCGCCGAGGAAAGGTTGCGACCAATGGCCCTCCAGAACCGGGTCAACCGTCACTCCGAACTGCCGGCCGGAGCAGCGACCATGGACTGGACAACCTGGAAGGGCGCCATCGGAGCCGCCGTCGATACCGACGGGCCGGCTGCTCGCCCGTTCCAGACGGCCGAGGATGAGGACGTCGACTCGATGGGCGATGAGCGCGAGCTGAACGCCGACGACGATCGGGGTTCGGTCGGCGAGCCCGTCGCCAGCCCTGACGTCACCCCTCGAGCCGGGGCCCGAGGACGGCCTGGTCGCGAGCCGGGCGATCTCGTGGCGATGAAATGGCTGGGCATCGGCCTCCCGATCGTCCTGCTCGTGGCCATCGAGTGCTTCCGCTACCTGGTCATCGAGGACAGTCCCATCCATCGCGCCGAGCACGTGGCCATCGCCGCGGTCACGGCCATCGGCATCGTCTGCTTTGCGCTGCTCATGTTCCACCTCGTCGAGCGCACGGAGCGCCGCATCGTTCGGCAGAACCGCGAGCTCACCGCCATCAATGCCGTCTCGACCGCAGTCCAGGGTGAACTGGCGGTCGAGCAACTCATCGACGCGGCCCTGCACACCGTTATCGATCGAACCGACGCGACCGAGGCGTCGGTGGTGGTCTTTGCCCACGATGGGGCGCCCGACTCCGGGCTGGAACGGAGGATCGTCAGGGCTCCCCACGCTTCAGCCGTGGCAGCCGGTGAGGATCTCCCACACCTGATCGACATCCCGCTGGCGCGCGGCACGGCGATCGTCGGCAGGATGCGTCTCCACATGCCCGAGGGAACCATCGAGCCCGACCTGCTGGCGTCGACGACACTCCAGAACATCGGCCACCAGCTGGCCTGCTCGATCCAGATCGGGCAGCTCGTCGGGGACATGCAGCGACGGAAGCAGGAAGGCCACGCCCTGTACGACGTGCTGTTGAGCATCTCGAATCAACGGCCGCTGGCAGAGACACTCGCCGCGGTCGCCCGGCACGCCCACGACCTCCTGCTGGCCGAGGAAGCCATGCTGTGCCTGACGCCAGCGTCGTCGGCCCTGCTCGATGGAGGCGGCATCGCCGGCGCCGTCCGGCTGCCCGACGGCAGCACGTGTATCAGCTCGGATCCGAGTCACGTCATGACCCCCGAAACCGGACCATTCAGGCCCCACACGTCGACCGCATCGGGGGCTCGGACGACGATCAGCGTGGCACTCGCCAGTCCCGACCTGCACCTGGGCGACCTGCGCGCGGACCGCGCGCCGGAAGCGCCGTTCACGCATCGGGATCGAGCCTATCTCCAGACGCTGGGCGAGCTGGCGACGATCGCGATCACCAGCGCACGCATGCGCGAGAACGAGCACCAGGCGGCGACCCTCGTGGAACGCGAGCGGATCGCCCGCGAGATGCACGACAGCCTGGCCCAGGTGCTCGGCGTCGTGCACCTGCGGTTGCGGGCGCTCGGGGGCAACGCCAGGAGCATCGGCGCGACCGACATGGCCATCGGGTTGGCGGAGCTCGCGGACATCGCCGAGGAGGCCTACCGGGACGTCCGCGAGGCGATCCTGGGGCTCCGCGAGTCGAGCCACACGGGACGCGGCCTGATCGACAGCCTGCGCGGCTATGTCGAGAAGTACGAGCGCCAGTCAGGGATCGCCACGAAGCTCGAGACCGACTTCGACGCCGAGCCACGTCTCTCGCCTCGCGCGGAGGTCCAGATCATCCGCGTCATCCAGGAGGCCTTGACGAACGTCCGCAAGCACGCCGGGGCGACCTCCTCGATCGTGCGGGTGACGAGCGACGACGCCTTCGTCACGTTCCGGATCGAGGACAACGGTCGCGGCTTCGACCTGGCGAAGCGGCTGCTCGACCGCGATTCCGGGTTCGGGCTGCACGCGATGCGCGAACGCATCGAATCCATCGGCGGTACGCTGGCAGTCGATTCGGCACCCGGCCACGGGACCGCGCTCATCGCCCGTGTGCCTGCGCTACCGGGTGCGGGCGCAGTTGCTTCGGAGGTTCACGGTGGGCACGGTCGAGTCGAGGCAGACGTCCAGTGGCCGCTCAACGCCGATCCGCGTCCTGCTCGTCGATGACCAGCCACTGTTCCGGCGGGCGATCGCGACCCTGATCGAGGAGCAGCCCGAGTTCACGGTCGTCGGTGAGGCAGCGGACGGCGCGGAGGCGATCGACAAGGCCCTGGCGCTCGATCCGGACCTGGTCGTGATGGATATCGAGATGCCCGTCATGAACGGCATCGAGGCGGTGCGCATCCTGCGCGACCGTATGCCCGCCGTGAAGATCGTGGTGCTCACGGTCTCGGAGTCCGAGGATTACCTGTTCGAGGCCATCCGGTACGGGGCCCACGGGTACCTGCTCAAGGATCTCCGCCCCGAGCAACTCTACGAGCTGCTGCACGCGGTGATGCGCAATGAAACGCCGCTGTCCTCGGCGATCGCCGGGCGTCTCCTCGACGAGATCCGCCGGCTGCGGGGCGCGGGCACGGCCGCGTCGGCGCTCAACGCGGACCAGCCGACACAGCCAGCCCAGGGTGCAACGGAAGCGGCGACCACGAGCGTCCTGACTCGACGGGAACTGGAGACGCTCAAGCTCGTGTCGGAAGGGCTGTCGAACAAGGAGATCGGAACGCGGCTGTCGATCACCGAGGGGACCGTGAAGAACCACGTCCACAACGCGCTCGAGAAGCTCCAGCTCGAGAACCGGATCCAGGCAGCCGCCTACATCGTCCGCCAGGGGCTCGGATCCGCGCCGGATCGAGGCTGATCCGCCGAGGATCCCGGCCGCAGCAGAGCACCCTGCACGGCGATAGATGCCGTCGCCAACGGATGTGCCGGATCGGGGATGGACCACGCATCACGGCGTGCGCATCATCACGCCGGAGGGTCCGCACGGGCGACGGCGTCGTCCCTTCCGAGGGCAGTCCCCATGGCAGGATCAGCGCCCGTCCGCGTGGCGATCCTTTACCTGCACCCGCTCCTCGGCGAGGGCCTGGCCAAGCTGCTCGCAGCCGAACCGGGGATCGCCGCGGCGGCCATCGCCGCCGCTGACCAGATCGGAACCGCGTCCGCGCTCGCCTCGCGGCCCGACGTCGTGATCGTGGAGCGTGGCGGGACGGCCGATCCATCGGATGTCGCCGGCGACGGCAGCGGGCCGATCTTCCTGTTCGTCGGCATCGGCGGCCCCGCCGGCCCGGCGAATCGCGCGGCCAGCCGCCACGAAGCGGCCGGCAGCGGCGACGGGGCAGGGCCCGCGGCTGGTGCGCTCAGCGACGACCTCGAGCGGGTCGTGCGCGCCGTCCGCGACCTCAAGCTCGCCCGGATGACCCTGGTCAGCGCCTGATCTCGCCGGTACCGCCCGATCGAGACCGGGAGATAGAGGCCGCCTCTCGGGTTCGCCGACCTATGTGCCGGATTTCTACCGGTCGGCGGATGGGATCTCGGTCCGGGCTCGATCACGATCGTTGTGGGGCGTCAGGTCTCCGTCCTGCTTTTCACCCTTCCAACGGGACGGAGACCGGGCCCCCGAACCAGCGCGGGCCGCGTGGCCCGCAGAAAGCCGACGTGATGCGGATGAGAACGGCGCTGGGCGCCGTCAGCGACCGGACGCTCAATCGAACGATCATCGGCCTCGGCCTGATCCTCGTGATCGGCCTGCCGGCGGTCGGGCTGTACTACGTCCTCGACCGGCACGTTGAACCCGGGCTACCGATAGCGGAACGGGCGATCGCCGCCGGCGAGGCGGCTGTTCGCAACGAGCCGAACAAGCTCAGCAATCGACTCGGGCTCGCCCTCGCCTACACGAAGGCAGGCCGCTCGACCGACGCGATCGCCCAGTACACCGAGATCCTCAGGGTGGAGCCGACCAATGGGGCGGCGCTGCTCGGCAGAGGAGACGCGTACGTCGTTACCGGCGACCTCGACGCTGCGGTGCGGGACTACCAGGCGCTGATCGATGCCGCGGGCAGCGAGGAGATGGCCAACGCGGATCCCAGGCTCGAGGCCGCCTATTACGGGCTCGGCTCGATCGCGCTCCAACAGAATCAACCTCGCGACGCGGCCACGATGCTCGCCCGAGCCCTGAAGATCAACCGAACTGACGCCGACGCCCTCAACCTGATGGGTACGGCCCTGCTCGGCATCGGCGACACCACGAACGCCGTGGACGTCCTTCGCCGAGCCATCGCGCTCGTTCCGAGCGGCTGGTGCGAGCCCTACGCGCAGCTCGCCAAGGCCTACGCGACGCTGGGCGACGCGGTCGGTGCCCAATACGCCAACGGTATGGTCGCGTTGTGCGGGAAACGACTGGCCGAGGCGGAGCAACAGCTGAAGCCACTGGTTGATGGTGCGTACGGCCGGGACGCGCTCATCGGGTTGGGCCTCACCGCCGAGGCCGAGGGAAACGTCGAGGCGGCCATCACCTATTACACGCGGGTCTTTGCCGCGAACTCGACGGACTTCGACGCCGTCACCGGCCTCAACCGGCTGGGCGCCAGCCTGCCGAGCAGGTCTCCCGGCACGGGCGGAGCGTCCGGCGGGAACCCGGCTGCTCCGTCACCCGCCGTCCTGGCTCCGTCGGCCGGGCCGAGCGCAGGGAACTGACATGACTGATCTCGAGCCGAGCCACGGACTGCCTCCCGAATTCGGAGTCCAGCCGGACAACGACGTGGATGCGACCGCCCCCCACCGAACGGCGACTGCCATCGCCGCGCCGCCGGCGGCGGAACCCATGGACGCGACCCCCGCCCGATCGCCGGAGGACGGCCTGGCGGTCGACGACGGACTTGAAGTCGGCGAAACGGCTGACGGCTCAGAGAGCGGAGCCGGGCACGGCCCGGTCGAGGCTGCAACGGACGAGCTCCAGGAGCCCACGGTCGAGGGGACGGCGGCGGCGGCCCGAGGCCGCCGCCGCCGGATCGCGCTGATGATCCTCCTGGCGATGATCGCAACGGCCATGCTGCTGTTCGCCGGCTGGTACCTCATCACCCGGAAGCCGATCAGCGAGTTGCCGCTCCCGGGACTGACCGTTGATGCGGTACCGCACTACGAATTCAGCGTCTACGGCGTGACGGCTCCGACCGGGG
>JBGPVC010000051.1:0-17249 GCA_041491485.1 Candidatus Limnocylindria bacterium
ACAAGAGCGAGGTGCTGTGGCTGGAGCGCGTGGCACCGTCCGCGATCGTCGCCGATCTCGACGACGCGACGCTGACTCGACTGGTGACCACCGCCCGCCGGCTGCTCCTCGAGAACGCCGGCAGGAGCGGTGGCCCGGAACGCGTGACGACCGGCGCCGATCGACGCGCGATCGGGCCGCTCTACGTCTACGGTCGAACCGGACGCCCGTGCCGGCGCTGCGGCACGCCGATCAGCAGCAACCGGCAGGGCCGCGACCTGCCGCGGACCACGTACTGGTGCCCCACCTGCCAGCCGGTCGAGGCGCTAGCATCCGCCGAACATGTGTGAGCATTTCATCGCCCGCGCTGGCGAGCCGTTCCGGCTGGACGAGCTCTGGCCGTTCGCCGAGCGCCTCGAACGATTCGGGATCGCCGGCTTCGGGTGGGGCGCCGCCTGGATCGGGTCCGACGGGAGGCTCGCGTCGTACCGTGACGTCCGGGCGTTCCGTGACGACCCGGGCCGCGGGCGGGTGGGGGAGACCGAGACGACCTCGGTCCTCGTCCATCTCCGCCGGCCGTCGCGCCTGTCGACCCTGACCCATGCGGACACCCAGCCGTTCGACGACCCGGCCGGACGGTTCGCGTTCAGCCACAACGGCGACCTTCGCGACTACAAGGGCCTGCGCGAGGCGTTCCGCCGGCAGGGCCGGATCCACGGTCGGGCCGACACCGAGGTGGGGGAGCGTTGGCTCGAGGACGCCTGGCAACCGGACGAGCCGGTCGCCCACCTGCTTGCCTCGCTCCACGACCGGTTCGGCGGCCAGGCCAACCTGGCCATCCTGAGCGCCGACGGCAGCCCGCATCACTACGCCGGGAACGGCGAGAACCCCGTCTTCTCGTTCCGGCTGGGACGGATCGGGATCGCCTCGACCGGGATCTATTCGCTCGATCGCTCGCTGTTCCGCTACGTGGCCCCGACCGCCACCGACCGACGCCTCATCCGGGTGCGATCGACGGTCGCGCTCGATCGTCGGGGAGACGCTGTGCCGAGCGCGTAGGATGAGCGGGGCGCCGCCGCCGGTTGGTTCTCACCGGCTCGCGACACGGAGGGACGCGCAGCCGTGGACGCAACGAACGTTGGTCAGATGCCCGATGGCCGCCCGACGGTCCGCCTGCCGAACCGGGAGCTCATCCGCATCTCGCTCTACTGGCTAGGGCTGTCGTCGATCTTCGCGGGGCTGGGCACGATCCTGACCGGCCGGCTCGAGTTCACCGGTCTCGTCGACAAGCAGGACGCCGGGCGCGCGCTCTTCCTCGTCTCGATCAGCGGTGCCGTGATCGCGATGCTGGTCCAGCCCACGATCGGGTCCATTTCCGACTACACGATCTCGCGCTGGGGACGCCGCAAGCCGTACATCCTCATCGGCTCGATCCTCGATCTCGTCTTCCTGATCGGCATCGCCTCGAGCAACACGCTCGTCGCGCTCGCCGCGTTCATCGCCCTGCTCCAGTTCAGCTCGAACTTCGCCCAGGGCCCATTCCAGGGCTACGTTCCGGATCTCGTGCCGGCCGCCCAGGTCGGCACGGCGAGCGCCCTCGTCGGGTTGATGCAGGTGCTCGGCAACGTTGCCGGGTTCGTCATCGGGGCGATTGCCACGGCAACCAACCAGTTCGGGCTCGGCCTGGTCGCCCTGGGCGTCCTCGAGCTCTGCACGATGCTGTCCGTGGTCATCCGGGTGCGTGAAGGACCGCCACCGAAATCCCGTGCCGGGCGGTCGTGGCGGGCGATCGCGGCCGAGGCCTGGGGCACGGACATCCTCGGTGAACGGAGCTTCCTGTGGCTCGTCGCGTCACGCCTGGCGATCCTGATGGGCGGGTCCGTCCTGGTCCAGCTCGCGACCTTCTACCTGTCTCGGTCGATGGGCCTCAACCAGACGGACACTGGCCTCGTGCTGATCCCGTTGACCGGGCTCGTCGCCGTGGGGACGGTCATCTCCGTGGTGCCGGCGGCGCGGATCTCCGACCGCGTGGGTCGCAAGCCGGTCATCTGGGTGAGTTGCGCGGTTGGCGGCGCAGGGCTGACGGTCGTGGCCGTCGCGCCGGTCCTGCCTATCGCGTTCCTCGGCTCATTGCTGTACGGAGTCTCCGCGGGGATCTTCCTGGCGGTCGATTGGGCACTGATGACCGACATCATCCCGAAGGCATCGTCGGGTCGGTACATGGGACTGTCGAACGTCGCTACCGCGTCGGCGGGTGTCCTGGCCGTGGCCGTTGGCGGCACGCTGATGGACCTGGTCGGCGGTCCGGACGCCGGCGGGTCAGGCCCGCGGGCCGCGCTCCTGTTTGGGGTCGCCCTGCTCGGCGTCGGCGCGATCCTGCTGCGGCCGGTCGACGAGCGACGGCGCGAGGACCGAATCGCCGGCGAGGACGCGGCCCTGGCCGCCGCCGAGGCCGCCACGACCTAGCGAGCGACTCGCGGCCCTAGCGCGCGACTCGCCGCCCCAGCGGGCGACCCGCCGCCCTAGCGGGCGACCCGGACCCGCGCCGCGGCCATCCAGGACCGCCAGCTGGCCGGTCGAAGAACCGTGAACGGGTCGCGGGCCCGGTACAACCACGGGACGAGTGCCCAGACGTAGACGAGATAGTCCAGCCGGATCGGCCTGGCGCCGAACCCGAAGAGCGTCTGCATCTGGATGATCGTGAGCGGCAGCGTGACGAGGCTGAGCCCGATCGAGACGGCGAGCCAGCCCAGGCCCCAGAGCCTGGTCCGTGGACCGAGGATCAGCCAATGGACCAGCGGGATCCATTTCATCCACGTGGCCAGTGCCCAAAGCAGGCCGCCCACGCGTGGCCCGGTGAACTGGGCGGCCCACAGCATCAGGGTCAGCTGCAGGTTGATGTTGCCCGTGTCGAGATTGGCGCCGAACGGGAACCCGAGCAGGGCGACGGTCACGGCCGTCGTCAACGGGCGGCGCCGATACGCCCAGTCGATCGTCCAGAGCAGCAGGAGGATCGTCCCGACTCGCCACGCGAACCAGGCGACGTCCCAGGGCAGCGCCGCCCACGGCGTGAACAGGGGCAGCATCCACGGGGCGTAGACGTAGGGGAGGAACGGCCCGGTCGGATGGTACGGATCGCCGCCGTTCAGCCAGATCCGCACGCCGGCCCAGTAGGCCCGGGCGTCGGCGCCGCCGGCCTCACCGCGGGCGATCATGCCGGACAGGATCAGGGCGAAGGTCAGGCTGAGCAGGATGATCGCGGCGATGCGGTGCGGATCGCGGGCCCGCGATACCTCGCGCCGGAGCGCCCGGCGGAAGACGCCGGCTCGCCGGCGCGTATCGCGATCCACGACGTCGGACAGCTCGACCACGATTCGCCCGAGGCCGCGCGCCGTGCCCGGGACCGGTCGCAATTCCGGTTCGGGACGCGTTTCCGGCTCGGGGCGGTCGTCCATCGCGGGCGCATTCTCGCACGGCCCCGCGCCGTGCTCCGACCGGTCGGAGCGCACCGGACGGATCGGCGCCGGCAAGGCGCGGCGACCGTCGGCTATCCTCTGCCGAACCGCAAGGGAGCCCGACGTCTGTTGGCCGATGGAACCGTCATCATCATCGGCGGTGCGGAGGACAAGGTCCGCGACCGCGTCATCCTCAACCGTTTCGTCGCCCTGGCAGGTGGCGACGACGCGACGATCGCGGTCATCAGCACCGCGTCATCGCTCGGGGTCGAGGCGGGCGAGCGGTACCGGGCGGTCTTCGCCGAGCTCGGCGTCAAGAAGGTCCGGCCCTTGCACACGGTCACCCGCCCACAGGCCAACGATGAGACTTCGACGCTGGCCGTGCACGACGCGACCGGGGTCTTCCTGACCGGCGGCAACCAGCTGCGACTGTCGTCAACGATCGGCGGGACGCGCCTCGCCGACGCGATCCTGGACCGGTTCCAGCACGGGGCCGTGGTCGCGGGCACGTCGGCCGGTGCGTCCGCGATGTCCAGCCACATGATCGCGTTCGGGGCGTCCGGGGCGACGCCGAAGCATCGCATGGCCCAGATCGCCGCCGGCCTCGGCCTCCTCCCCGGCGTGATCGTCGACCAGCATTTCCAGCAGCGGAACCGGCTCGGGCGGCTGCTCAGCCTCATCGCCCAGAACCCGAGCCTGCTCGGCCTGGGCGTCGACGAGGACACCGCCGGCGTTGTCGGCCCGGATCACGTGATGGAGGTGATCGGCCGGGGCTCGATCACGGTCGTCGACGGTGCGACATCCGAAACGGACGCCTGGGAGATCCATGGCCACCGGCCGCTGATGATCAGCGGCGTCGTCCTCCATTCGCTGCCAGCCGGCTATCGCTTCGACCTGCGCCGTCGGGAGCGGGTCGCGTCGCCGGCCCTCCATGCCTTGCCGGGCGGCGAGGCGGCCTCAAGCTAAGCGCCCAGCCGGCGGCGATGCCGCCTCAGGAGGAGAGTCCCCGTGACTCAGGCCGTGCCCGCGTCTCGCTCCCGTCGCCGGTCACGCCGCGCGGCTGCGCCCGCCCCGGCCGGCCCGGCGCCAACGCTGCGAATCCTCGAGACCCGGGTCCTGCGCGGCCCGAACTACTGGGCGCGCGAGCCGGTCGTTCGACTGCTCGTCGACCTCGGCGTCCTGGAGCAGTTCCCGACGAGCAAGCTGCCGGGTTTCACGGATGCCCTGGTCGCCCTCCTGCCGACCCTGGAGGACCACGCCTGCTCGCTCGGTCGCCGAGGCGGGTTCATCACCCGCCTTCGCGACGGGACGTGGGCCGGCCATGTCGCCGAGCACGTTGCGCTCGAATTCCAGAACCTGGCGGGCACGGACGTCCGCCACGGCAAGACGCGGGCCGCCGGTCCGGTCGGCCAGTACAACTGCATCTACGAGTACCGCGAGGAGCAGGTCGGCCTGGAGGCCGGCCGGATGGCCGTTCGCCTGGTCAACCACCTCGTGGCGCCGGACGACCCGGAGGTCTTCTTCGACTTCGCGCCGGAGCTCGAGCACCTCATCCGGGTCGCGGAGCGCCAGGCGTTCGGGCCGTCCACACAGGCCTTGATCGACGAGGCGGTCAGCCGTGACATCCCGTTCATCCGCCTGGATCGGCACTCGCTCGTCCAGTTCGGACACGGCGTCCACCAGCAACGGATCCGGGCGACGATGACCTCGCGGACCTCGGCGATCGCCGTCGACGTGGCGTCCGACAAGAGCCTGACCAACCAGCTGCTCGACTCGGCCGGACTGCCGGTTCCGCGGGCCGAGGTCGTCGACAGCGCCGACGCGGCGGTCGCCGCCGCCGGGCGGCTGGGATTCCCGTGCGTGGTCAAACCGCTCGACGGCAACCACGGCCGTGGCGTCCACCTGGACCTGCGCTCGACGGACGACGTCCGGGTGGCCTACACCGGCGCCCTGAGCGAGAGCCGCTCCGGCGATGTCATCGTCGAGACCTACGTCGCCGGCAACGACTACCGCTGCCTGGTCATTGACGGCAGGGTCGCGGCCATCGCCGAGCGCGTTCCGGCCTCGGTGACCGGCGACGGCGAGCACACCGTCCGGCAGCTGGTCGAGATCGCCAACGCCGATCCGAGACGCGGCATCGGCCACGAGAAGGTCCTCACCCGGATCGCGGTCAATGACGCGGCCGAGGCGCTCGTTCGTGCGCAGGGCTCCGGACTCGATGACGTCCTGCCCGCCGGCGCCCGGGTGAAGCTCGCCCTGACCGGCAACATGTCGACGGGCGGAACCTCGATCGACCGGACCATGGAGGCCCATCCGGACAACGTCGAGATCGCGGAGACGGCCGCCCAGATCGTCGGTCTCGACGTGGCCGGCATCGACTTCATCTGCCCGGACATCGCCACCCCGGTGCGCGAGACCGGCGGCGCGATCGTGGAGGTCAATGCGGCGCCCGGGTTCCGGATGCACACCCACCCGACCGAGGGCGAGCCGCAGTACGTCGCCCGGCCGGTGATCGACTCGCTGTTCCCGTCCGGATCCTCGGCGCGGATCCCGATCATTGCGGTGACCGGCACGAACGGCAAGACGACCACGGTCCGGATGGTCTCGCACATCCTGAAGCTGATGGGCCGCCGGGTCGGGATGACCTCGACCGACGGCATCGTCATCGACGGGCGGCTGATCCGGAAGGGCGACATGTCCGGGCCGAGGTCGGCCCAGATGGTCCTCCAGAACCCGACCGTGGACACCGCCGTCTTCGAGGTCGCCCGCGGCGGAATCCTGCGCGAGGGACTGGGCTACGACCGCAACGACGTCGCTGTCGTGACCAACGTCACGGGCGACCACCTCGGCCTCGGCGGGATCACCTCGATCGGGCAGCTGGCCAACGTCAAGGGCGTTGTGGTCGAGGCCGTGCCGCGCTCGGGGACCGCCGTCCTCAACGCCGACGACCACCTCGTCTATCGGCTCGGCCGTCACTGCGCCGGTCGGGTCGTGCTGTTCAGCATGGCCACGGCCAAGGGCGAGGACGGGTTCGACCGCGTCGACGGGCACGCCGGTCGCGGGGGCGCCGCGTTCTGCCTCGAGGTCACCGGCGAGGGCGAGCTGATCGTCCTTCGCCTCGGCCCGCGGACGATGCCGGTGCTCTATACGCACCTGATCCCGGCCACGTTTGGCGGCCGTGCCCGGATGAACGTGGCCAACGCCCTGGCCGCCGCGGCCGCCGCCTGGGCCGCCGGCGCCCACCTGCACGACATCCGCCAGGGGCTGCGAACGTTCTCGACGTCGTTCTTCCAGGCACCCGGGCGGCTGAACCTGCTGGAGGTGGCCGGCGTCCGGGTGGTCATCGACTACTGCCACAACGTGGACGGGATGCGCCAGCTGGCCGATTTCGTCGGCCGGATGATGGTCGAGCCGCAGACGCGGGCCGGGCGGATCGGGGCGTCGGACGACGGCAAGCGGTCGGGCCGAGCGATCGGCGTAATCGGCATCCCCGGGGATCGGCGCGACGAGGACCAGCGCGAGTACGGCGCGATCGCGGCGGGGGCCTTCGACGAGGTCATCGTCCGCGAGGACAAGAACCTCCGAGGCCGGAAGCCTGGCGAGACCGCCGCCATCGTGCTCGAGGGCATCCATGGCGCACGGTCGGCGGGAACCGCGCGAGCCAGTCGGGCGGACAGGATCCTCGAGGAGACGGCCGCGGTCCGGACGGCGCTCCGCCGCGCCGTCCCGGGCGACCTCGTCGTGTGCTGCGTCGACGACGCCATCGGCGTCTACCGCGCGGCGATGTCCGCGGCCGGCGCCTCGCGTGGCGGGACGGCGTTCACCGACCCCGGCGAGCTCGAGGCGCCCGAGGGCTGAGTGCAGCCCGGCGACCGCCTGGCTCAGCCGCGGCGCGGCCGACCCTGGAGCCGGGGGACCAGGGTCGTCAGCTCACTGGCCACGTCGACCGGGCGGGCCCCAGCGCGTGCCAGGAGGTCGTACACCTCGTCGCGCTCCTGGTGGCACATCAGCACGATCACCCGTGCGGCGTCGGGCCGGCCGCCGTTGGCGCCCGTTCCGGGCGCGCCGTTCAGCTCCGCCTGGAGCGCCCGCGTCTCGTCCGGGTAGACCGGGACCTCGGCCGCGGCGATGCCGCCCGCCTCGACCCCGGCCAGCAGCTCGCCGACGACCGACTCGGGGGTCCGGCCCCGCAGGTAGCGGAGCGTCTGCTTGATCGCCACGCGCTGCGCGCGAGATGCGGCAATCCGGCCAATCCCACGCAGCGTGTCGTCCGGCCGATCGCCGGCCGTGCCGATGATCGCCGTGATCGGCGCCGCCCGCCCGGCCGCCCCGGCCGCGATGCCCTCAGCCACGTCGAGGATCGCCGCGAGCCCTGCCTCATTGTGGGCGAAGTCGACGATGACCACCCTGGCGCCCAACCGGAACAGGTTGAGCCGGCCGGGCGAGCGCGACGAATCCGGCGCGAACTCGAGGAGGCCGTCCCGGATCTCGGGGATGGACGCGCCCACCCCGCGGGCGCCACCCGCCGCGGCGAGCACGTTGGCCACGTTGTGGCGAGCCAGGCCGCCGATCGTCAGCGGAACACGCAGGACCTCGACGATCTCGGTCTCGGTGGCGCCGTTCGCCTCGACGATGACTCCGTCACGCACGAGATACGCGCGCCCGCCCGTCGCGAGGTGCCGTCGGACCGGCGGCGACGCCTCGCCGGCCAGGCTGAACAGCGCGACATGTGCCCGGACACGGCGGGCAACGGCCGAGACGAGCGGGTCGTCGGCGTTGAGCACGACCCAGCCGTCCGGGCGAGTGATCCGGCAGATCGTCGACTTGACCTCGGCCAGCTCGGGGAGGGTATGGATCCCCTGCAGGTCGAGATGATCGGACGAGACGTTGGTCAGGACGCTGGCCTCGTTCGACTCGTACCCGACACCGCGCAGGATGATCCCGCCACGGGCCGTTTCGAGCACGGCCACGTCGATGTCGTGGCGGGCCAGGATCTGCTGGGCGCCGCCGGGCCCGGTCCAGTCGCCGGGGTCGACCATCCGCTCGTCGACCAGGACCCCGTCGGACGTGGTCGTCCCGACGTGCCTCCCGGACCGTAGCAGGATGTGGGTGATCAGCCGAGTGACCGTGCTCTTGCCGTTGGTCCCCGAGATCGAGACGATCGGAATCCGCCGGTCTGTGTCGCGGATCCAGGTTGGCGGCGTCGCGCGCGCCTCGGCCAGGCGGGCCTGCCAGCGAGCGAGCAGCCGCTCCTGGCTGCCGGTCAGGTGCGCGGTCCGGGACGGGGAGACGTCGCGGGCGGCCAGCGCCAGCGCTGCTTCGGCGATGGTGAGCGCGCGTTCGGCGCCCAGCCATGGAACGGTCACGATCCAGTGCCCCGGATCCGACGAGCGATGGACGGCCGGGCCGCGGCGTCCCTCGCCGGCCTCGGCGCGAAGGCGCCGGATCCAGGCCACCACCGCCGCCACGTCGTCGGGCCAGTCTCGAGCCGGGACGCCGGCACCGAGCTGCACGAGCGCGTGCCGCCCGGGACTCCGCTGGCCGTAGAACGTCCGTCGCCTGCCGACGGCGAATTCCAGCTTGACCACCGGCTCCAGCCGGTAGACGTTGGGTCCTTCGAGGAGGCGGGTCTCGACCAGTCGCACGGTCCGCGCAGGATAGCAAGCCAGGTGGCGGTCAAACCGGCCGGTCCCGGTGCCTCGGGCCGGCTCCGGCTCCGAGGCCCAGCCCTGGTTGCGCCGGCGCCCGGCGGCACCCCCGTGCCCCAGAGTCCTCTCCCCGCCGCGACCCGCCGCTAGACTGCACGGCCATGGAGGCTCCAACCGTCACGCCACCCGCAGCCGTGCTGGACCGGCTGCGTACTGCCATCGCCGCCCACCTGCCCACCTACCTGGGCAACCTCGAGCGCCTGGTCAACACGGACTGCGGCAGCTACACCCCTGATGGGGTCGACGAGGTCGGGCGGTGGGTCGCCCACTTCCTCGCGAACCTCGGCGCCTCCATTGATGTGCGGCCGGACCCGGCGGGCCATCTCGGCGACACCGTGATCGCCACGTTCGACGGCGCGGCTGGGGCGCCCCGTGTCCTGCTGATCGGGCACATGGACACCGTCTTCGACTCCGGCACCGCGGCCGCCAGGCCGTTCCGGATGGAGGACGGGATCGCCTATGGCCCGGGCGTCACGGACATGAAGTCGGGCCTGCTAGCCGGTCTCTTCGCCATCGCCGCGCTGGTCGGCGAGGGCATGCGCGAGGGACAGGCGGGCATGCCATTCGAGCGCCTCGTCTTCATCGCGAACCCGGACGAGGAGATCGGCTCGCCGACCTCGACGCCCCATATCCGCGAGATCGCACCCGGCATGGACGCGACGCTCGTCCTCGAGTGCGCCCGCGCGAACGGCGACATCGTCTCGGCGCGGAAGGGCATCCTCGATCTGCGGATCGGCGTCAACGGCCGCGCCGCCCACGCCGGCGTCGAGCCGGAGAAGGGCCGCAGCGCCATCCTCGAGGCCGCACGGATCATCCGCGACCTGCACGCCCTCAACGGTCGCTGGCCGGGCGTGACGGTCAACGTCGGGGTGATCGGCGGCGGCACGCGCCCGAATGTCGTCGCCGAGCGATGCTCGCTGGAGGTCGACGTGCGCGGCACCAGCCGCGAGTCGCTCGAGGCCGCGGAGGCGGAGATCCGTCGCATCGCCGGCGCGACCGAGGTGCCCGACACGTCGGTCGATTTCGAGGAGATGGCGCGCTGGTGGCCGATGGAGAAGCTGGTCCGGAGCGGCCGGCTCGTTGCCCACGCGCAAGCCGTGGCCGCAGCCCTCGGCTTCCAGATCGACGATGCGTCCACCGGCGGCGCATCGGACGCCAACACGACGTCCGGCATGGGGATCCCGAGCCTGGACGGTCTCGGCCCGATCGGCGGCAACGATCACTCGCCGGCGGAGTACCTCGTGGTCGACTCGATCGTGCCCCGGACGACCCTGCTCGCCGGGCTCCTCCTGGCAATCGCCGCCGACCCGGAGGTCCTGGCCTGGCGCGACGCGCCCGTGACCGGCCCGTGATGCGTCGACGGATCTCGTCCGGCGGCCCGTTCGAGGCGGTCGCCGGCTATAGCCGGGCGGTCGTCGTCGGCGACAGTTGCTGGGTCGCCGGAACGACCGACGCCGGCGCCGATGGCCGGTCGCGCCATCCGGGCGATCTCGGCGGGCAGACGCGGGCGGCGCTGGCGATCATCGAGACCGCCCTCACCGATGCCGGGTTCAGCCTGGCCGACGTCGTGCGTACCCGGATGTTCGTGACCGACATCTCGCGGGCCGGCGAGGTCACCGCGATCCACGGCCAGGTGTTCGACGCGATCCGGCCGGCGGCGACGCTGGTCGAGGTCAGCGGACTGATTGATCCCAGCCTGCTGATCGAGATCGAGGCCGAGGCGCGGCGCGGCTGACGCGGGCGCGTTGGTCAGGCCGGAAGCGAGGCGATCCCGAGCGTACGGGCGAGCGCGACCAGCACGACCGCGCCGGCCAGGCCGATCAGCAGGTTCCGCCGCCACGCCGTCAGGACGGCGCAGACGGCCACCGCCAGCCATTCGATGCCGACATGGAAGACCGGCGAGCCTCCGTCGGTGGTGACGACCATCACGTTGACCGCGGCGAGCGCCGCGAGCACGGCGGGGCCGACGAGGCGCAGGTACTCCATCGCGATCTTCGGAATCCGCTCGATCCCTGGCGCCAGGAGGGGAAGGGCCCGGGACGGGTAGGTGACCAGGCCCATGAGCACGGCTAGCGCGACGAGCTGGACGCTCATGGCAGGCCCACCGCATCGTCATGGGTCGCGTCGCTCGCTCCGGCGGCGTCGCCGTGGAGATGCGTCCCCGGCATCGAGTACCGCTCCGCGAGCTCCGCTGAACCAAGGGCCATCGTCCTCGCACCCGCCGGCGACGGAACGGCCATCCCCAGCAACGGTCCGCCGAGGCCGCCGGCGATGATCCCGATCCCCGGCCCGACGGCCAGGCTGACGACGACCGCGATCACCGCCCCGCTGCAGGCCGCCACCAGCTCGCGGCGCCCGGCGATCAGCCCGACCGCCAGCCCGATCATCGCCGCCGGGAACACCACGTCCAGCCCGAACCTGGTCGGATCGGGGATCTGACCGCCGATGGTCACGCCGGCCAGCGTCGCCAGGTTCCAGGGGATCCAGGTCGACCCGATCGCGGCGATCCAGTAGCCCCGCTCGTCCGTTCGCCCGATCCGCGAGAAGTGGCCGATGCTGAGCGCGAATGCCTCGTCGGTCAGGACGTGGGCCATGACCGCCCGTCGTGGCGCCGGGATCTCCTTGAGCCGCGGCGCCAGGGCGGCCGAATAGAGCAGGTGGAGGGCGTTGAGCAACGCGGTGAGGAGGATGACCCCGGGCCAGGCCAGCCCGCCGACGACGTAGCCGATCGCCGCGAACTGGGCGGCACCGGCGAACACGATCAGGCTCATCGCCATCGCTTCGACCGGCGAGAAACCGGCGTTGCGCGCCGAGAGCCCGTAGACGAACCCGAACGCGAGGGCCGAAACGGCGATCCCGAGCGCCTCGACCGCGAGCTGCCGGCGGCTGGCCGCCAGGAGGGCCCGCTCAGTTGCGCCGGTCGCGGCGGGGACCTCGTTCAGCGCAGGAAGGTCTTGCCGCAGGTCCCGTCGCAGACCACGTAGACGGCGTGCTTCTCGGCGGCGTACCCGGCGGCATGGAGGAGGCCGGCGCAACCCTTGGTCGGGCACTTCCAGACCCACCACCGCTCGCTCGAATCGAGCGGAGTCGTCTCGCTGGCAAGCTTGCCCGCGAGATCGTTCCGGGCGGCGACCAACGTCGCGATCTGCTGGGCGCGGTCGGCCTCGGACTCGCTCGTGTACGGGTAGTTCTGGCTGACGTTCGAGGTCACGTGCCCCTCCTGCGCGCTTCGGACGACGACCGGTCGCGGCAGTATCGCATGGCTCGGCCGGGATCGCCCCTCAGAGGACGGACGGCAGTCCGGCGCTGCGCGGATCCGTGGCCGCGGCCAGCGACCCACCCGGTGCGGCCGGGCCGCCGTCCACCAGCTCGATCGCGTGCTCGTGGCCAAGGATCGAGTCGAACGGCTCCATCATCGTCACCGGATGGCCTCGAGCCGCGAGCGATTCGGCGATCCCCGGCCGATGGCGTGGCTCGAGCCGGACCTCGACCGGTGGCGCGAAATGCTCGGCCGGTTCCACGTACCAGCGCGGGGCTGTCACGCCGGTCAGCACGTCCACCCCGCCGTCGATCAGGGCAGAGACGAGCTGGGCGTGGATCTGCGGCTGGGCGTCGCCGCCCATCGAGCCGGCCACGACCCACGGGCCGGGCTGGCCGTCCCGGAACAGCATTCCGGGGAGCAACGTGTGCAGCGTGCGCTTGCCGGGCTCGAGGACGTTCGGATGGGCCGGGTCCAGGCTGAAGTAGCTGCCCCGGTTCTGGTAGTGGATGCCGGTCCCCGGATCGACGACACCTGACCCGAAGCCGAGGTAGTTCGACTCGATCAGGCTGACCGCGTTGCCGTCGCGATCGGCCGTGGCGAGGTAGATCGTCCCGCCACCCGACGGGTTGGTCGAGGCGGCCGGATGGGCTGCGCGGCGGGGGTCGATCCGGGCCGCCTGGGCGGCGCCGTAGGCGGGATCCAGGAGGCGCTCGACCCCCACGTCCCGGAAGGTCGGATCGGTCAGCCGTCGATCGCGGTCCGCCATCGCCAGCTTGGCGGCCTCGATGCCGAGGTGGATCCACGCCGGGTCGGTCACGCCCTCGGGACCGAAGGCGGTGGCCGGCGGCGGTTCGAACTGGGCGAGGATCGACAGCAGCTCGAGCGCCACCACGCCCGAGCTGTTCGGAGGATGCGTGGTGACCCGGACGCCACGGTAGTCGAGGGTCAGCGGCTCACCCCAGTCGACCGTGTGCGCGGCCAGGTCGGCGGCCCGGATCGGCGAGCCGAGCGCGGCCAGGGTGCGCCCCTGGCGTTCCCCGAGATCGCCGTCGTAGAAGGCGTCGAAGCCGTCGCTCGCCAGTCGCTCGAGCGTTCCAGCCAGGCCCGGCAGGCGCACCAGCTCACCGGGCCGCCAGGGCCGCCCGGCGGGCCGGTAGACGGCGAAGAATCCGGCGTCGGCGCCGAGCGTCGCGTTGACGATCGGCGCGGTGGCCTCGACCGCCTCGATAAAGCCCTCCCAGGCCGGGAACCCGGAGCGAGCGAGCTCGATGGCCGGCGCCAGGACGGCATCGCGCGACAGGCGGCCGAATCGTCGGTGCGCCGCGCCCCAGGAGCGAACCGCTCCGGGCACCGTGATCGAGTGCGGTCCTCGTAGCGGGATGGTCCGCAAGCCGGCGTTCCTGAGCGCTTCGGCGTCCGCCCCGGCCGGCGTCCGGCCGGAGCCGTTGAGCGCCAGTTGCCGGCCCGAGGCCTGGTCCCAGATGAGCCAGAACGCATCGCCGCCGATGCCGCATCCGTTCGGCATGACCACGCCAAGGGCGGCATTGGTCGCGATGGCCGAGTCCACGGCCGAGCCGCCGGCCCGGAGCACGGCCGATCCCGCGGCCGTGGCCAGATGGTGCGGCGCGACGACCGCGCCTCGAGCGCCGCGCGCCAGGGGGACGGGCGCCCACGCTCGCGCGTCGGTGCCCTCGCCCGCGCCGCCCTCCCGGTCCCTCACCCGCCGACCTCGCCGATCACCGCCACCGACCCGGGCCCGCCGATCTCGTGTTCCTGCGCGCGCAATCGGGCAAGCGGCAGCAGGGCGACTCCGAGCAGGCACATCGTGGCCACTAGCATGCCGTCGATGCCGTGCGAGGCGGCGGCAACGCCGCCGATCAGGCTGCCGGCGATCTGGCCGATCCCGAGGAACACCGAATAGAGGCCCATGATCGCGCCGCGATCGGCCGGGAAGCGTTCGGAGATGTCGGCGAGCAGTCCCAGGGCGGCCGGCGTGGCGCCGGCCAGCACGAACAGCCCGACACCGGCGAACGCCGCGGCCGTGATTGGCACCACGATCGGCAATCCGGCGGCGTGATTCACGACGAGGCCGGCCGCGACCAGGACGGCGCCGCCCAGGATCCCGTAGAGGATGATCGTGGTCCGCCGCAGGTTCTTGAACCGGTTGCCCCAGTAGAGCAGTCCGACCCCGAACACGATCGCGATGAGGATGGCAGCGATCGTGATCTCGTTGGCGTCGTAGCCGCGCATCAGCTGCTGCTCGGGGAACCCTGGGTTCGCCTTCGAGAACTGGAAGAGCGACTGGCTGAACCACAGCCCGATCGAGGCGTTGACCGCGATCCAGGTCGGCGCCAGCAGCAGGACGTGGGCCGAGCGGACGAGGTGGACGTAGCGACGGACGCCGACGTGCGATGACGCCACCGCCTCGCGCTCGCCCTGCGGATCCTTGACGCCGAGCCGGTAGATCAGGAACGAGACCCCGTAGACGCCGGCGTTCAGGAAGAACGCGAGCGGCCCGATCGCCTCGAACAGCTTCGGCGCCACGATGAAGCCGACGCCAAGCCCGGCCAGCGTGGCACCCTCGAAGCGGGCCGCGGCCTTGCCCCGCAGGACCTCATTACCGGCCGTCGCCAGCGCGATGAAGCCCAGGATCGACGGGACGCTGGCCGCGGTGGATGCGCCCTCCAGCAGCCGCGTCGCCCCAAGGATCGGGAGGCTCGCCGTCAGGCCCGTCAGGATCGCAGCCACGGCCCCGAAGGCCGGTCCGTAGAGCATCACCCGGTGATGACCGAGGCGGTCGGACAGGATGCCGAAGATCGGGGAGAGGGCGAGCTCCGACACGAAGAAGAGCGCGGCGAACAGGCCCACGATCTCGGCTCCGACCTCGGTGCCGCCGTGCTTGGCGAGGTTGGCCAGGTAGAGGCTGTACATGGCCCCGGTCAGGCCGGTGCTGAAGCGCAAGGTGAAGGTGCCGGCCAGCACGGCCCGCAGCGAACGGTCCATCGCGGCAAAGCGTAGCGGGTCCCTCATCACGCTGGACCCCGGCCCGTATCATGCCCGCAACGTTCGCGGTCCAGCCGTGAGGAGGAGCCTTGACTCGCGTCGCGATCTTCACCGATTCCGCGTCCGACCTGGATCCGGCGTTCGCCGCGGGTCACGGGATCGGGATCGTCCCGCTCCTGGTGAACTTCGGACCCGAGAGCTTCAGAGCCGGCATCGAGCTCACGACGCCGGACTTCTGGGATCGAATGGTCGCGCCCGACGCGCCGTTCCCGACCACGGCGGCCTCGTCGCCAGGCGAGTTCAAGGACGCCTACGAGGCGGCCTTCGCGGCCGGTGCCGATTCGATCGTGTCGATCCACGTCGCCGGCACCCTGTCGGGCACCATCAAGAGCGCCCTGATCGCTCGCGACATGCTGCCCGATCGCGAGATCCACGTAATCGACTCGCTCGGCGCCTCGATGGCCGAAGGGATCCTGGCGCTGATGGGCGTCGAGCTCGCGGCCAAGGGGCGATCGGCGGCCGAGATCGCGGAGGTCCTCGAGGCGCGCGCCCCGGACATGGTGATGTACGTGGCACTCGAGACGCTCGAGTACCTGCGCAAGGGCGGCCGGATCAGCGGCGCCCAGGCGGCGATTGGAACACTCCTGTCGGTCAAGCCGATCATTCGCGTCCAGCATGGCGTCATCGAGCAGGGCGACCGCGTCCGGACCCGGGCCAAGGCCAGGGAGCGCCTCATCGAGATGATCTGCGAGCGCCCGGTCGAGCGGCTGGCCATCGTCTACACGGTCGGCGCCGACGCGGCCACATTCCGCGACGAGGTTCTGTCCCGGGTCGCGGTCAAGCTCGACCCGGACGACGTTCAGACGGCGCTGGTCGGGCCGTCGGTCGGGCCCCACCTGGGTCCGGGCTGCGTCGGCGCGGTCGCGATGTACAGCGCCTGAGGTCCCGTCCCGCGGGGGCCGTTCGGCTCCCCCGAGTGGTTGCGAAAAGGTTGCGTTCGGATTGCCGACCGGGACCATTTGGCAGGTGCCCGCAAGGGTCTCGCGGCTATACTCGGGCGACAGATGAGTCGCGCGCCCGCCGTCAGCATTGGTCCGGTTGGGCCTGGCGGGGCGCCCCGTGAGGTCGTCCGGGAGACGGCCTGCAGCGACGCGGCGGTTCGTGACCGCCCGACAGAGAGGAACTCCTGCGGATGACCACCGAACACATGACGGCGACGATCAACGCCTGGGAAGTCGCCCAACGCCAGTTCGACCTGGCAGCTGAACGGCTGGGCATGGACGACGGCATGCGCCGCGTCCTGCGCGAGCCGCGTCGCGAGCTGACGGTGCACTTCCCGGTCCACATGGACGACGGGTCCGTCCGGGTCTTCACCGGGTATCGCGTCCAGCACAACCTCGGCCGCGGTCCGGCCAAGGGCGGCATTCGCTACCACCAGGACGTCAGCCTCGATGAGGTCAAGGCCCTGGCGATGTGGATGACCTGGAAGTGCGCGGTCGTCGGCATCCCGTACGGCGGCGGCAAGGGCGGCGTCATCGTCGACCCGAAGAAGCTCTCGCAGAAGGAGCTCGAGGGCCTGACCCGCCGCTTCTTCACCGAGATCGAGGTCCTGGTCGGTCCCGAGAAGGACATCCCGGCCCCGGACGTCAACACCAACGCGCAGATCATGGCCTGGATGATGGACACCTATTCGATGCACGCGGGCTACACGGTCCCGGGCGTCGTCACCGGCAAGCCCATCAGCCTCGGCGGGTCCGAGGGTCGCAACGAGGCGACCGCCCGCGGCACGGTCTACTGCATCGTCGAGGCCGCCCGCCATCTCGGCATCGAGCTCAAGAAGGC
>JBGPVC010000052.1:0-17175 GCA_041491485.1 Candidatus Limnocylindria bacterium
CGCTGACCAGCGCGGCCCCGAGCGCGCACCGACCACCGTAGGAATGGCCGAAGACGGGGACGGGCTCGCCGGCCTCGGCGGCGAGCACGGCGGCGACAGCGGCGATGTCCTCGAACTCGCGCCCGATCGAGTACGGGAGGGTATCGCCCGAGGCGCCCCGTCCCCGGCGATCCACGGCATGGACGGTGAACCAGCGCGCGAGGCGTGGGCCGATCACCCGGAACGTCGTGTGGTCGGCCGAGGCGCCGTGGACGAGGATCAGCGGTGGGCCGTCGCCGGTCGTGAATACGGCGATCGGCGTCCTGTCGACCGAGGGTATCCGCCGGGAGGGCTCGGGCGTCGCGTTCAGCGGGGGAGGCTCGCCGCGGCCGCGGCGTCGAGGATCCAGGTGGCCTCCGCGCGCCGCGCGAGTTGTGCCGGCCAGCGGTCGGGATCGCGAGTCCTCCCGAAGACCTCGGCGAGGACGGCCGCCTTGCCCGCGCCGCCGGCGACGACCAGGACGCGGCGGGCGGCGCCGATGACGGCCGGATTGAGCGTCACCCGCTCGACCCGCGGCTCGATGTGGCTGGGAGCCGGGATCGCCATGGCCAGCTCGGCCGCACCGAGCGCCGCCGAGCCCGGGAAGACCGACAGCACGTGCCCGTCGGCGCCGACACCAAGCAGCACGAGGTCGAAGACCGGCCAGGCGCCATCGGTTGGGAGGCCGGCGCCTGCGAGCTCGCCGGCGAGCGCCGTCGCGCACCATGCCGGTCCGCGGGCGCCGCCGATCGCCTCGCCGGTTCGGAAGGGATGGAGGTTCGCCGGGGGGAGAGGAACACCGGGCCCCCGCCCACCGGCGCTACCCTCCTCGGTCAGCCCGATCGCCAGCAGGATGTCGTCGAGTGGCTTGACGTTGGACAGCGGATGGTCGCGCGGGACGAAGCGATCGTCGCCCCACCAGACGTGGACGCCTTCCCACGGGACGGCGTTACGCAGCGGTTCCGCAACGAGGTGGCGATAGATCCCGACGACCGACGACCCACCGGTCGTCGCCCAGTCGGCGCGGCCACGCTCCCGGACGGCACCGGCGAGCGTCATGGCGATCCGCTCGGCCGTCGTGGATGCCGCCTCGTCGGGATCCGCGACGACGAGGATCTCCGGCTCGTTCCGAAGCGTCATTGCGGCCCGACGGCCACCAGCGCCGCCGCCGCCCGAAGGGCATCGACCGCGACCGGATCTCGCCGGCCGGCCTCGATCGCCTCTGCCAGCAGGTCGACGTCGTTTCGGCGTGGGGCCCGGAAGTACCGATCCCAGGCTTCCACCCCGTCCTGCCAGACCCGGACGTGGACCGTCTCGGCCTCGGCGGTCACGTCGGCCCGGAGCTCGGACCCGCGGCGGTCGGCGAGGAGCTCCACGCGCAGGGTGGTCCCGGACGGCATCGTGGAAACGACCGGGCGGGCGAGCACCGCCACGTCGGCGCGACCGTCGGAGAGGGTCGCCGCGAGGCCGCGACCCATGACCGGCTTGCCGCTGACCATCCGAACCGGACCCGTCCGGACGGGCCGCGCGCCGGGCCCGCCCGCGGTCCCCTGGCCGGCGACCGGCGTGAGCGGCTTGACGACCGAGAGACCGAGCCGCGAGGCGATCCACCCGATGTGATAGAGCGGCTTGACCAGGTTCGCCGACCCTGGCGCACAGGCCTCGTCGTGGGTCCCGTAGGTCACGGCGATGCGTCGGAGGTATCGCAGGTAGGGCAGGAAGTCCGGGTCGTCGAAGATCGACGCGATCGCCTCCCGCCAGCGCGACTGGCGGACCAGGGCGAAGTCGCTGATGGTCAGGCGCGACGAGTCCTGCAGGGCTGCCAGGTCGCGCAGCCTCGCCAGGCCGTCGCCGGACCAGGTGGATCCGTCGACCACCAGCCGATCGGCCGTCGCGAAGAGGTCCTGGGCGGCCCGCGACGTGAGCGGCGGCTCGCCCGGCCACCACACGGTCACCGGCAGGTCGTGGATGATCAGCGGCGTCGCGATGGCGGCCAGGTGGTGCCCGGACTCACCCCCGCAGATCAGGTGGATCGTCTCGGCACAGGTCTCGGGAGCATCCTCGCGGGGCAGCACGCAGTGCGCTTCCACTCGGGCGTCCAGCCACGACGGGCCGTCGGGATCGGCCGACTGGATGACGATCGTTCGCGAGGGATGGCGTCCGGTCAGCGCCTGGATGGTGGCGGCGCAACGCTCGGCGATCTCTGGCCGGCGGGCGACAACGACGAGGTTCATCACGCTGGTACGGGCGGAGATGTGCCGTCCTGGCTCGCCACCCATGTCGGCCGTCAGGTCCTGGCTCGCCCAGATCCTTGCGAGCTCGCTCTCGATCTCGGCGATGCTATGGGCCCGCGCCGACCAGCGCAGCGCGGGTTCGCCGAGCTTGACCGGCGCGTCGCTGATCATCGGTCGATCCTCAGATCCGCCGCCAGCGCCGACCCTCGCGAGCCAGCAGCTCGTCGGCGGCCTCCGGACCCCACGATCCGGCCTCGTAGTTGGGGAAGTCGGGAGCGGGCGCGTCGGCCCAGCCCTCGACGATCGGATCGACGATGCTCCAGGCCTCTTCGACCTCGTCGGCCCGGGTGAACAGCGAAGCGTCGCCCTGCAGGGCGTCGAGGATCAGGGTCTCGTAGGCGTCCGGCGAGTCCACGCTGAAGGCCGAGCCGTAGGTGAAATCCATCGTCACCGAGCGGACGTCGAGCCCGAGGCCGGGCACCTTGGCACCGAACCGCAGCATGATCCCCTCGTCCGGCTGGATCCGGATCGCCAGCAGGTTTGCGTCGGGCTCCACGCCCTCGTCTTTGAACAGGCGGTGGGGCACCTCGCGGTACTGGATGGCGATCTCCGTGGCGCGCTTGGGAAGGCGCTTGCCGGTCCGCACGTAGAACGGGACGCCCGACCAGCGCCAGTCGTCGATCGTCAGGCGCGCCGCCACGAAGGTCTCCGTCTCCGACGCCGGGTCCACATCCTGTTCCTGGCGGTAGCCGGCGACCTGGGTGGCCGCCACCCAGCCCGGCCCGTACTGGCCGCGGACCACATCGCCTCCGGCGTCCGTCGATGCCGTCGAGATCGCGCGCAGCACCTTGACCTTCTCGTCGCGCAGGGCGTCGGCCTCGAAACGTGCAGGCGGCTCCATGGCCACCAGGCTGACCAGCTGGAGCAGGTGGTTCTGGAGGACGTCGCGGGAGGCACCGGTCTCCTCGTAGAAGGCGCCGCGGCTCTCGATCCCGATCGATTCGGCGACCGTGATCTGGACGTTGTCGACATAGCGCCGATTCCAGAGCGGCTCGAAGATGCCGTTGCCGAACCGGAAGACCAGCAGGTTGCGGACGGTCTCCTTGCCCAGGTAGTGGTCGATGCGATAGACCTGCGACTCGCGGAACACCTTGCCGACCTCGCGGTTGAGGCGCCGTGCCGAGTCCAGGTCGTGTCCGAACGGCTTCTCGATCACGATCCGTCGCCACCCGCCATCGTGCAGCTCGTGGTCGAGGCCGGCACGCCCGAGCTGGCCGGCGATCTCGGCGAACTGCGACGGCTGGGTCGCCAGGTAGAAGAGCCGGTTGCCGCGGGTTCCGCGCTCGTGGTCGAGGGCGTCCAGCCGGGTCGTCAGGGCGTCGAAGCCGGCCGGGTCGGCGAAATCGAGATGCTCGTAGAAGATGCGCTCGGCGAAGGTCCGCCAGGCATCTTCCTCGACCGGCAGGACCCGGCTGTACTGGTCGAGCGAGGCGCGGATGTCCTTGCGGAACGATTCGTCGTCGTACGGTCGCCGCCCGATCGCCAGCAGGACGAACTCGTGGGGCAGCAGGTTGGTGCGCCACAGCTGGTACAGGGCCGGGACCACCTTGCGATGGGCCAGGTCGCCCGTGCCGCCGAACAGGACGAGGA
Source organism: Candidatus Limnocylindria bacterium (assembly GCA_041491485.1). Classification (GTDB taxonomy): domain Bacteria; phylum Chloroflexota; class Limnocylindria; order Limnocylindrales; family CSP1-4; genus SPCO01. Next base: position 3,903 of record JBGPVC010000052.1, read on the forward strand.
CGGATGGGTCCGGAACGCGCTCGAGCCGCAGCCCCTCGCGAAGGACGTTCTCGACCGGCTTCGCCTTGGACGTCTTGCGCCCCTGGTGGGCCAGCCGGAGATCCCTCATCGTCCGGGGCGCGTCCTTGGGACGGGGCGCCGGGCGAGCCGGGATCGGCTGGTCGGGTGGCGCCTCGACCGGCGCCGGCTCGACCGCCGCGGTCGCGCCGTTCGCCGCCGGCCCACCCTTCGTCCGACCCGAGGCCACCGTCGGCTACTCCGTCTTGACCGCGTGGCCGCCGAATTCGTTACGCAGCGCGGCGAGGACCTTGGCCCCGTACGAGTCGTCCTGGCGGGACCGGAAGCGGGTCAGCAACGAGAGCGTGATGACCGGCGCCGGGACGTCGTGATCGATGGCCTCCTGGATCGTCCAGCGGCCCTCGCCCGAATCTTCGACGTAGCCCTTGAGGTGCGGCAGGTCCTGGCCGTTCGAGCGGAAGGCGCGGCCAGCCAGCTCGAGCAGCCAGGAGCGCACCACCGAGCCCTGCATCCACAGCTCGGAGATCGCGGCCAGGTCGAGCTTGTAGTCGCTGGCGTGCATGATCTCGAAGCCCTCGGCGTAGGCCTGCATGAGCCCGTATTCGATCCCGTTGTGGACCATCTTCACGTAGTGCCCGGCGCCCGGGCCGCCGACATGGAGGTAGCCGTTGTCGGGTGCGAGCGACTTGAAGATCGGCTCGAGCGGCGTCACCGTGGCGTCCTCGCCGCCGACCATCAGGCAGTAGCCGACCTGCAGCCCCCAGACGCCGCCGGAGACCCCGGCGTCGACGTAGCCGATCCCCTTCGTGGCCAGGTCGGCCTGACGGCGGACGTCGTCGTGGAAGTTGGTGTTACCGCCGTCGACGATCGTGTCGCCGGGCTCGAGGTGCTCGAGCAGTTCGGCGATCTGGGCCTCGGTCGCGTCGCCGGCGGGGACCATCACCCAGACCATCCGCGGCTTCTCCAGCTTGGAGACCAGCTCGGCGATGGAATACGCGGCGATCGCGCCCTCACCGGCGATCTCGGTGGTCTTCTCCGGCGTGCGGTTGTAGGCCACGATCTCATGGCCGTCGCGGATCAGCCGGCGAACCATGTTGGCGCCCATCCGGCCGAGGCCGATGAACCCGATGCGCATCTGGATCAAGCCTCCGTTGGGGTGTCGAGGGCCGCCGCGAGCGCCCGCTGCAGGGCCGCCAGGCCGGCGTCCGGGTCTGGACCGAGGTGGACGCGAAGGATCGGCAGGTCGTGCGACTCGATGGCCGCGAAGTCGCCGGCCGCCTGGGCGTCGATCAGCTGCCCGAAGGTGTACGGCCAGCCGGGGATCGGGCGATCGGCCGGGTGGTCCGACGTCAGCTGGATGAACCAGCCGATCGGGGCGCCGCCCTTGTGCAGCTGGCCCGTTGAATGGAGGAACCGCGGGCCGTAGCCGGCGGTTGTCGCACGGCCGGTCCGGTCGCGCAGGAGCGCGCGGATCCCCGCCATGGCGTCGTCGCGGGCCGGAGTTGGCGCGATGAACGCCTGGAGGCAGAGGTAGCTGTTCGGACGACGCCGCGCCAGGTGCCGAGCCAGCTCCGCGACGACGCCGCCATCGCCCGAGGTGAGCCGGAGCGCGGCGTCGCCGTGCAGGACGAGGCCGTCGCCGCTTGCCACCGGCGCGGGCAGCGCAGTCGGGTCCGTCTCACCGTGCTCGCGGCGTGCCAGCAGGTCGCGTGTCAGCTGCTTGGCTTCCTCGACGTTGGGCTGGTCGAACGGGTCGATGCCCAGCACGGCGCCGGCGATGGCGGTCGCCACCTCCCAGCGGACGAACTCCGCCCCAATGTCGATGGGATCGGACAGCCCGATCCGGATCACCGGATGGCCGGCGGCTTCCAGCGCGTCCGCCTGGCGATCGCGGGCCGCGTCACCGTCGGTCGTGGCGGAGCCGCTGAGGCTGATCCGGACGAACGCCCGGTCGGACCCATACGCCTCCACGGCGCCGAGCGGCTCCAGGTCGACGGGCACGATCCCGACGCCGTGCTTGCCGGTGCTCTCGGCGATCAGCTGCTCGACCCATGCCCCGAACGACGAGATGGCGTCGTCGGCCAGGAAGGTCAGCTTGTCGCGCCCGGCGCGCGCCAGCGTCCCGATGGCGAGGCCAAGGGCCAGGCCGGGATTGTTGGCCGGGTCCGACTCGCGGCAGGCCCCGAGCATCGCCGATGCCGATGCCAGCAGCGCGTCGAGGTCCAGTCCGATCAATGATGCCGGCACGAGCCCGACATAGGTCAGGGCCGAGTACCTCCCGCCGATGTCGGGCGGATTGAGAAAGACCTCGCGGAAGGCGTCGTGGTGGGGGATCGCCTCGATGCTGCGGCCCGGATCGCTGATCGCCGCGATGAACCCGCCGGGCTGCTCGTAGGTGTGGTGCCGGCGGACGTCGAGGGCGGCGTGCGCGCGGGCCCAGGCCTCCGCCAGGAAGGCATTCGGCTCGGTCGTGGTGCCCGACTTCGAGGCGATGAGGACCAGCGTCTGGAGCGAATCGAGATCGTCGAACGTCGCGGCGACGTAGGCCGGGTCCGTCGAATCGAGGATCCGGAGTGCGAGGTAACCCTCCTGCGAGCCGAAGGTCCGGTGGAGCACGTCGGGCGCCAGACTGCTCCCGCCCATGCCGGCCACGATCGCTGTCCGGTAGCCCTGGTCGACGACGGCGTCGCCGAATCCTTCCAGAGCGGCGATCTGGTTGGCGAAATGGGCCGGCGCATCCAGCCAGCCGAGGCGGTCGGCGATCGCCGCTCCGACCCGCTGGTCCGACGACCAGAGCGTCACGTCGCGGTCGAAGAGGCGGTTCGCCCACTCCTCGGTCCGGGCGCGCTGGACGGCTGCCTCGAACGCCGCAGTACCCTCGCCGAGGGCGAGTCGCGGGACGGTGGTGGTGGTCGAGGCGGGATCGGGCATGGTGGCTACTCCGACAGGATAGCCGCGGGACGGTGAACGGACGGTGACGCGTGGCTGCCGGTACGTTGCACGACGGTCGACCGCGGCGAGCCCATGGTACGCCGACGGCCGTTCAGCGCCCCAGGCGAGGTTGGCCAGGACGGGGCGGGGCGCCCGCACCGAGCGTGGTGTGTGTGCCAGTCAACACCTGGACGTCGAGAACCGTGCGTCGCGCCTTTCGACCCTCATCGGTGGCCGTCACGCAACACTGACGCCTCGAAGCGACCTTCTCGCCCGTCTCGGGCTTCAGTCTGAGACTGGCAGGCACAAATTGCCCCCGTGGACCTTGGTTGGATTCCCTCGACCCCGAACTGCTGACTGGCACGCATCGGTGCGTTCGGCCCCACGGCATGCGCTCGCCGTTCGGTCAGCGCCCGTCGGCCTCGATCTTGAGGACCTTGCCGAGACGGCGCCGGTGGCGCTGCTCGCCGCTGAACGTGGCGCCCAGGAAGGCGACGGCGCATTCGAACGCGGGCTCGGGGCCGATCACGCGACTGCCCAGCGTCAGGATGTTCATATCGTCGTGCTCGACGCCCTGGTGCGCCGAATACGTGTCGTGGCAGACCGCCGACCGGACGCCTCGGATCTTGTTGGCCGCCACGGACGCCCCGACGCCGGACCCGCAGATGAGGATCCCCCGGTCGACGGTCCCGTCGGCGACAGCGTCACCGAGGCGCTGGGCGAAGTCCGGGTAATCGTCCTCGGGATCCGAGCCGTCGCCCCCGAGGTCGATCCACTCGTGGTCGAGGCCCAAGGCGCCGAGCCGCCGGATCAGCTCGTTCTTGAGCGCCGCGCCGGCATGGTCGGCAGCGAACGCGATCCGCATCCTGGTCACGCTCCGAAGGATACGGCGTCACACGGAGCGGAGCGCCTCCGTCGGCGAGATCCGGGCCGTACGGGTGGCGGGATAGAGCCCGGCGACGACACCGACAACGAGCGCCATCTGCCGAACCGCCCCGGCGAACGACCTGCCTTCAGGCGTTGACGGTGATCCGGCCGCTGGCCGTGTCGATGTGGATCGGGATCGGCGAGAGTGGCGTGTTGGTGGGTCCGGCCACGACCTGCGCGTCGTGGGCCGGGTCGAACGCGGCACCGTGGCACGGGCAGACGAGCAGGTCGTAGCTCGGATCCCACTCAACCGTGCAGCCGGCATGGGTGCAGACCGCGTCGAAGGCCACGATCTTCCCGTCGGCCAGCTTGACGAGCACGCCTGGATCGCCCGAGATCGGGTCATTGAAGCTGATGGCTCGGCCTGACCCGAGCTGGCTCACCCGGGCGACGACCTGGCCGGATGCCGGCGCCTGGCTGGCGCCCGCGGCGGCCGCCCCACCCGGGCTCGCACTGCCACCGGCCGTGAGATCCGGCGATGGCGCGGCGCCAGTCGTGCTGTCGCTCGGTGCGGGCGACGTGCCGTTCGACGCCAGCTCCGGCTTCGCCCGGCCAAGGATGGACGCCCCAACCGTTCCGGCGAACCCGGCGACTGCCAGCGAGGCCAGGCCGAGGAACCCGGCCTTGAGCACCGCCCGCCGTTCCGCGGAGGCGGGCTCGTCGTCGTACTCCTCCCCGTCGGCGTCGGTTCGGAACCAGTTCTCAACCGTGTATCGGCCGCCCGTGCCGGCCAGCGCGACCGTCAGCCAGCCGAACGCGTAGGGCAGGTCCGGCCCGTAGTAGTACGGCTTGGTCGCCCATGAAGCGGTGAGCCAGAAGGTGAGCGACAGGGCAAGGCCGCCGGCTGCCGAGAGCCGGAACAACAGGCCGGTCAGCGTGCCGAGCCCGATGGCGATCTCCGCGACGGCGATGAGGAAGCCGATCTCGACCGGGAACGTCTGCCCGAAGACCTGGACCAGCGGGGCGATCGGCGAGACCTTCACGAACTCGGCCAGCTGGGCCCCGATCGAGCCGGGCCCGGTCGCCCGAAGGAACGTCGGATCGATCAGCTTGTCGATGCCCGCGTAGAGGAAGGTCACCCAGAGGAAGAGGCGCAGCGGCAGGAGCGCCAGGGTCAACCGGTCGAGGAGCGTTGCCGGGTCGGCCCCGTCCGATCCCCAGCCGGCCGGGACGGGCGGCCCGCCACGCGGACGTCGGGTATCGCGGATCGAGCCATCGCGGCGCGTATGAACGCGGTTTCGGCGGGACATCGTGTACCTCGGGACAGGGCCGGACGCGAACGCACCCTCCCGCCACGATTTGTAGCCGAAGAATGTGAGAGAAAGCTGAGAGGGCCTCGGCTCGATCCAGCGCGGCCTCCGTAGCACGGACGGCGCAACGGTCGACTACGCGTGGTCGCCTTCGAGCGCTGGAATGCGGCCCCGCAGGCCCTCGCGGACGACGCGCCGGGCGACATCGGTGACGCGCTCGGCCGTGAAGCCCAGGTGCTCGAAGATCGCTGGCGCCGGTGCCGAGGACCCGAAACGGTCGAGTCCGATGATCGCGCCCTCGTCGCCGACCCAGCGTTCCCAACCCATGGGCACGCCGATCTCGACGCTCACGCGCTTGTGCACGGCCGGCAGCAGGACGGCGTCCCGGTAGGCCTGGTCCTGCGCCTCGAACTGCTCCCAGCAGGGGAGCGAGACGACGCGGGTGGGAATGCCCTCGCCCTCGAGCGCTTCGGCCGCGGCGTAGGCGAGCTGGAGCTCGGACCCGGTCCCGATCATGATCAGCCGCGGGGCGCCTCCGGCAGCCTCACGGAGGACGTAGCCGCCGCGGGCCACGCCGTCGCGCGCCTTCTCGGGGGTGCCGGGCAGGACCGGGAGCTTCTGGCGCGTCAGCGCGAGCGCCACCGGCCCATCCTTCCGCTCGACCGCGAACGCCCAGGCCGCCGACGTCTCGTTGGCGTCGCCCGGCCGGATGAAGCAGAGGTTGGGCATCGCCCGGAGTGCCGCGTAGTGCTCGACCGGCTGATGCGTGGGCCCGTCCTCGCCGAGACCCACCGAATCGTGGGTCCAGACGTAGATGACGTGGAGGCGGGACAGCGCCGCCAGCCGGACGGAGCCTCGCATGTAGTCGCTGAAGTTGAGGAACGTCCCGGCATAGGGGATGAACCCGCCGTGGTACGCGAGGCCGTTGGCGATCCCGCCCATGGCGTGCTCGCGAACGCCGAAGCGGAGGTTCCGGCCCGCCTGGTCCGCCTCGAAGTTGGCCTCGCCCTTGACGTCGGTCAGGTTCGACTCGGACAGGTCCGCGGCGCCACCGAACAGCTCCGGCACGCGCGAGGCCAGTGCCTGGATCGCATCCTGGCTGGCGTTGCGGGTCGCCACCTCGGTCGCGACCTCGTACGACTTGAGGTCGGCATCCCAGCCATCGGCGAGTCCGGCACGAGACGTGCGGCGGCGGAACTCGGCCGCGGCCTCGCCGTGCGCGTCGCGATACCGCTCGAACCGCGCCTCCCACTCGGAGACCAGCGCCTCACCCTCCGCGATCGCCGCCCGGAAGTGCTCGCGGGCCTCGTCCGGGACGTAGAACGAGCGATCGGGATCCCAGCCGTAGGCCTCCTTCGTGAGCCGGACCTCCTCCGGTCCGAGCGCCGCGCCGTGCGCCTTCTGGGTGTCCTGCTTGTTCGGGCTGCCGAAGCCGATGTGGGTCCGGATCGCGATCAGGCTCGGCCGGCCGTCGCTCCGCGCGCGTTCGATCGCCCGCTCGATGGCGACGAGGTCGTTGCCATCGTCGACCCGCTGGGTGTGCCAGCCGTAGGCCTCGAAGCGCGCAGGCACATCCTCCGACCAGGCCATCGACGTTGGGCCGTCGAGCTGGATGTGGTTGTCGTCGTACAGGACGACCAGCTTCTCCAGTCGCAGGTGGCCGGCGAGGCTGGCCGCCTCCGAGGCGATCCCCTCCTGGAGGTCCCCGTCCGACGCGAGGGCATAGGTCCAGTGGTCGACGATCGCGTGGTCCGGCCGGTTGTACTCGGCGGCGAGGCGGCGTTCGGCGATCGCCATCCCGACGGCGTTCGTCAGCCCCTGCCCGAGCGGGCCGGTCGTCGCTTCGACGCCGGGCGTCAGCCCGTATTCGGGATGTCCCGGCGTGATGCTGCTCCACTGGCGGAAGGATTCGAGGTCCTCGAGCGACACCGCGTAGCCGGTCAGGTGGAGCAGCGAGTACAGGAGCATCGAGGCGTGTCCGGCCGACAGCACGAACCGGTCGCGGTCGACCCAGTCGGGATGCGTTGGAGCGTGGCGCAGGAAGCGCGTCCACAGGACGTAGGCCATCGGCGCGGCACCCATCGGCGCCCCCGGATGACCGGAATTCGCCTTCTGGACCGCATCGATGGAGAGGGTCCGGATCGTGTCGATGGCGAGCTGGTCGATGTCGGTGGCGAGGGTCATGCGTTCGACTCCGGTGCAGGTGCCGATGGGCAGGGTTGGGGGAGACATTGTAGGCGGGGCTCGGGCTATCCTCCCCAGATGCCGTCCATCCGCCGCCCCAACCGAGCCCGGCGGCCGAAGGTGGTCGTCCTGGGCGACCTCGTGCTCGACGTGGTGCTCGCCCCGGCGCGGCAGCTGGCCGCCAGCAGCGACGTCCCCGGGCGGGTCGCCCTGGTCCAGGGTGGCTCGGCCGCCAACACCGCCCGCTGGGCGGCCCGGCTCGGGGCGCGATCGAGCCTGATCGCGGCTGTGGGCCGCGACGCCACCGGGCGATCGCTCGTCGCGGCGGTCCGCACGGATGGGGTGGTGCTCCATGTCTCGCGGATCGCCGGTGCCCGGACGGGGCGGATCGGCGTGCTCGTGGCGCCGGGTGGCGAGCGGAGCTTCGTCCAGGACCGTGGGGCCGCCGAGCTGCTCAGGCCCGATGAGCTGCGGGCGACCTGGTTCGCCGGGGCCGACGCGGTCCACCTGCCGATCTATTCGCTCCTCGGCCCGCTGGCCGACGCCGGCCGTCGAGCGCTGCAGCTCGGACGGGCGGCCGGAGCCGCGATCAGCGTCGACCTGGCATCGATCGGGCCGCTCCTGGCCGGCGGCCGCCGGGCTGCCCGTGCCCTGATCGACGACGCGGCGCCCGACCTCCTCTTCGCCACCGCCGCCGAGGCCGAGGCGCTGTTCGGCCTTGGGCGGCTGGATGACCTGTTGGAGGTTGCCTCGATCGTGGTCGTCAAGCGGGGAGCCAAGGGTGCCACCGTGTTGGCGCGGGACGGCGCCGACACGCTCCGGTTCGAGGCGGCGACCGAGGCGCTCAGCGCGACCGACACGACCGGTGCGGGCGACGCGTTCGATGCCGGGTTCCTCGTTGGCTGGTTGTCGTCCCGGGCGTCGGGTCGATCCCGGTCGGTGTCGCTCCACCGGGCCGTCCTGGCGGGCCATCGGGCGGCGGCTCGCCAGCTGTCCGCGCCGCGCCCGGAGGTGGCGGTCGGCTAGTCCCGGGCGACGCTCAACCGCGCAGGTGGCAATCGAACCAGGCGAGCATCCGGGTCATCCGGTCGATCCGCCGATCTGGCCGGCCGGACGATGAGTAGACGTGCGATTCGTCCGGGTACAGCACGTACTCCACGGTCCGGCCGAGATGGCGCAGGGCGATGAACAGCTGCTCGTTGTCCTGTGGAGGGCAGCGCAGGTCGGCCTCCGCCTGGAGCATCAGCAGCGGTGTCCGGATGTCGGCGACATGCCGAAGGGGTGACTGACGCCACAGGCGGTCGATCCCTTCGGGACTGAAGGGGTCGCCCATCAGGGCGGCCCGATCGTATTCGGGGCCGGAGTCGGAGTTGGCCCATCCCGAGATCTGGTTGGTGACGCCGTTCTCCGAGACGGCCGCTCGGAACCGGTCCGTGGTCCCCACGAGCCAGTTGACCATGAACCCGCCGTAGCTCAGGCCGAGGACGCCAAGGCGGTCCGGATCGGCGAGCCCGAGCGCGATCACGTGATCGAGCGCGGCGTGGACGTCGGCGGCGTCCACGCCACCCCAGTCGCCGAGCTGCGGACGGATCCAGTCGCGGCCGTACGACGTGGAGCCGCGAATGTTCGGGAGGATCACCCGGTAGCCGCGCGCGACGAGCAGCGCGACCTCGACGTGCGGCGCCGGAGCCCATGCGCCGAGTGGCCCGCCATGAATGTCGACCACTGTCGGGAGTGAGGCGTCGGCGGCGTCCGGCGGCGAGGCGACCCAGGTCTCGATCCGGCCGCCTGGCCCGGGCGCGTCGAACCGGCGCATCTGCGGCTGGGGGTGGCGCCGCTGCCAGGCCGAGCCGAGCCTGGAACGGGTCGCCCACCGCGGCCGGCCTGCGGCGTCCGCGTCCAGGGTCATCAGCTCCATCGCCCGCGTCCCGAGCGTCCCGAGCACCGCGATCGTCCCGGTTGGAGCGACGGTCAAGGCGTGGCTCGTCGCGTCGGACCAGGGATCGGTTGCGTCACGGCCCGTCGCGGTTGGCGGCTCCGTGGCCGCCCCGGTTCGGGGATCCAGGCGGAAGCGGACCGGGTGCGAGCGGCCGCGATCGCTGACGACCGCCACGATCGTGCTCGCGTCCAGCCAGTGCGGCCCGGGCCGTCCCGCGACCATCCAGCCGTTGAGATCGGTGTCCACCCAGTTGCCGACCGGTCGGTCCAGGTCCGGGGCGAGCGCCCACGGTGGGCCGGATCCGTCGGCCGGCCCGAGGAGGATCCCGGGGCTGACGTCGTCGACGGGGTCGGCCTCCAGGACGCCGATCGCCGCCACCCAGCGGCCGTCGGGTGAGAACGACGGGTGGCTCGCGAACCCTGCCGGCGCCAGCAGGGACCTCGGCTCGGTCCCCGGAGGCGACGCGGACGCGGCACCGTGGCGGTCGTCGACCTGGACCATCCAGATCGTGGGACGGGGGCGAGTGTCCGCGGTCTGGCTGCGGTCGGCCGTGAAGCCGACCGTCCGACCGTCGTGCGCCCAGCAGATGTCGGCCACGCCCCAATCACCGGCCGTCAACTGGTGAGGTCGCGCGCCCACTCGCGGATCCACGACGAACAGGTGCGACCATCGATCGAGGTGGCCGGAGTCGTCCCAACGCCAGTCGGTGCGCGTGATTCGTCGAGCGAGGGGCGAGGGCTCGTGGACGGCGGCGGCGGAGGCCGCCCTGCCGAGCCGCCTGCGCCGCCGCGTATCGACGGGCGGGATCCTGCCGACCAGGAAGCGCGGCGGATCGACCTCCGCGGTGAAGGCGAGCCGTCGCCCGTCGGGCGACCAGGCAACCTCCGCGACCGAGCCATGGCCGCGCCCGGCGAGGACGCGATGGCGACCCGTCTGCAGGTCGAGGATGACGATCGAGGCGATCGCGTCGTCGTCCATCCGGTCATTCCGCACGAACGCCAAGTGGCGTCCATCCGGGGAGAGGCGCGGGGTCCGGTCACGAACGAGGCCCGATGTCAATCGCCGTGGCGTGGCGATCCGTCCCTGGTCGAGCGGGATGGCGTACAGGTGGGTCACGTAGCGGTTGCCGCGGACGGAACGCCGGGCGACGACGGCGAGCCGGCCGTCGGCCGACAGGTCGAGCTCTTCGACTACGACCTGGCGCCGAATGTCCGCTGGGGTCATCGGGCGGCGCGTCGGCATGAGCGACAGGGTAGCCGCGCCGCTAGGCTTGTCGCATGGCCGATCCGCGCAGCGTGTTCGAACGTCTCGAGGTCGCCCCAGAAGTCGCAGAGGCGCTGGCGGTTGGCCGCGCGGTCGTGGCCCTCGAGTCGACCCTGATCTCCCACGGCCTGCCGTATCCGCAAAACCTGGAGGTCGCCCGCGCATCGGAATCCGCCGTCCGGGCAACGGGTGCGATCCCGGCCACCGTGGCCGTCCACGACGGCCGGCTGCTGGTGGGCCTCGACGCTGTCGGCCTCGAGGCGCTGGCGACGGCCCCCGCCGGATCGGTCCGCAAGACGGCGCGTCCCAGCCTGGCCACGGCCCTGTCCGGCGGAGGATGGGCGGCCACGACGGTCTCGGCGACGATGATCGCCGCGCACGCCGCCGGCATCCGCGTCTTCGCGACCGGCGGCATCGGGGGCGTCCATCGAGGCGCCCTGGGTGGTGGGTCGGTCAAGCGGCGGGCCACCTTCGACGTCTCGTCGGATCTCGAGGAGCTCGCCCGGACCCCGATGGCCGTTGTCTGTGCAGGGCCGAAGGCGATCCTCGACGTGCCGGCCACCCTCGAATACCTCGAGACCCGTGGGGTCCCCGTGATCGCCGTGGGCCAGGACGAGCTGCCGGGCTTCTTCGCACGATCGGCGGGAGTCAGGGCGCCGGGATCCGTGCCGGACGTCCGGGGAGCGGCGGACGTCGTCGCCACGCAGCTCGGTCTCGGTCTCGGGGCCGGCATCGTGGTCTGCGCCCCGGTCCCGGCCGACGCCGCCCTGCCGGACGAGGTGGCCCGCGATGCCGTCGAACGAGCGGTGCGCGACGCCGACGAGGCGGGGATTTTCGGGCCGGCCCTGACGCCGTGGCTGCTGGCGCGGATCGCCGAGCTCACCGGCGGTGCGTCCATCCGCGCGAACACCGCGCTGATCGTGAACGACGCGCGCGTCGCCGGTGCATTGGCTACCTTGCTGGGCCGCTGACCGGCCGGTACACTCGTCGGGACTGGCGTCTCCGGGCACGCCGAAGCCGTCCCACCGCGGCCCGCTTCAGCGGACGACCGGCGCTCATCCCGAGGAGGGCGCAATCGCATGCGAATCTACGAGGGCAGCCCTCGCCAGGACTTCGAGGAAGTCTTCCGATCGATGGGCGCGTTCATCGACCAGCACGGGATGAAGGACGTGCTGCTCGTCGAGGCGCCGGACGGATTCATCGTCCAGGGGCTCGTCGTCTCCGGTGTGGCAGGCGGTACCTGGTCGGAGTCCATCGGCTCGCAGACCAAGGAGACGCTGACATTTCTCGATGACGACATTGCGCGCTTCATGGAAGAGGCGACCGCCCGCCGAGGCCGCGTGCCACCGCCTCCACCCCATGTCGCCGGCCAGTACGAGACGGCGTTCCGGGTCATCGGGCGGTACCTTGACGAGCAGAAGCCGCGCGACGTCTTCTTCTTCGAGCAGGGCGGTGCGTTCGTCGTCCGCGTGCTGATGAGTGGCCAGGCCGGCAGCCACCACGAGCTCATCGAATTCACCCGGGAGGACGTCAGCGAGCTGGTCGCCAGGGGCCCCAGCCTTCGCCACGTCGAAACCAAGGCCGAAACCAAGGCCGAAACCAAGGCCGAAACCGAGACCGAAACCAAGACCGAAGCCTGACCTCGTCCACCGAACGCGCACCAGGAGGTATGCCATGAAGGCACTCAAAACCGTCGCCATCGCATTGGGCGTCACGCTGGCGGCATTGATCGTGATCCCGCTCGCCGTGCTCGCCGGCCTGTTCGTCTGGCTCAAGCTGACCGAAGAGGCCGACGAGGAGATCCTCGAGCTCGATCAGGAGGGCGCCTGATCGTCACGGACCAGGTCTCCGATCCAGCAGGGACGCCCGCCGAACCGGCGGGCGTCGCGCTTTCCGACGGCTCCGGCACCGCGGCCGGGCGACGGCGAGCCGGTGCCGCCGAGGACGACGAGGCAACCGGGATGACGGCGACCCCCACGACCGCGGCCGCGCCGGCGACGGCCGCCGACCGTCACCTGGCCGAGCTCGGCGTCCTGGTCGTCATGGTCTTCTGGGCCGGCAACTTCATCGTGGTCAAGGGCGCGATCGGGATCCTGCCCCCTGTCGGCTTCACGTTCCTGCGCTACTGCCTGGCGTCCGTGACCCTGCTCGCGCTCCTCCGCTGGCGAACCGGCACGATTCGCCCGCCGCACGGCGACATCCTCGCCATCGCGCTGCTCGGGATCATCGGCTTCGGCTGCTACCAGATCCTCTGGCCGGTCGCGTTGCAGTCCATCCCGGCCGGTGACTCGGCCCTGCTGATCGCGACGACGCCGGTCCTGACCGCCCTGATGGCGGCCGCGACCCGCGCCGATCAGCCGAACGCGGCCAAGCTCACGGGCGCCCTGATCTCGTTCATCGGCGTCGCGATGGTGATCGCCGCCGGCCAGCGACTCGACCTCGGCGTCTCCCTCGTCGGCGACCTGCTCACGATCGTGGCCGCCACGTGCTGGGCGATCTACACGGTCTTCGGGGCGCGGATCCTGCGCCGCCACTCGCCGCTGGTCGCCACGACCTGGGCGATCGTGGCCGGGACGTTGTTCATTGCCCCGGTCGGCATCGCCCAGCTCGTGTCGACGGACCTCCGCGGGTTCGGCGTGCCGGTCGCCCTGGCCGTGGTCTACTCGGGGACGCTTGCCGCCGGCTTCGCCAACGTCGTCGTATTCCACGGCCTCAAGCTGCTCGGCCCGACCCGCGTGACGGCCCTCCAGTCGCTCGTGCC
>JBGPVC010000053.1:0-16871 GCA_041491485.1 Candidatus Limnocylindria bacterium
CATGCCCGTCGGGATCGACATCGGCGAGCCGCCGATGCTGGCGGCCCTGGCCGAGGCCGGGATCACCGTCTGCGACGGCCAGCAGGTCATGCTCAACGCCCGCGAGGTCAAGTCGAACGACGAGATCATCCTGCTCAACACGGCCTGCGCCATGGTCGACGGTGCCTACCAGCTGATCGCCGAGCAGCTCAAGCCCGGCATCCGCGAGAGCGAGCTCGTCGCCAACGTGACCAAGGCCCTCCTCGACATGGGCTCCGAGCACGTCGACAACATCAACGCGGTTTCGGGCGAACGCTGCAGCCCGCACCCGCACGTCTTCAGCGACCGGCTCATCCGGCCCGGCGACCAGGCCTTCTTCGACATCATCCACACGTTCGTCGGCTACAAGACCTGCTACTACCGGACCTTCGTCGTCGGCAAGGGCACCAGCCCGCAGCGCGACGCGTACAAGCAGGCCCGCGAGTGGATCGATGCCTCGATCGAGCTGATGCGCCCGGGCGTGACGACCGACCAGGTCGCCAGGGTCTGGCCAAAAGCCGAGGAGTTCGGGTTCGACAACGAGATGGAGTGCTTCGGCCTCCAGTTCGGCCACAGCGTGGGCCTGTTCCTCCACGAGCGCCCGATCATCAGCCGTCTCAACTCGCTCGACCACCCGGTCGAGATCAAGGAGGGCATGGTCATCGCGCTCGAGACGTATTGCCCGGCCAAGGATGGCGTCTCCGCGGCCCGGATCGAGGAGGAGGTCGTGGTCACCGCGGACGGACCGCTGGTGATCACCCGCTTCCCGTCCGACGAGCTGTTCGTCGCCAACGCGTACTAGGAGCGGACCGATGGCGACCGCCGCGCGGGGTATCGATCGCGAGGTCCAGCTCCGAATGTACCGGACCATGGTCGACTGCCGGACCTTCGAGGTTCGCGCCCAGGAGCTCTTCTTCGAAGGGCTGGTCCGCGGCACGACCCATCTCGGCGTCGGCCAGGAAGCGGTCGCTGCCGGCGTGGCCGCGGCGATGCGCGAGGACGACTACACCTTCTGCACGTATCGCGGCCACAACCACACGCTGGCCCGCGGCGTGCCGATGGCGCCGGTCTTCGCCGAGCTGTTCGGCCGTGCGACCGGGCTGATGGGCGGCAAGGGCGGTTCGATGCACCTGACCAGCGTCGAGCACGGGGCGATGGGCTCCTACGCGATCGTCGGCGCCCACCTGCCGATCGCGCTCGGCGCCGCCTGGTCGGCCCAGTACCGCAAGTCCGGCCAGGTCGCGGTCTGCTTCTTCGGCGACGGGACGACCAACATCGGGGCGTTCCACGAGGCCCTGAACATGGCCGCGGTCTGGAAGGCCCCGGTGATCTTTGTCTGCGAGAACAACCAGTACATGGAGTACACGGCGATCCGCGACGTGACGGCGGTCGAGCATCCGGCCGCCGATCGCGCATCGGCCTACGGCCTCGAGTCGATCATCGTCGACGGCAACGACGTGGAGGCGGTCTATGGCGTGGCGCGCACGGCCGTCGATCGCGCCCGATCCGGCGGCGGGCCATCGCTGATCGAGGCGATCACCTATCGCCACGGCGGCCACTCGCGCGCCGACCCCGGCAAGTACCGACCCGATGATGAGGTCGCGGCCTGGAAGGCTCGCGACCCGATCCCCGCCTATCGCGCGCGGCTCGCGGCGGCGGGCGTCGGCGACGCCGACCTGGACGCGATCGACGCCGCGGCTCGCGAGGCGGTCGCGGTCGCTGAAGCGGATGCCCGCTCGGCCCCCGAGCCGACCGGCGAGACCCTGGAGACCCAGGTCTGGAGCGACGGAGGCTCGGCGTGGCGGAACTGACCTACCGGGCCGCTGTCGCCGCCGGGATCGCCCAGGAGATGGCTCGCGATCCAAGCGTCGTGCTGATCGGCGAGGATGTGGGTGCGGCCGGCGGGGTGTTCAAGCTGACCGAGGGCCTGTTCGACCGGTTCGGGCCAGAGCGGGTCCGCGACACGCCGATCAGCGAGCAGGCGATCGTTGGAGCCGCCATGGGTGCGGCGATGACCGGGCTGCGTCCGGTCGCCGAGCTGATGTTCTCGGACTTCTTCGCCGTGGCCTGGGACATGGTCGCGAACCAGATCGCCAAGACCCGGTACATGACGGACGGCCAGGTGTCCCTCCCGCTCGTGCTCCGGACAGCCAACGGTTCCGGCCTGCGGTTCGGGGCGCAGCACAGCCAGAGCGTCGAGAACTGGGCGATGGCGATCCCGGGTCTCAAGGTCGTGGCACCCTCGACGCCGGCCGACGTGGTCGGGCTGATGGCCGCCGCGATCCGCGACCCGGACCCCGTGGTCTTCTGCGAGAGCAAATCCCTCTTCGCCGTAAAGGGCCAGGTCCCCGACGGCGAGCATGTCGTGCCGCTCGGCCAGGCGGCCGTCGTCCGTGAGGGGTCGGACTGCACGATCGTGGCCCTTGCGGCCATGGTCCCGCGGGCGGTTCAGGCCGCGGACCTGCTGGCGGCAGAGCACGGCATCAACGCCGAGGTGATCGACCTTCGCTGCCTCGTGCCGCTCGACGCCAGGGCGATCATGGCGTCCGTCTCGAAGACGAGCCGCCTGTTCACCGTCGAGGAGAACCCGCGCCTGTGTGGCTGGGGCGCCGAGATCGTGTCGCTGGTGGCCGACGAGGCCTTCTACAGCCTCGATGCGCCGCTGGTCAGGATCACGACACCACACATCCCACTGCCGTCTGCGGCCGTCCTCGAGGACCTGGCGGTCCCGTCCGTGGAACGGATCGCGGAAACGGTCCGGCTCCGCCTGGAGCAGGCGAAGTAGCGCCGTGACCGCCGTGGGGATCCTGGGAACCGGGCGGATGGGTGGCTCGATGGCCCGCGCCCTGGCGGGCGCGGGCTTCGAGATCGTCTGCTGGAACCGGACGCCTGATTCGGCGGTCGCGCTCGCGGCCGAGCTGGGCGGCCGGTCGGTGGCGAGTCCTGCCGACGTCGCCCGGGCCGCCGACGTGTGTGTCTCGATGCTGGCCGATGGACCGGCGGTGGAGGCCGTGTACGGGGGTCCGGACGGACTGCTCGCCGGCGCCCGGCCCGGGAACGTCCTGGTCGACTCGTCGACGGTGCCGCCGTCGACGATCCGTCAATTCGAGGCGGCGGCTCGGCGCGCCGGCGCGGGCCTCCTCGATGCCCCGGTGTCGGGGAGCGTGAGCCTGGCCCGGAGTGGCACGCTCACGATCATGGTCGGCGGTGAGCCGGCCGACGTGGAGCGCGCGCGACCGGTGCTCAGCGCCCTCGCCTCGTCGATCTTCCATCTTGGCCCGCTGGGCACGGGCGCGGCCATGAAGCTTGCCGTGAACATCCTGATCTTCGGCCTTAACCAGACCCTGGCCGAGGGCCTGGTGCTGGCCGAGGCGGCCGGCATCGACCGGACGGTCGCCTACGACGTCCTGGCCGCGAGCGCCGTCCGGTCTCCCTACATCGACTACAAGCGGGCGTCCTTCCTCGAACCGGAGACGGCGCCCGTGGCCTTCTCGCTCGACCTCGCGGCGAAGGACCTGCGGCTCATCTCGGCGCTCGCGGCCGAGCTCGGCCTCGCCCTGCCGCAGACGGCGGCGAACCTCGCACTCATCGAAGCGGCGTCCGCCGGCGACCGCGGCAATCGTGACCTCTCCAAGGTGGCCGACCACCTGCGGGAAACCGCCCGAACAGAGGAGGACCGACCCGCCTGACACGACCATCGCGGGCCCGATGGCCCGACCTCCGGCCACGCGTGATCGCAAGTTCGACTGATAGGAGCACCAGATGAGCGAGCGAACTTTGATCAAGGGCGGCATCGTCCTCACCCAGGACCCATCGCTCGGCGAGCTGCCGAACGCCGACATCCTCGTCGAGGACGACCGGATCGTCGCCGTCGGGCCGGGCCTCTCGGCCGAAAGCGCGAAGGTCATCGACGCCACCGGCGACATCGTCATCCCGGGGTTCATCGATACGCACCGGCACACCTGGGAGACGTCGATCCGGACGTGCGCCCCGGACTACACCCTGGGCGCGTACTTCGGCGCCATCCTCGACCAGTTCGCGCCCAAGTACCGGCCGGACGACGTGTATGCCGCGAACCAGTGGGGCGCGCTCGAATGCATCAACGCGGGCATCACCACGCTCGTGGACTGGTCGCACATCATGAACACGGCGGATCACGCGGACGCCGCGGTCAAGGGCCTCCAGGACACGGGCATCCGCTCGGTCTTCGCCTTCGGCTTCCCGAACACGTCGATCCAGGCCTGGTGGTTCGGGATGGACTACGGCGGCAGCACGGAGCGGATCAACGGCGACGAGGCGCGCCGGATCCGCCGCCAGTACCTGAGTGACGACAAGGGCCTGATCACGATGGCGCTGGCCACCCGTGGCACGAACTTCTGCAAGCCGGAGGTCGTCCGGTACGAATGGGAGTTGGCCAGGGAACTCGGCATCAACATCACGGTCCATGTCGCCATGGACCGCTTCGGCTACACGAAGATGCAGCTGCGGGCGCTCAAGGAGATGGGGCTGCTCTACCCGAACACCACGTACATCCACTCGTCGCACCTGCTCGACGATGAATGGCTGATGGTTCGCGACTCCGGCGGCAACGTCTCACTGGCGCCGCAGATCGAGCTCCAGATGGGCCACGGCTGGGCGCCCGCCCAGAAGGCCGACAAGCTAGGCATTCCGGTCGGGCTGAGCTCCGACGTGGCAACCACGGCCTCGTCCGACCAGTTCACCCAGATGCACGCGATCTTCGCCTCGGAGCGCGGTCTCCGGCATCAGGTGTCCTGGGACGAGAACCTCGACGGCAACGTCCCGACGTCCGACCTCGTCACCTCCCGCCAGGTGCTCCGCTGGGCGACGCTCGACGGGGCAAAGGTTGCCGGGATTGCCGATCGGACGGGGTCGATCACGCCAGGCAAGAAGGCCGATCTCGTGATCATCGACGGCCACGCCGTCAACGTGGCACCGATCATCGATCCGGTGGGAGCGGTCGTCTGCGCGGCGGACGTCTCGAATGTCGACACCGTGATGGTCAACGGGGTCGTGCTGAAGCGCGACGGCAAGCTCGTGGCCGACTTGTCCGGCCCACGGCAGAAGGTGATGGCGTCTCGCGACTTCCTGGTCAGCCAGATTCCCGCGCAGGAGGGCTGGCTCACCCAGGTTCCGAGCTGAGGCAGGCCTCGCCCGACCTTGGAGGGTCGGGCGAGGGTTACGCCGTCGCATTCCGGACGCGGGGCCGGCCCGGCGCGGGGCCGGCCCGGCGCGGGTTGATGGAGCGCCTCGAGCTCCTCGCGGAGCGGCGCGTGGTCGCGCCCGTCGTGGCCCACGGTGGCGGCGCGATTCCAGCCCGGTTGGTCCAAGGGACCACGGTCCGCCCGTTTCGGTCTAGGACTCCACGGTAGTTGGAACCTGCCCGGTGTCGCAACCCCGGGATCGGGCGTCAGGCGTTGGCGCGCCGCCGGATCTCGGCGTTGATGGCCGGCACGACCTGGTGCAGGTCGCCGATCACGGCGTAGTCGGCCGCGGCCATGATCGGTGAGTTTGGGTCCGTGTTGATCGCCAGGATCCGCTTTGCGGCCTTGCAGCCGACGATGTGCTGGATCGCTCCGCTGATCCCGCACGCGATGTAGAGATCCGGCGCGATCCGCAACCCGGTCTGCCCGATCTGGTCGCTGTGCGGCCGCCAGCCGGCGCTCGTCACCACGCGGGAGCCGCCGACCGCGCCGCCGAGCAGCCCGGCCAGCTCCTCGAGCTCGCCGAACCCTTCGGCGCTGCCCACACCACGACCTCCGCCCACGACGACCTTCGCGTCGGTCAGCGAGATGGTGCCGGCAACCGGCGCCTCTCGTCCGGTGACTCGCGCGACGAGGTCGTGCTCGTCGACCCGCGGGGCGAACGCGACCACCGTGGGCTCGGACGCACCGGCCGTAGCGGCAACCGGAGCCTCGTCGACCGGCACGACGTGCGGCGCGACGGTCAGCAGCACGACGTCTGCGGTCAGCTCCGCGTCCTCGAGCAGGCTGCCGGCCCAGCGCTGGCGGGTGAGCCACCAGGGCCTGCCGACGGTGACCTCGACCACATTGGCCGCCAACGGGCGCCCGGTTCGGGCGGCGGCGTGAGCCAGGACTTCGTGACCGCGGTCACTGCCACCGGCGATCACGGCGTCGGGCGCCCGAGTGCCAACGAGCTCGACGATCGCCGCGCCCCAGGCCGTCGGCGCATAGGACTCGAGCCGCGGGTCGTCCGCGACATGCACCGTGGCGACACCGGACGACCCGAGCTGGCGCGCGACGCCTGCGGCCCCACCGCCGAAGAGCACGGCCTCGACGCCTCCGCCGGTGGCCGACGCCAGCGAGCCCGCCAGCACCAACGCTTCGCGCGACAGTCGGTCGAGCTCTCCGTCCGCGTGTTCGACGAACACGAGAACCCCGCTCATGAGGCGAGCACGCCGATCCGGACCAGCAGGTCCACGACGGTCGGCGCCGCGTCCGGGCCGTTGCCCAGGATCTCGACCTGGGCGCCCTCCTCCTCGGGCAGCCGGAGACCGAGCTTGACGACCCCGGTCTGCGACCACGCGGGCTGAACCCGCTCGACCTCCTTGCGCTTCGCCCGGAGCCGCCCCGGGACGGACGGGTAGCGCGGCAGGTTGAGCCCCTCCTTCACGGAGACCACGGCCGGCAGCGGGACCTCCCACGTCTCCCAGCCACCACCGGTCGCCTCGCGCCGGGCGAACGCGACGCCGTCGCGAAGGGCCAATGACTTGATGCCGGTGACGACCGGGCGGTCGAGTGCCACGGCGACGCGGATCCCCACCTGGAAGTCGCCCGTGTCGGCCGCCTCGTTGCCGAACAGGACCAGGTCGAACGGGCCGTCTGCCGCCTCCCGGGCGCGGACCGCATCCACGATCGCCGCCGATGTGGCGATCGGATCGAACTCGCGTCCGTCGGTCTCGAGCAGGATCGCCCGGTCGATCCCCACCGCCATCGCGTCGCGGAGCTGCTCCTCCCCGACGGCCGGGCCCAGGGTCAGGACGGTCGCCGACCCACCCTGGGCCTCGACGATCCGGACGGCCTCCTCCACCGCGCACTCCTCGTGCGGGCTGACCGTGAAGCCCAGATACCGGGTGTCGATCTCCTGACCATCCGGCGTCAGGACGATCCGGCCGCCGGTCGCCGGCACGCGCTTGACGCAGACGAGGATCCTCACCACGGGATCATCGGTCGGTCAGGCGCACGGCGCCGAGGGCGGCCAGGAAGAGCGCCAGGAGCCCCATCGCGATCGCGGGGACGGTGTCGCCGCCGAGGAAGAAGGCCACCGTGGAGACCCCCAGGAAAAGGGCCGAAATGAGCGCCAGCACTCCGGATCGTCGCCGCGGGTCGGTTGGCATCGGTGGCGCCGGTCCGGCCTACGCCCGGATCCGAGCGTTGTCGGCGTCGAACAGCGGCGTCGCGCCCGCCACCGCGACGGTCACCGGATAGCGCTCGCCGAAGTACTCCACGGCGAGCTGCGTGCCCTCCACCGCGTGCTCCGGCGGCAGGTACGCCATCAGCAGGTGCTTCCCGACCGACGGGCCCGAGCCGGCGCTCGTCACGTACGAGCGACGCCCCTTCGCGTCGACGAGCGGCCGGCCGTCCGCCGTCAGGATCGGCTCGCGACCGAGCATGTAGCGCTTGGCTCCGCTCGACGAGACGGGATCGTCGACCGTCAGGGTGCACAGGACCGCGGCCGGTGGGCGCGATCGCTGCTCGAGGTAGGCGGTCTTGCCGACGAAGTCGGCCTCCTTGACGGTCGGCCGGGCCATCCCGGCCTCGACGAGGTCGAAGTCGAGCTCGAGCTCGGCGCCGTGGGCGCGGTAGCCCTTCTCGAGCCGGGCGGTCACCGCGTACGTCCCGATCCAGGCGGCGACCATCCCATGTGGCCGGCCCGCCTCCCAGATCGCATCCCAGACCCGCAGGCCCTGCTCGATCGGGACGTAGATCTCCCAGCCGAGCTCGCCGACGTAGCTGATCCGCGAGGCGAGCGTCCGGACGCCGTTGATGTCGACGGTCTCCGTGGTCAGGAACGGGAAGCCCGTGTGGCTGACTTCGGCGGACGTGACGGCGGCCAGGATGTCGCGTGCCCGTGGCCCCCACAGCCCGACTGTCGTCCACTGGTTGGTCGCGTCGTGGAGCTGGGCCGAGCCATCCTCTGGAAGCGCATCCGCGAAGAGCTTGCGGTCGCGCATGCCCATGCCGCCGCCGGTCACCACCCGGAACCGGTCGTGGGCGAGCCGCATGATGGTGAGGTCGGCCAGGATCCCGCCCGCCGGGTTGAGCAGCGGCGTGTAGACGGTCCGGCCGGGCGCCACGTCGACCTTGTTGACGCACAGGTGCTCGAGGCAGGCGCAGGCGCCCGGCCCGGTCACGTCGAAGATGGCGAACGCCGACAGGTCGACGATCGCGGCGCGATCGCGCATCGCCAGGTGCTCGGCGTTGATGATCGGCGACCACCAGCGAGCATCCCATTCGGCCGTCCGCGGCATGACCCGCTCGCCGTACTCGGCGAGCAGCGCCTCGTTCGCGCCGTACCAGTACGGGCGCTCCCAGCCGGCGGCCTCGAAGAAGACCGCGCCGAGCTCGCGCTGGCGCCCGTCGAACGGCGACAGCCGGACGTTGCGGTTGGACTCCCACTGCTCCATCGGGTGGACGATGCCGTAGGTCTTGTTGAAGCCCTCGGCGGTCCGGGCCTGGATGTGCTGCTGGGTCTTGTGGTGCTCGTAGAACCGCGCAATGTCGGAACCGTGCGGGTCGATCTCCGGCTCGCCGGTCGTCATCCACTCGACGACCGTCTTGGCGATGCCGGGCGCCTCCTTGATCCAGATCGCGGCCACCGACCAGAGGCCCTTGACCTCCGATGTCTCACCGATGATCGGGTTGCCGTCCGGCGTGAGCGACAGCACCCCGTTGATGGCATGGCGGATGCCGACCTTCTCGTCGCCGAGGACCTCCGGGACGAGCTCCAGCGCCTGCTCCATCTGGAGCTCGAAGTCCTCCTGCGTGAACGGCAGCTCGGTTGGCGAAAGCTTCGATGCCGCGATCGACGGGATGTCGTCGGAGTCGATGTGGATCGTCCGGTGGGCGTACGAGCCGACTTCGAGGTCGCCGCCGTGCTGGCGTTCGTACATGTTGGTGTCCATGTCCCGAACGATCGGGAATGTGATCTCGCCGACCGTGTCGGCAAAGCGTGGCACCGGGCCGACGCTGATCATCTGGTGGACGGCCGGGGTGAGCGGAATGGACGCCCCGGCCATTCGGGCAATCCGCGGGCTCCACGCGCCGCAGGCGATGATGACGACGTTCGCCTCGATGTCACCGGCATCGGTGCGGACCAGGCGAATCCGGCCACGCTCGACGTCGAGGCCGGTCACCTCGGCGCCGGCTCCGATGGTCAATGCGCCCAGCTCCTGGGCACGCTCGCGCATGAGGGTCCCGGCGCGCAGGGAGTCCACGACACCGACGCCGGGCGTGTGGAAGCCGCCGAGGATGACCGAGTCGTCGACGTACGGGACGAGCGCCCTGACCTGGGCCGGGGTCAGCAGCTCGGAGTCGATCCCCCACGATTTGGACGACGCGATGCGGCGCTTGAGCTCCTCCATCCGCTCATGGGTTCGGGCCACCTCGATCCCGCCGCTCCGGGTGAAGACACCGAGCTCCTCGTACTGCCGGACGCTCTCCAGCGTGAACGCGGTCATCTCCTTGGAGTGGTCGGTCAGGTAGATGAAGTTGGAGGCGTGGCCGGTCGAGCCGCCGGGATTCGGCAAGGTTCCCTTGTCGAGCAGGACGATCTCCCGCCAGCCGGCCAGCGCGAGGTGGTAGGCGACACTGTTGCCCACGATGCCCGCTCCGATGACCACGACGTTCGCCCGATCCGGAAGCGCGCTCATGCCCGTGCCATCCTCCTTGTGACGGTGCCCCGCCCGGGGCGTGCCGCGAGATGGTAGCGCGCGTCCCGGCTCGCCGGGTCGCGGGACCACGCGCGGGAACGGCAGCTTGACGCTCCCCCAGCCGAGAACCATCCTCAGGCCCATCGTCCTCCCGGACCAAGGTCGCAGCGCGCGAGGGAGCCGTGCCCAGCCTCTTCATCAATGGCGAGTGGGTCGCCTCGGCCAGCGGCGAGTGCAGCCCGGTCGTGAATCCATCGGATGCTTCGGTGGTCACGGAGGTGGACGTCGCGACCGACGAGCAGGTCCAGGTGGCGATCGCTGCCGCGCGTCACGCCTTCGACCGCACGGACTGGCCGCGCACCCCAACGTCAGAGCGCGCCGCATTGCTCGACACGGTTGCCGGGCTGATCGACCGGGACCTCGAGGAGATGGCGAGGCTCGAGACGCTCAACACCGGCAAGGCGATGCGCGAGAGCCGTTGGGACATGTCGGACGTCGCACGGGTCTTCCGCTACTACGCGGACCTCGCCGACAAGGAGGCGGGCCGGCTGGTCGACAGCGGCAACCCGAACGCGCTCAGCCGGATCGTGCGCGAGCCGATCGGCGTCTGCGGGCTCATCGGGCCGTGGAACTACCCGTTGCTCCAGATGAGCTGGAAGATCGCGCCGGCGCTGGCCGCCGGCAACACCGCGGTCATGAAGCCCGCCCAGCTCACGCCACTGTCGACGATCCACCTGACCAGGCTCCTGGAGGAGGCCGGGGTACCGGGAGGCGTCGTCAACCTGGTCCTTGGACCGGGCGAGCGCGTCGGCCAGGCGCTGGCCGACAGCCCGGACGTCGACATGGTGTCGCTGACCGGCGGCCTCGACGCCGCTCGGTCGCTGCTGCGCGGTGCGGCCGGCAACATCAAGCGGGTCGCCCTCGAGCTCGGTGGCAAGAGCCCGAACATCGTCTTCGCCGACGCCGACTTCGAGACCGTCGTCGACAACGCCCTGACCGCCGCGTTCGTCCATTCGGGCCAGGTCTGCTCGGCAGGCTGCCGGGCCATCGTCCAGGACGAGGTCTACGACCGCTTCGTGGCCGAGGTCGGCCGGCGTGCGGATCGCATCCGACTGGGTGCCGGCACGGACCCGTTGACCGAGGCCGGCGCGCTGATCTCGGCGGCGCATCGAGCCAAGGTGGCGCGCTACGTGGAGGTGGCGATGGCCCAGGGGGCGCGGCTGGTTGCCGGGGGCGGCCCACCGACCGAGCCTGGGCTGGCGGCAGGGTTCTACTACCGTCCGACGGTGCTCGCCGACTGCCGGCGGGACATGACCGTCATCCGCGAGGAGATCTTCGGGCCGGTCCTGACGGTCGAGCGGTTCTCGACCGAGGACGAGGCGATCGAGCTCGGCAACGACACGACCTACGGGCTGGCCGGGGCGGTCTGGACGGCGGATGCCGGTCGCGCGCAGCGGGTCGCCTCGCGGCTGCGCCACGGAACGGTCTGGATCAACGACTACAACACGTACCTGCCACAGGCCGAGTGGGGCGGCTTCAAGCAGTCCGGCCTCGGCCGCGAGCTGGGCCCGAGCGGCCTCGACGAGTACCGCGAGGCCAAGCACATCTGGCAGAACGTGTCGCCGGGCCCAACCGGCTGGTTCGAGGGCTGAGGCGGGCGGCCTCTCGACCAGGCGAGACGAAGGCGCCTCGGGGATCCCGAGGCGCCGTTCGCAAGCCGATTTCGACGCCCTACTCGGCTGGGATCTCCGAGTGGATCTTGTTCAGATCCACTCCTTGTGACCGTCGGTAGAGCCAGGCGATGACATACAGCACGACTGCCGCGCCGTACAGGAACCCGAGCCACATGATCGACTGCGTGTTACCGACGCCGATGCCGTAGAGCGGATCCGCCAACCATCGCCAGATCGTCCAGCCAAGCACCACGACGGTGACCCCGCCGCCGATGCTGATCAGCGGGATGCCGGCGATGTTGCGGTTGGCGATCGGCGAGTTCTGGTAGATCTCCCGTTTCCACCACGGCAGGATCGTGGCGGCAACGGCCGTCCCGAAGAACGTGACCGCGATGACGAGCGAGGCATCGAGGGTCAGCGGGTAGAACCCGCCCTGATACGCATACAGCCAGCTCACCACGACCGACGGGACCATGATCAGCAGCAGCGCCACCCAGGGCACCGCGCGTCGCTCGGAGACCCGCGCCGCGGCTTCCGGCAGGACGCGATCAAAGGCCGCGGCGAAGATCATCCGGGTGGACGACAGGAAGAGGGTCCCGGACCAGCCCAGGAACCATGCCCCAAAGATCGCGACGAAGGCGATCTGGAAGATGCGGTTGTCAATCAGGAACGAGACCAGCAGCGGCGGATAGCTCCAGATCGGGATCGTGGGTGCGACCGTCGTATACGCGTACGAATAGTCGATGTAGTTGACGTTGGCCGCGTTGAAGAACGTCCATCCGAACGTCTTGGACGCCAGGAAGACGAAGGCGAGGGCGAGGATGATCGTCACCCAGATCCCGCCGAGCATCCCGTTCAGAACCTTGCCGAAGTCCTTGGCGCCGCGGACCTCACCGTAGAGCGTCGAGCCCCAGTTCGGATAGAGGATCCAGAACATCATGAACGGGACGAGGGCGAGCGTGCCGGCCCCGAAACTGAACGGGTTCAGGTCGCCGCCGGTGTAGCCCACGTCGGCATTCGAGGCCGCCTGGTCGATCGTCCCCTGGTAGGCGTTGCTGACGCCGAACAGCTCAGACGAGGACTTGTCGAACGCGTGCTGGAAGTCGGTCTGCGAGAAGACCAGCATGAGCACGAACATGACAGCGAGGCCGGCCAGACCGACCCACAGGCTCCATCGCTGGATGCGTGCGTATCCGGCCATGCCAAGGGCGACCAGACCGGAGGTCAGGACGATGACGATGAGCGAGGTGACGAACCCGCCGTCGGCCGACCCGAAGAACGTCACGCCGTCGGTCCAGCCGGCCAGCGCGGCGAGTGGCTGGAAGAACTCGATCTTGGCGATCGAGCCGTAGATCGGCGCCCACTGGGCGAGGATGAACCACCAGCCAGTGCCGGCGAGGACGAAAGCCACGCCGCCGCGCAGGTTGCCCACGGCGCCGCCGACGATGAGACCGGCAATCCCGCCGATGAGCGATCCGGAGTCGCCGCCGAGCGTCGCCCCACCGACGAGATAGCCAGCGACCAAACCGACGACCGCCCCCGAGGCGATCCCCGGGATCCCGTCCAGGACCCGGCTCTGCCAGACGTAATCGCCGCCGGCGCGCGGCATGACCGCGATCAACCCGGCATAGGCGATCGCCAGGAACGTGACAGCCACGCCGGAGACGACGATGGACGCGACGGCCGAGCCGTCGGGAACGAATGCGAAGATCGCCAGGCTGTAGAACATTCCGAGGGTGACGAGGTTCACCGACATGAACGAGTAGGTGAATGCGTCGAACCCCGACCACCCCTTGACGAGTCCCGTCGCGTTCCTGAGGAACAGCGACGGCGCGTCGCGGCTCACCGAAGCCATGAGATGAAGACCCTCCTCTCTGCGAACCCAAGCCCGCCGGTCCGGGCGGTCAGCCGAAGGCGGCCGAGAGCACGGGAGCGAGCGCACTTCAGAGTGCGTGAGCAACCGCGCGCAGCGGCCAACGCACGGATGGCCGGCCGGACCGGCGGGCTCAGCCGTTGATCAGCAGATAGCGCTTCACCGTTCCCTTCCGCGTGTCCAGGTCGACGATGGCGGCCTGGAGCACGCCGTCTTCGTAGGAACTGCCCGGATTGACCGCCAGCGTGGGCCCGAGCTTCACGGCGCCCCTGCCCTCGTGGATGTGACCGTGCAGCGAAAGCGGTGGCCGGTAGGCCAGGATCGCGTCGCGAACGGCCCGCGAACCGACCGGGACGAGCGCCTGGCCGCCGGCGACGTACTTCATGTTGGCATCGAGTTTCGGCGCGTTGTCAAGGTTCGAACCAAAGGGCGGGGCATGGAAATTGAAGATCGCCCGCTCCGGGTCGGGCGCCTTGCCGACGATCTCGTCGATGCGGACCCGAAGCTCCGGCTCCGGCATCTCGCGGAACGTGTTCCAGGGCGTCGGGTTCGCCCAGCCCGTCGACACGAGGGACAGGCCATCCAGCTCGATCGTGTTGGCCTCGCCGAGCTCGACGCGCTCGGCGCGATCGATGATCGGGTCGATCTCGAACATGTCGTCGTTGGCCGGCGACACCACGCAGCGGATCCCCGAATTGGCGAGGCGCTCATCAGCGAGTGCCATCCAGCGTTCCACACCGCGCAGGATCTCGGACTTGAATCGCTCGTCGACCAGGCTCGGGTCGTCGCCCCAGGCGTCGATCTCGTCGCGCGTCAGGCGCACCGGATAGTAGCCACGATCGGAGATGCGCTTCTCCATCGCACGGAGGTCGTCCTCGCTCGACAGCTCGTGGCGCTGCTCCTGGAGGCTCAGCTCCCAACCGCCCGGCGCGGCCACGATCGGGACCATGGCCTTCCCGGTCATGTCGCCACCCATGATCAGGACGTCCGCTTTGTGGAACGCGCCGGCGTTCAGGAACTTCCGCCAGCAGACCTCCGAGCCATGAACGTCGGTCGCAAAGAAGATCCTCACCGGCCGCCGCCGGTCGCGCATCGCGAGCAGGTCGACGGCGCGCCAGCTGCGCGGTTACAGGCGGCGACCCGGCCGTCAGCGCCTGCGGTCATCGATCGGTCCCTCCGACCAGTGACGGCGCCGGGATCATCCGGCGCGCGGTTCGGGGGAGTATAGGCCGCGCTGATCACCCGCTGCGCGGTCAGCTCTCGGCTCGCTTGATGGCCGCGTCGGACAGGGTATCGGCCGCTGTCGCGAAGCGCAGCCCGACGACGTCGAGACGGCGCAGGAGGTCGCGGACCATCAGCGTTTCGACCGACAGCGGGGCACGGTAGAGAACCGCGAGCTGCATGTCGTGAGCCCGCCGGACCGCGTTCCCCGACTTCTTCGCGGCGAGCGCCCGGCGGGTGATCAGCTCGGGGGCCTCCATCATCGACGCGACGGCGGCGCGGAGCTCGACGAGGGCATCGCAGATGGCGTCGAGGACCGGCTCGATGACGATGTCGCGCTCCATTTCGAAGAGGTCCCAGAGACGGAGGAAGTCGCGCAGATTATCGAGGATATCGTCGAGGGAACGGCTCAACCTGAAGAGGTCCTCGCGATCAATCGGGGTCACGAGCGCCGTCTCGAGCTCGACGACGAGCGTTCCACGCGCGGCGTCTCCGGCGTGCTCGATCGTCCGCATCTCCTCGTAGGCGGTCGCCCGCCCGACTTCGCCGGCGACCGTGCGCCGGGTCAGCACGGCCCCCGCGATCGCCGTGTCGAGCTGGGCGACGAGCTCGTCCACGAAGCGCTGATTCGAGCGTCCGGCGAGCGAGTAGAGGACCTGCGGGACGAGGCGCATGACGCTGACTCCTACTTCGTGAGGCGGCCGAGGACGAGCGCGATGACGAGCGCCGCCGGCAGGGTCGAGAACCAGGCGAGGACGATCCGGGCGGCCTGCTCCCAGCGAACCCGGCGGTAGGTGACCAGGACGACCTGCGACCCAACGAGCGCCGAGGCGTTCGCCTGGCCCATCGAGACCGGCGACCCGGCAAAGGCCGCGAAGAGGACCGTGCCGGCTGAAGCGAATCCCGCACTGATCGAATTCAACGGACGTACCGGCAGCAGCTTGTTCATCCGGCTGCCCAGCCTGACAACCCCGAACAGGGTACCGACAAAGAAGGCGAGTCCGATGAGCAACTGGATCGGCAGGCTCGGCACCACTCCACTGGTCCCGACAGCGCCGGTCGCGACGGCGAACAGCGCGGTCATCTTCTGGGCATCGTTGGCGGCGTAGGCCAGGCATTGCGCACCGAATGAGGCGGCATGAAGCCCGCGAAGGTGATGGCGAAGCGACGATCGGGGGCGGGTCCGGGAGAGGGCGGCCGCGATCGCGGTTCCGAGACCTCCCGCGACGAGCGGAGCCGCGACGCCGACGGCGATCACTCGCATGGCGGCACCGGCTTCGACCGGGAGGCCCCGTCCGATTCCGATCCCGATGATCGACCCAGTCAGGGCGAAGGTGACCGAGCTGGGCAGGCCGAGCCGCGAGGCGGCGTAGATGACTCCGATCGTGACCACGACCGCATACAGGAGCGCATCGGCGCCTTCAGCCGCGTCGAACCTGGTGAGGCCGACAGCGAGGGTCGTGGCGACGGCCGTCCCCACCAGGAACGGCCCAATAACGATCGCCGCGGCGAGGACCGCGAGGGCCGTGAGCGGACGGAGCGCTTTCGATGAAAGGTTGAGCGCGACCATCGTCGCTCCGTCGTTCGCGCCGTTGATGACGCCGAAGACGAGCGCGGTGACGAGCAGCGCCGAGATGTTCATCGGTTCGCGAGCTTAATCCAGGCCTCGGCTTATTGAGCACCGTGGCGCCGCCGGCCCGTAGTCGCCTCGTCGGGCCGCCGAGCGCGAGTGCGCGCGAAACGTCGCGACCACCGAGACGGGCGGCAGCCCTGGAGTGCCCTGAACCGCGTTTGGCGGTCGAGGCGAGCTGTTTGTTGAAGCGCGCCGTCATTCGCCCCGCACGTGCCGCGACGATCACGAAACTGCCAACGCCGATGACACGGCGTTAACGAATCCCTCACATCCTCTTGACGCCCGCCGACGCGGGCTGTCCAATGCGCGAGTCCGTGCAAGCGGCTCCGCCGTCCGCGAGATTCTCGACGGGCGAGGTTCGGGGTCGGTCGAGGGGAAGAGGAGGTCCCCGGAGCGAGTCCCCGCCGTCATCGATCGCCAACCCGACATCAGTGGAGGATGGATCTTGTCTACTCAGCGCTCGCTGACCCGGATCGCGGGTCTGCTGGCCACGTCGGCCATCGTCTTCGCCGCCTGTTCATCGTCCGGGGCCAGCACGGCCCC
>JBGPVC010000054.1:0-16590 GCA_041491485.1 Candidatus Limnocylindria bacterium
CCGTGCGAATCGACAAGTACGGTCGCGGCGAGCCCATCCGAGATGGCGGTCAGCGAAACACGAACGGCGACCTGTTCATGATCGACACGCCATACGTCGAGCCGACGTACTACCCGAGCTTCTCGCTGACGCAGGGTCACACAACACCGTCGTGGCAGCAGGCGGCATGCGTCACGGATCCGGTCATTCAGGCAACGGCACGAAGCGTCGGCATGTATGTCGTTGTCGACCGCGATCCGATGGAATACTTGTTGCCCGAGGACATCGACTTCACCCGTCTGTCGAGTTGCACTGCCACGTTGATCGCTCCGGATCTGGTGATCACCGCCGGACACTGCGTGGCATCCGACGGTGAGATCAAGACCGGCGCCATCACGTTCGACTTCGAGACGGACTGCAACCTCGACAGGCCGGCCGGCTACAGCCCGCGCTTCTTCAAGCTCAGGAAGCTGATCGAGACGGGCTACCTGCGACCTCCCGGCGACGGGCGCGCGGTCATCGACTACTCGATCGTCCAGATCGAGACCCCGCCCGGGGGATTCCCGTTTCCGCCGATCCCCTTCCGACCGGGCTCGTTAGCGCTTTCGCCGGGCGAGCCGCTGTTCATCGTCCACCACCGACGAGGCACGGCGAAGAAGGTGTCGTCCTGGCTCAACGACATGAACTGCAAGGTCATCGAGGTCCATCCGACGTACGTGACGTGGGACTGCAGCGTGGACAACGGATCATCGGGCTCGTCCGTCTTCGACTCCGCGGGCAGGATCGTCGCCAATGTCACGACGTTCGGTGCCGCAACGTCGAGCGTGGCCATCTGGGAGGACGTCCGGACCGAGCCGCCGCCCACCCGCGATGTCGACGTCGTGGTCGTGCTCGACCGGTCAGGCAGCATGGGCCTGCCTGGTCGAAGCGGCGCGCCGAAGATGGACGAGGCGAAGCAGGCCGCCGCCATGTTCGTCAGCCTCCTGACCGCCGCCGCAAGCCACCGAGTGGGCCTTGTCTCATTCAGCACAGCCGCAACCCCGGATCGCGCGCTCGCCAACGTCAACCCGGGCACGAAGAACGCCCTCGTTGGCCCGATTCCGCCCGCCACAGCGGGCCAGATCGGCGGCATCGCCGCGAGCGGGATGACCACGATCGGCGGCTGCCTGCAGACGGCCGTTGGCTACTTCCCGGTGGCAAGTCCGACCTCCAATACGAGAGCCGTCTTGCTGATGACCGATGGCCTCGAGAACACGGCACCGATGATCGCGAACGTGGAGCCATTGCTGACCGGCGCTCGGCTGAATGTCGTCGGCTTCGGCACGCCCGCCAGCCTGAATGGTCCGCGGCTGACGACCCTCGCTCGAGCCCATGACGGCATCTACGTGCGAGCCGACGATGGACTCACCCTGAAGAAGTACTTTGCGCTGGCATTCGGTCGGATCTTCGATCTCGGGACGGCGCTGGACCCGGAGGCCATCCTGCCCGCCGGGCAACTGTCAGCGACGCCCGCGGACGTCGATGTGTGCGGCGAGTCGAGGCTCACGGTGGTCCTCGGTTGGGCCACGGCGAACGTGCCGCTGGTGATTGCGGTCAGGACACCGGGCGGCGTGACGATCACCGCCGCATCTCCGGGCATCGAGGCGGCCTCGGGCGACACCTGGCAGCACTTGACCGTCCCCCTTCCGTTCGCCGGGGAGCAGGACGGACGATGGGAGATCATCGTCGAGCGGCTGGTCGGGACCGGCGAGTTCGGACCGGAGCCCCTCGAGCAGCGCTACTTCGTGTCGGCATTCGCGGACGGCGGGCCGACGTTCAATCCGCTGCCGATGCCTCGACTCTATACGGGCGATCCGATCAATCCCCTCGTTTACCTCCGCCAGGCCAACTCCGAGGGGGTCCACGCGGAGGTGACCCTCGAGATCGAAGGTCCTGCCGGAGCCATCGGTGAGCTGCTCGCGAAGCAGGGGCTCGGGGCGGCGACTGTCAAGGATGGAGACGCCCTCGACCCGCGCGCCAGCACCCTGATCGCCCTGGAAGCCGCGCGCGGCCAGCTCGTACCCGCGATGCGACGCACGGAGAAGCTGTTCGATGACGGCGAGCACGGTGACGGCGGCATGGAGCCAGACGGCATCTATGGCCTCGGACTCGCTGACCTCACGGCCTTCGAAGGCACGTACACGTTCCGTGCCATCGCTCTCTATGGCGAGGCGTGTCGAGCGCGCCGCGAGACGAGCTGGGCCACCCATGTCGACGTCGGGATCGATGGGCCGCATTCGAAGGTCGAAACGGTCCCGATCGGCGGCGGCCGAGCCCGAGTGACCGTGACGCCGTCCGATCGGTTCGGCAACCGGCTCGGGCCAGGCCGTCTCGACGCCTTCTCATTCCAGCCGACGGGACCGGCCAGCCTGGACGGCGACCCGATCGACAACGGCGACGGGACCTATACGCAGGTCATCGACCTGGGTCCGTCGGGCCCGCTGGCTCCGGGTCTCTCCGTCGCACAGCCGGACCGTCCGCCGTCCGCCATCGTCGGTGATCTCAGGTCGTCGGGGACCCGCACAATTCGAGGCTGCAGGACGGACCTCGTGATCGTCGCGCTGGTCATCGTGGCCCTCGCGATTCTGGTTGCCTTCCTTGTTGGGGTGATCCTCGGCCAATTGCTTCCGTGAGCTCATGAGGCGGCGGATGGGCTACGCGGCCACCAGGTGCAGTCCAACCCCGCGGATCGCGATCCGGTCGGCGACATTGCCGAACTTCACGCGGAAGCTGATGAAGACCGCGCCCTTGGCGGGGTCGATGTTGGTGGCCTGGCTGTCGACGCAGACGGGCCCCGGGTTCGTGCGATCGGTCGGGTCGTCGAGCAGGACGATCGCGGTCGCTGGCGGGTTCTGCAGCTGGTCGAGCCGGATCTGACTGATGAAGCTGCGCTTGCTGGAGAGCTCGTAGCAGACGCGGACGCCCGTGATGTGCCAGCCCGGCGGGATCTCGAGTCCCATCCAGACCACCTTGTTGCCGCCGTTCTGCGCGTTCTCGCCGATGGTGCTCGAGTGGACGACCAGGCCGGCGAGTCCGCCACCGACCCCCGACGACACGGCGTTGAAGGTGGTCGTTACGCTCGGGTCGCCGGGCAACAGATCCAGTGGGTTCACCCACATCACGGGACCGCGGCCCCGCACGATCTCCGAATGAGCCAGTGTTGCCATGATCTTCCTCCTCGCTGTTGAGTGCCTCGTCAGGCGCGCCAGACGGTAAGCCCGACGAAGAAGAACGAGCCCGACATCTGTCGAATCCGGAAGCTGTGGTAACCGGCCGTCAGCGCGCACGGATGCGGCTGAACGATCGTGCCGTTGAATGGCAGCGGGCCGAATGACGAGTTGTCGATCAGGCACTCGACCATCGCCGCACCGTTGTAGCTCTGGAGTTGGGCGGTGCAGATGTAGTTGCCTGCCGCCGGAGCCCGGAAGTAGCAGTTGATCCGGCCGGTCTTCGTCTGCGGCGCTCCCCAGTACGTATAGCCATCGGCACTGAACCAGGCGCGACAATCCGAGACGCACCGCTGCATGTCCGTGAAGCCGTCGAAGTGGTCGGCGTCCCAGATATCCAGCCAGGCAGCCGTGCCGGTCTTCTGGCAGACGGAGAACGTCGCAACTGGCAGCCACAGCTGCCACTTATCGATGCCCGGGATGAGCGCGTTGACTTCCGCGAACCCGGCCGTCGACCGCAGCGCCTTCGCGATCAGGCGAGGCTCCATGATCAGCTTCGCCGCCCGCGGGGCGCTGGGTCGCTCGCGTTGGGTGGGCGCGGATCCCGGCGCCGACGCCTTCTGCACGCTCAAGTGGAATGCATCCCTCGTTGCCATGCCCGTACCTCGCTGCTGGCTTGGAGTCCGCGCTATAGACCGTTCGCGTCTCAACGTCGTCTCGACATGAGGCGTGCCGTTTCCTGAGACGCCGTCGAGACGGTGGTCACCTACGTTGAGCGCGGCGCTGACTCGGCGACGGACGTGGGTATGCTCGTGACGTCCGTCGCCGACTGTTCGAGGAGGTCGTGATGCCTAACCCCAATGCCATCGTCTCGACCAACATTCGCATCGACCCACCGCTCGATCGTGCGCCCGAGGAGATGCTGCGGGCCGAAGGCGGCATCACCGTCCAGCTGGATGGCGAGCGGCGAGTCAGTCTCGACCCGGCGAACGAACGCTCAGCCGGGCTCGCCCGGGTGCTCGACGGCCTGAGCAAGCAGCGCCTGCCGGTCTACCTGGAGGTCGATCCGGCGACGCAAGCGATCACCCGCTTGCTCATCCCCGTGGTGGGCCGCGTCGTCGGCATCCGCCAGGCCGAGGGCGCGCTCGCCGTCGAACTGGAGCCGTCACACGCTCGCCACCTGTTGCCCCTCGGTGGCGAGGACTCGGCCGACCTCGAGGGTCAGCTCCGGAGCTCGCTCGAGGACCACAGACCGGTCCTCGTGACCGAGGACGACGCCCACAACATCATCGACGTCCGCGCGTTCACGCCCACCCCGGACGGCCCGCCGCTGCCCCCATTTCCCCCTCCCAGGCCAAAGCCGCCGATCCAGCTGATCTGGCCGCTCGACTGGATCCTGAGGATCCTTCGCTGGCTCTGGTGGTGGATTTGCTGGCCGTTCTGGTGGTGGTTCCGCTGCATCTCGCCGACCAGGGCCCAACAGGTCTTCGATGCGATGGCGGCCACGAGCTGCAACCCGCTGACGGTCCCGGCACCGTGCATTCCGTTCCTCTATCCGGACGACGGGTGCTGGGCGCGCGCACATGAGATGTGCCGGCTCATGATCAACATGGGCCTCTCACCGAAGAAGGTCTGGATCCGCGGCTCGCTTCACGTCAACACGCGCAACAACCCATCGTGCTTCGTCAATTGGGGCTGGCATGTCGCCCCGACGTTGTGCGTCCGAGGCCCTCGCTGGTTCCAGACCAGCCGAATGGTCATCGACCCGTCATTGTTCCTGACGCCGGTGACCGAGGCCACCTGGAAGAACCTCCAGGGCGATCCCGCTGCGACGCTGACCGATACCAGCGCGGACCAGTTCTGGCCCAACGGTGGCACGGATCCCACGTACGCCGACACCAACTACTACCTGGCGTACTACCGGCTCCAGCTCCAGAACAGGTCGATCACGTTCGGACCGCCCCCGTACGCGAATTGCCCGTAGGGCGACCAGCCGTAGCCACAGGCGCGGACTGGCGCGCGCCACGACAACCGTTTGCCAGCCGGATATGGTCTGCCTGTCTAGCGGCCTGCTCCGGAGGCACATGGCATGGAGGACGACCCATCGGAGGGGACGGCGCTTCAGGCGGTCGCGCATCCCAGCCGCAGGGCCGCTGGCGTGGTCGCCCTCGCGGCCCTCGCCGTCCTGGCGGTCGCGCTCGTCACCAAGCAGGCCGCCCCTCCGACGAGTGCGCCGACCCAGGGCATCGAGCCGCCGCCATCGGCAGCCGGTCCTGTAGCGTCGCCCGGCGGCGAAGCGGTTGCGCCCGCGGCCGCCCCTTCGAACGGCCCGCCATCTCGCAACTCGGCCGCGGTGCCACACCCGACCTACGCCGTCGTCCCCGCCGAGGCGGGCACGATCGGACTCCTCCCCGCCGGCCCGGTTCCGGTTCGGGTGTCCGTCGTCTTGCCAACCGGGTGGGACAGGTTGACCGACGCCATGTACGTCCGGCCAGCCACGACTCCGGTGGCCCTGTCGATCGGCGCGTGGCGCCTCGGGCATGTCTACACGTTCCCGTGTCGCTGGTCGGCCGCGGCGTATGCCGATCCGTCATTGCTGGGGACGGCGGAAGGCCAGGCGGTCGCCCTCTCCTCGTGGTGGGGCCAGGATCCGGGGACCCCGCCGCTCTCGAACTCGGGCATCGCGCCGCTCGCCAGCAAGCCGGTGCAGACGACGATCGCGGGCTATCCGGCGTGGTATGTCGAGGTCCTGATCCCGACCGGCCTCGACTTCACCGAGTGCGACGGCCGGCAGCTCATCCTCTGGGACGCCACGAACGGCGACGTCAGGTACTCCCTCGGCCCGAGCGAGGTCAACCGGCTCTGGGTCGTCGACATGGACCGCGGGCCGATCGTGATCGACGCCGGGATGTCGCTCGCGGCATCGGGCTCTCAGAAAGCGGAGCTCCAGGCGGTCATCGACTCGATCGCGATCGAACCCTGAGTCGGGCCCCGTGGCGAGCTCAGTCCTCAGCTCACCGCTTTCTTCACGAGCGCGCCGATCCTTGCCTCGTCGGCGGCGGTCAACTTCGTCAGCGCGAAGGCGACCGGCCACATGGCGCCGTCGTCGAGGTTCGCCTGGTCGCTGAAGCCGAACGTCGCGTACCGCGACTTGAACTTGTGCGCATCCTGGAAGTGGCAGACGACCTTGCCGTCCTTGGCATACGCGGGCATCCCGTACCAGAGCCTCGGCGACAGGCTTGGCGCGCTGGCCTTGACGATGGCGTGGATCCGCTCCGCCATGACGCGATCCGCCTCCGGCATCTCGGCGATCTTGGCGAGGACCTCCTGCTCCGTGTCCACGTCAGCCGCACGCGAGCCGCGGCGCGCGTCCGCCCTCAACTCCTTGGCGCGCTCCTTCATCGCGGCTCGTTCCTCGGCCGTGAATCGCGTGGACGTCTTGTCGACCGCGGTGGCGCTCTTCGCCGACTTCGGCGTCTCCTTCATGGCAGGTTTCCTCCCGGCGAGATCTGATGGGACGACCTTGAGGGTCCGCTATGCCTCGATGTAGACCGTCGCTGCCTGTGCGTAGGCGGGAGTATGCGGGTGCGCTCGACTACCTGTCCGAAGGCGACCAGACCCATCCCCCATGCGCGGAACTCGGTCTTGGCTTGACCACCCGTTCCTCATTCGTGGCCAGGCGTTCCTGACATGGGATGGCAGGATCTCCGTCTACAACGTGGATCATGGAGACCCTTGTGAGCGCCGATGCCTTCCCGCCCGAGCTGCTGCTCGAGGGCTACTCGCCAGGCATCCGCGCGAGTGCCGAGCGGCTCCGAGCCGTCGTCCGGCGAGCCGTCCCCGACGCGATCGAGCGCGTCCGGATCGGTTGGCGGCTGATCGGCTACGAGGTTCCGGTGGGCAAGGGGACCCGGTACTTCGCGATGGTCTGGCCAGAGCCCGAGCACGTCCACCTCGGGTTCGAATATGGCGCCTGGATGGACGATCCCGCGGGCATCCTCCGCGGCGCCGAGATCCGGCTCAAGAAGGTCCGGTTCGTGACGTTCGGACCTGGCGAGCCGATCCCGGAGTCGACGCTGATCGAGTACACGCGCCAGGCCGTCGACCTGGCGACGATGTCGCGCGGGGAGCGGCTGGCACGCGAGCTCGACAGGGAGTGACAGTCAGGCGGTAAGGCTCGGTAGATCGCCGATGGCCATGATCCCAAGGGCGCCGACAGACACACTCGAGGATCGGGGCGGTGCGGATCAGTGGCTACGCAAGGCACAGAATGCGCCAGCGCCGCATTCCGGAGGCTATTGTCGCGGAGGTCTACAACGACCCCGACGGATCGTTCCTGAGCAGCGCAATCCACGGCCCCGATCGACAGGTGCGATGGCGCCGATATGATGACCAGGTCGTCGAGATCGTCGTCGACCTCCTTGACGGGTCTGTCGTGAGTGCGTGGATCACGCAGGTGAACGAGTGAAGATCGAAGTCGACCGGCGCGTCGACACCGCCTACTTCCAATTCTCCGGGGCCGAGTCTGCGCGCCAAGAGAAGCTCGATGACGCGAGGATCATCGACTATGACGCTAACGGGAACCTCGTCGGCGTCGAGTTCATCTCGCCCTCTCGCGGCCTGGATCTCACCGGTATTCCCATGGCCGCCGAGATAGCCCGCGAAGCTCGAAAGTCCGGGCTTCGGGTCCGGCTTGCTCCGTCATCGACGGGCGGCTGAGTCTGGAGCGCCAAGTCCGATGCGTTGACTTCTGAAGGGGCGCGGCAGATGAGAATCGTTCGCCTGGCCATTGCCCAGTGGCCAAATGCGGCCCAAGATCACCGTCCACCATCCGCCGCGCCCGCGACGGGGGTCAGAGGAGGGGATTTCGATGGGCAAGTACCTATTCCATGGCTCGTACTCGACCGAGGGGATCCGCGGCGTCATGAAGGAGGGCGGCACCAGCCGCCTGAAGGTTGTCGAGACCCTGACCAAGAGCGTCGGCGGCAGCCTGGAGTCGTTCCACTTCGCGTTCGGCGACGACAGCTACTTCATCATCTGTGACCTGCCCAACGACGAAGCCGCTGCCGCCGTGGCGATGACCGTTGCCGCCAGCGGAGCGGTCTCGAATTCGACCACGAAGCTGCTCACACCGGCGCAAGTGGACGCTGTGGTCAAGCTGTCTCCGACGTACCGCGCGCCCGGGAAATAGGAGCTCGAGTCCGGACTAGCCCGCCGCGCCGAATCGGTACCCCAGGCCTCGCACGGTCTCGATCGACGCGGCGCGGTCGCCGAGCTTCCGCCTGAGGGACCGCACGTTGGCCTCGATCACGTTGCTACCGCCGGCGTAGTCGTACCCCCACACGTCGCGCAGGAGATCGGCCCGCTCTACCACGGTGCCTCGCCGCTGGTGGAGATAGCTGATCACGTCGAACTCGAGCTTGGTGAGGGCCACCCGGCGGCCATCCAGGACCAGCTGATGCTGCAGCAGATCGAGGATCGAGTCCTCGTCGATCTGCAGCTCCGCGGCGACGAGGCGGGAGAGCCAGCCGTCGATGGACGACGGGCCAAAGTCGTTCAGCGTGGAGTAATACGGCACGCCGTCGAATTCGATCGGCTCGCCTGGGAGCATGGTGAAGCCTAGCGGGGCCACCATCGGGCCGAACGTCGCCACGTCCCGGACGATCGTGTAGATCCGACGAAGGTTCGGGCGCATGTCCATGAACAGGCGCTTGGTGTCGAGCCAGCTCGCCGCCTGGACGGGTGAGGGCGCCTCGCCGAAGTCGCGCGACAGCCACGTCCGGCTGAACAGCACGCGCTGGCCACGCGGCACCGGGTTCTTGCGGAGGTGCGCCCAGCAACGCGCGAGGATCGGATCCGCCTCGACGAGTCCGTGACTCGCCCGATCCATCTCGCAAAGCAGATAGAAGCCGGCGACCGCGTCCTGACGGTCGCGCAGCACTCGGAAGGCCTCGGGCATGCGCCGCCACCAGGCGTCCATGACGAGCGCGGAGCTTGGCGGCATGTACGCGCCGACGATCGCGGCGATCGCCGGCCCGTCCACGGCCTTCGCTGTCTCGACGGAGTAGCGGTGATCGGTCGTCGGAAAGAAGGCCTCGCGAACGATCGGGTTCTGGAGGATGTACAGCAGATCCGCGGTGTAGCGCCACATCTCGTGGTTTGATGCCCGTGCGACCTCGTCGCGAAGTTGCCGCCAGGCCGCGGCCCGATACCGCCTGGAGCGATCCGGATCGGACGATCGGAGCAGGGCCGCGGTCGCCTCGCGAACCGTGTCGTGGAGGACGAGCCCGTCGTCGCCGACTTCGACGAACGGAAGGACGCGCAGCCGATCGAACGCGTCCTGCGGGGCGATGTCGGGGAGCATGGCCGCCAGGAGCGACGACGTCGTTCGGCGCACGACCGACGCGGCATCGAGTGCTTCGCGGGTCTTCGCGTCAAGGACGCCCAGGTACAGCTCCGTCAGGCCCTCGACGATGGCCTGTACCGTGACGGCGTCGAGGCTGACATCCGGTCGACCGGCAATGGCCGAGGCTGCCAGCCGCAGGGACAGCGGGTGTCCGCGCGCGATCCGGTAGATGCGGTCCGTGCGGTCGTCGTCGACCCCGGCTTGCCTGAGGATGGCCTCGGCCTCCGCGCGCCGCAGGTTGCCGAGCGGGAGGTCGGCGAACAGCTCGCCCAGCGTGCTTGGCCAGCCGGTCATGGGCGGCTCGCGCCCAGAGAGCACGATCCGGACGTTGTCCGACAGGGCAGGGAGGAACGTCTGGCGCAGCCAGGCGTCGGCCAGCCGAAGCAGCTCGTAGGTGTCGAGCACGAGGATGACCCGCGAGCCGAGCGTCGCCAGCCGGGCTGCGGCGTCCTCGGCCGTCGCCAGCTCGCCGCCCGTCCTGGTTTCGAGCGCTGCGAGGAACCCGCGCTCGGTCGGCTCGATGGAGCGGCAGTCGAGTCGGAGAACGGTCGCCCCGGCGGAACGCGCTGCGACCTCGAAGGCGTGAGCGAGCGCCGACTTGCCGACGCCGGCGATGCCGTGAACAAAGACCACGAGCGGGCCTGAGTCGCCTAGCAGCTGGCCCAAGACGCCCAGCTCGTCTTCACGGCCGATCAGCCGCGCCGCCTGCTCATCGATCAGCTCGCGGACCGTCAGGGCCACGGTCTTACCCTGCCGCGACGCCGAAACGGTACCCCAGACCCCGAACGGTCTCGATCGCGGCGGCGTGATCGCCGAGCTTGCGCCGGAGCGAGCGGACGTTGGCCTCGATCACATTGCTGCCGCCGGCGTCCTCGTAGCCCCACACGTCGCGCAGGAGATCGACGCGGCCGACGACCTCCCCCTTGTGCTGATGGAGATAGCTGATCACGTCGAACTCGAGCTTCGTGAGATCGACACGCTTCCCATCGAGCACGAGCTGGTGCTGGACCAGGTCGAGGATCGAGTCGTCC
Source organism: Candidatus Limnocylindria bacterium (assembly GCA_041491485.1). Taxonomy (GTDB): domain Bacteria; phylum Chloroflexota; class Limnocylindria; order Limnocylindrales; family CSP1-4; genus SPCO01. The sequence continues at coordinate 10,623 of JBGPVC010000054.1, forward strand.
TCGATCTGGAGCTCCGCGGCGACGAGCTTCGCCAGCCACCCGTCGATGGACAGTGGGCCGAAATCGAGCGCCGCGGCGTAATAGGGCGCACCGTCGAACAAGGTGGGCTCGCCAGGGATCGCCACAAACCCAAGGGGCGCGACCATCGGCCCGTAGGTCGCGATATCGTTGACGACCGTGTAGATCCGACGAAGGTTCGGGCGCATGTCCATGTACGAGCGCTTGAGGTCGAGCCAGCACGCGGCCTGCGCGGCGGATGGCGCCTCGCCCTCGTCGCGCGACAGCCAGGCCCGGAAGAACAGCACCCGCTGGCCTCGCGGTACTGGGTTCCGCTTGAGGTGATCCCAGCAGCCGGCGAGGACCGGGTCTTGGAGGACAAGCGCATGGCTGAGGCTGTCGATCTCGCACACGATGAACAATCCGGCGACTGAATCGAGTCGGTCGCGCAGGACTCGGAACGCGCCAGGCGCCAGGCGCCACCAGGTCGCCATGACCCTGGCCGACGACGGCGTCATATATCGCTCGATGATCGCCGCGATCGCCGGCCCATCGGACGGCCTGGCGTTCTCGGCAGAGTAGAGGTGGTCCGTGGTCGGGAAGAACGCCTCGCGCACGATCGGGTTCTGGAGGATGTAAAGCAGGTCGGCGGTGTACCGCCACATCTCCTGGTTCGAGGCGTGTGTCACCTCGTCGCGGAGCTGCCGCCACGCCGCCGCGCGATAGCGCCTCGAGCGGCCCGGATCGGATGCGCGGAGCAGGGCCGCGACCGCCTCGCGAACCGTGTCGTGAACGACAAGCCCATCGTCGCTGAGCTCGACGAACGGCAGGCCGCGAAGTCGATCGAAGGCGTCCTGCGGCGCCGTGTCGGGCAGCATCGCCGCCAGGAGCGACAGCGTCGGCCGGCGCACGACGGAGGCTGCGTCGAGCGCCTCACGGGTCTTCGTGTCCAGGACGCCGAGATAGAGCTCGGTCAGGCCCTCGACGATCGCCTTGACGGTCACGGCCTCGAGGCTGACCCCGGGCCGCTCGGCCAGGGCCGAGGCGGCGAGGCGCAGCGACAGTGGGTGACCGCGCGCGAGCCGGTAGATGCGTTCGGTGTCGTCATCGCCGACGCCGGCCCGCCGCAGGAAGTCTTCGGCTTCAGCGTGCTGGAGGTTTCCGAGCTGGATGCCGCTGAACAGGCTGCCCAGATCGCTCGGCCAGCCGGTCATGGGTGGTTCGCGCCCGGAAAGAACGATCCGCACGTTATCCGACAGGCCCGGCAGGAACGTCTGGCGCAGCCAGGAGTCCAGCAGCCGAAGCACCTCGTAGGTGTCGAGGAGCAGGACGACCCGAGGGCCGAGCTGGTCCAGCCGCTTCGCGGCGTCCTCAGGGGTCTTGAGGTCGCCACCAGTCTTCGCTTCGAGCGCGGCGAGGAACCCACGAGGCGTCGGTTCGATGGCACCAGCATCAAGGCGGAGCACGGTCGCTCCGGCGGCTCTCGCCTCGACCCCGAAGGCCTCGACAAGGGTGGACTTGCCGACACCGGCGATGCCATGAACGAATACGACGAGCGGGCCGCCCTCGCCGAGCACCTGGCGCAGCACGGCCATCTCGGCGTCGCGCCCGACCAGGTGAGCAGCCTGCTCCTCGATCAGCTGGCGGACGGACAGCGTCATTGGGCGAGTGTGCGCTTCGTGTCAATCACGCCGCGACCGCGAATCGGGCCCTGGTGACCTGGCTGGGTCCCTCCAGGGTTCCGAACACAGCGGACGTGATGTTCGCGAAGTTCGGGTTGGCCACGAACGCCTTGAAGAAGTCCGTCTGGGCGAAGGCCTCCATGGCCAGCTGGTCGATCCACGCGTAGACGCCGCCGTAGGCGTTCGATGCCTCGTCGGCCAACCAGACCTTCGAGATGAGGCCGGACACCTGCGCGAGCACGGGAGCGAACTCGTCGCAAGCGCTCCGATATTCGGCGTCGCTGAGGTCCTTGAGGTTGAAGTTGACGACCTGGATGATCACGGCTCTGGTCTCCTCTCCTGGTCTGTTCGAGATGTCGTGCGGCGCGGACCGGCTCAGTCGCGTGGGCTGAAGCTGAAGGCGCCGTCCCAGTGCCAAAGATCGCTCCCGTCAACGGAGACCGCGGCCCAGGCCTGGAAATGCGTGAACTGGCCCGTCCCGCCGGAGAAGGTGCACCGCCCGGGAAGGGCCAAGAAGTCGAGCGTGCAGTGACCGGTCGCGATGTTGCCGGGCCCGGCGACGATGGTGACGTCCGTGTCGAGCGAGGTGGCCCCGGCCGCCGAGGCGTAATAGATCCGGGCGCCCGCCGGGATCGCCCTGATGTTGGATGACACGAACGTGCAGAACGATCCGGCCTGGCCGGTGTACTCCGAGCATTCCTTGGTGATCTGCAGGTCGCCACTGCGCGGTGAGGCCGCGACCGACGGGACGAAGGCGATCAGCGCCAGGATTGCCGCGCCAAGCAGGAGCAGCAGTCGCTTGGAAGTGGAGACAGGTCGTGCCTGTGGTGATTCGCTGGACGCACGCCGCCATGCATCCGCCTGCCGCCAGTCGTCCTCTCGGTACTGCCGACTGAGCGCGATGACCATTCGTCCGCTGCTGTCCATCCGAGACCCCTCTTCCTGTCGACCGCGTCGGGTCGTTGCGGAGACGATGGGCGCACGGAGGCCTGATGGCGTGGCGACTTCATGAAAAGAATCTGAAGATGACCGCGGAAGTGCCTTGACTTCGTAGCGAGATCGAACGGCTGGTCGATGTCGGCGTCAAGCACCTGCCGGGCAGCGAGCGCCGCTACCTGACGACGACCTCGATCGGGACCGCCCGACGTGTGGTATCCGTCACCGGGCAGTGATCGACGGCCCAGCGCGCCATCGCCTCGATCTGCTCGCGTTCGAGACCTTGTTGGGCGACCGAGACGGCGATCCGAAGGGACAGGGCCCCAGCCGGGATTTCATCGTCCAGGCCAAGGATGCCCCGATCGTCGGATTCGCTGTCGACGCTGACCTCGACTGATCCCGGCGTCAGCGAGGCCCCGAGCATGCCGGCACGGATGCCGATCAGCGTGGCAATGCAGGCGGCCGCCGCGGCTCGGAAGTACCAGCCAGGGCTCGGCGCACTCGCGGTGCCGCCGATCCCGCGGGGCATGTCGGTCGTGAGCGATTCGCCGCCCGGCCCCGACACCTTGACCCTGAGACCGTCCGTGAGCCGGGCGATGGCTGCCGAGTCGCGGTAACGCGCCTCGTCGGGGTGCTCCGCGAGGTACGCGCTCGCCTGGGCGACGGCTTCGCTGATCGACATGCTGGCGTGGATGATAGGCGGCGACGACGAGGGCCGGCACGCGCTCGCGCGCGGACCCCAGGTCGCGTCGCCGGCGCTATCGCTCCCGCGCCGGACGACCTACCGCTCGGCGCACACCGTGAACGGCGGCGACGATCCTTCCACGGACTATCATGGCACGCTATGATGGCGACCTATGAGAACGATCACGCCGCTCGACCTCAGGCGATCCCTCGGCCGGATCCTGGATGAGGCCTCGGCCGGCGAGCGCTTCGTGATCGAGCGCGACCACCGGCCGATGGCGATGCTCGTGTCGGTCGAGGACGGCAACCGCCTCGATGAGGATGCTGAGGAGCGGCTCAGGCGCATGGACGCCGCGTTCGAACGGCTCGCGGCATTCGGGGACCGAATTCGCGATCGCGTCCCGGATCCGCCCGATGCAGCGACGGCAGTCCGAATGGATCGCGACGAACGGGATGCGCGTGACCGCGGTGAGACGTCGTGAGCGACTCGCCGATCGTCCTCGATGCCTCCGTCGCGATCGCGATCATTCGTCGCGAGCCGACGAGACCGAACCTGCTCGCCGTACTTCGCGAGACGGCAGCCGGACGAGGCGACCGCGTGGTGCCGGACGACTTCTGGCTCGAGGTCGCGAACGTCCTGATCCGCAGATACGGCGTGACGCCCGCCGAGGCCGTGGAGCAGCTCCGCGACGTCGATGACTTCGGGCTGCGATCGATCCGTATCGATCGCCCGTTGTTGCTGGTTACGCTGGATCTGCAGGCGCGATTCGGGTTGTCTGCCTACGACGCCGCCTACCTCGCCCTGGCAGAGACGGAGGATGCCCGGTTGCTGACGCTCGATGGGCGGCTGGCGCTCGCAGCCGGCCCGCGCGCCGTCCGCCTTCCAGGGCTGACTCAGGAGCGACTCTCCGGGGAGCCGGCACCGTATGGCGAGCCGATCGACTGGGCCCGTTTTGGCCCGTATCTGGCGGAGCTCCGAGCGGCGGCGCGCTAGTCGCCTGGATGGGCATCGTCGTCTACCCTCCCGAAATGGATCGACAAGCTCAGCTCGAACGATTTCGGACGGGGTTCCAGGACGTGCAGGACGCACTCGACGGGGTCACAAGTGATGATCTCGACCGGCGGCCGCCGGGCAGCGACTGGAGCGCGCGTGAGGTGGCGCACCACCTGGCCGCCAGCGAGACCACGGCCTACATCCGCCTCCGCCGCCTGATTGCGGAGGACAACCCACTCCTTCTCGACTACGACGAGGAGGAGTTCGCCCGCCGGCTCCACTACGACCGCCCCATCGAGTCGTCGCTCGAAGTCCTGCGCGCGGTCCGGGCCGCGAGCCTCCAGTTGCTCGAGTCGCTGACGCCAACCGAGTGGTTCAGCCACCTGGGCGGGTGAACGTCACATGCGTCACTCCGCTGGGCGATGAGGTGGCTTCGATCTCGAAGTCCTTCTCGATGCCCTCCAGCCCGTCCCAGAGGCGTACGCCCCGGCCCAGCAGGATCGGGACCACCACGATGTTCATGTGGTCGACCAGCCCGGCCGCAAGGAAGTCGCGGATCATGGTTGGACCGCCGCCAAGCCGTACGTCCTGGCCGCCGGCAGCCTGGCGGGCCGTCTCGAGCGCCTCGGCAGGCGAAGCGTCGATGAAGTGGAACGACGTCCCGCCTTCCATCTCGATCGATGGGCGCGGGTGATGCGTGAGGACGAAGACCGGGGTATGGAACGGCGGGTTGGGACCCCACCAGCCCTTCCAGTCGGGATCCTCGTGCCACCCTGGATAGCCGAACTTCCCGGCACCCATGATCTCGGCGCCGATCCCGAGAGCGAACTGCCGCAGGAAGGAATCGTCGACGCCGCGGGTGCCGCCGGGCTCACCGACCGTCTCGTGCCACCATCGGGTGACGAACACCCATTCGTGGAGCCTGTCACCGGCGTGGCCGAACGGTGCGTCGCGGCTCAGACCTTCGCCGGTGCCGAAACCGTCGAGCGAGATGGAGAAGAACTGGACTCGGGCGAGTGACATGGTTGGTGCTCCCTTGGTTTCCGTTTATGGACAGGTTGGCGAGCGCGGCGAAAGGACCAAGCGGCCGTCCGCGGCCCGGCGGACGATCCGGCTAGGGCGCCACGCGGTAGCGGAGGTAGACGACGCTCGAGCTGAAGGTGCGGGTCTCGACGAGTTCGAGATCCACCCGGCGCTCGCGCTGGGGAAAGAACGGAATGCCACCGCCGACCAGCACCGGGTAGACCCTGGCCCGGTACTCGTCGATCAGACCCAACGCGGCCGCCTCGGCGGCCAGCGTCGCGCCGCCGATCGCGATGTCGCCCTCCCCCGGCTCGGCTCGCAACCGCTCGATCTCCTCCGTTAGGCCGCCTGAGGCCAGGCGAGCATTGCCCTGCACCGCCGACAGCGTGGTTGAGAACACCACCTTTGGGAGCGGCTTCCACAGTGCAGTCCACTCGATCTCTGAGTCGTCGAGCGATGGATCCTGGTCGGCGGTCTCCCAGTACAGCATCGTCTCGTACAGCCGTCGTCCCATCAGGTGGACGCCGACCTCTCGTATCTCGTCGGTGACCAATCGCCAGATCTCCGCGTCGGGCGGCGGCGCGGTGATGTCGCCGTCCGGCCCGACGATGTAGCCGTCGAGCGAGACGCCCATCGAATAGGTCACGCTGCG